>NZ_CP019650.1:3205000-3405000 GCF_001999945.1 Microbulbifer agarilyticus
ATGCGACCGTATCATGCACGCGCAGGGAACCTTTGAGGCCGCCCTCGCTCCTTATTTAGCAGACTGAGAAAAGGAAGAAACAACGGAATGCGCACCTGGCTCCCCCTGGTGATCGTGGTGGCTCTCATCTCTGCCGGACTCTGGTTTACCGAGAGCCCACCAGAGCAGCTACTGGGTAAACGCCCCACCCAGCAGGAACACAATCGTGCCGCGGACCTGATCATTCGCGATGCGCGTACACGCCACTACAACATCGATGGCGATCTCGCCTATGAAGTGGACGCCGAGCGCATTACCTTCTTTCGGTTTGCCCGCCGCGACCGCGCCGACCTTACCGAACCGCGCATGATGTTTTATCAGGGCGAAGACACGAAATGGCGCACCGAGTCGCGCAAGGGTATTGCCTACAACAACGGCCAGAGAGTTGTATTGCAGGGAGACGTTTCTGTCTCAGAGCTGCCGCAACCGGGAATCACCCTGCGCACTCCGAAAATTACCCTTAAACCCCGCGAGGAATTCGCCGAAACCGACAAAGTTGTTACCATTACCGATGGTGCCAACATCACTACCGGCAAAGGCCTGCGGGCAGACCTCAAACAAGACAAGGTAGAAATACTCTCCAATGTGGAAAGTCGCTATGAAACTCGCTAATTCCCGCGGGCAAATCGCCGCACTCGCGCTCACCGCAGCCTGCGTACTGGCGGCTCCGCAGGCACTTGCACTGCCCGACGATCGACAACAGCCTGTCAAAGTCTCCGCCGACAACCTCGAGGCCAATCGCAGCAAAAACCTTTCGATCTACAGTGGCAACGTAGTCATCAGCCAGGGCTCGCTGCAAATTCGCGCAGACCGCGTGGAAGTGCACGGCAACAGCAAAGGCGAAATCAACAAAGTGGTCGCCACCGGCAAACCCGCACACTTCCAACAGCAAGTGGAAGAAAGCACTAATCCAGTAAAGGCCCGCGCCCAGCGAATCGAATTCCTGGTAGCAAGCGATGCCCTACAGCTAACTGGTGAAGCCTTTGTCGATCGCGACGGCAATACCCTGTCTGCCGAACGCATCGACTATGACCTCAACAGCGAGCAGATGCAGGCTCAGGGCCAGTCCGAGAAGAAGCGCGTCGAGATGATCTGGAAGCCGGAGGCCAAGCCAGCTCAGGATGGGCAATAACGCCCCTCTTACATCGACAAGATCACGAAAAAAAAATTCAAACAGCGCGCAGCGCTGACAGCGGAATTAAGCAATGCCCACGCTCAAGGCACTACACCTCGCCAAGCAATACAAAAAGCGCAAAGTTGTTCAGGATGTGTCCGTCAGCGTATCCAGCGGGCAGATTGTAGGCCTGCTCGGCCCCAATGGCGCGGGTAAAACCACCTGTTTTTATATGATTGCGGGCTTGGTACAGGCCGACGCGGGCCAGGTTTTGATCGATGATGAGGACATTACCGGCCTCTCCATGCACGGTCGCGCCCGCAAGGGTATTGGCTACCTGCCACAGGAAGCCTCGGTATTCCGGCGCCTGTCGGTACAAGACAACATCATGGCAATTCTGGAGACCCGCAAAGACCTCGACCGCACGCAGCGCAAAGAGCAACTCGAGTCATTGCTGGAAGAGTTCCATATCACGCATATTCGCGAGAGCCTCGGCATGGCACTCTCCGGCGGTGAACGCCGCCGAGTGGAAATAGCGCGCGCACTCGCGACAAACCCTGCATTCGTACTGCTGGACGAACCCTTTGCCGGTGTTGACCCGATCTCCGTCGCCGATATCCAGCAAATCATTCGCCACCTGCGGGATCGCGATATCGGCGTCCTGATCACCGACCACAATGTGCGCGAGACCCTCGACATCTGCGAAATCGCCTACATCGTCAGCGAAGGTCACATCATCGCCTCTGGCAACCCCAGAGACGTCGCCGAAAACAAACGAGTGAAAGATGTGTACCTGGGCCATCAGTTCACGATTTGAGCCTTTTTCAGAAAAGCTTTCCAGAAACCGTGAAAAATAGAGATTTTGATCACGGGAATACACGCTTAACCGGAAGGCGTGACTTTTTCGGCATACTTATTGCTTAACTTGCCCCTTGTCTTCCTACCCTCCCCGGGGTAGTCTGCAGGAAATGAGCCTTATCCCGCCGCCAAAGGAATAAAATTCTTTTCGGTAGGTCATCGCCAGATTTTTCTGCCGGCAAACCTCTATGAAGCAGTCACTCCAGTTAAAACTCGGCACGCAGCTGACAATGACCCCCCAGCTGCAGCAGGCTATTCGCCTGCTGCAATTGTCGACGCTGGATCTGCAACAGGAAATTCAATCCGCACTGGACAGCAACCCGCTGCTCGAGTCAGATTTTGACGAGCACGCCGGCGAGTCCCACCAAGACCAGAACACCCCAGCCCAGCAAGCCGAAGAACGCACCGAGAGCGCACCAGAGCCCCAGGCAGAATCCACCGCCGAGGGGGACTGGAGCAGCGACATCCCCGACGAATTGCCGGTAGATACCCGCTGGGATGACATTTACTCCGGTGGCACCAGCAGCGGGTCGGCGGAAACGGAAGAGTACGCGCTGGAGCAGCGCAACGCGGTCTCCGAAAGCCTGCAGGATCACCTGCTGTGGCAACTGAACCTCACACCACTCACCGACTCGGACAAGCAGATCGGCGAGGCACTCATTGACGCCATCGCCCCGAACGGCTTTCTCGATACCAGCGTGGAAGAATTGGCGGAATCCCTCGAAGTGGATACCGATGAAGTAACCGCGGTCCTCAAGACGATTCAACAGCTTGAACCCGTTGGCTGTGGCGCCCGCGACCTGCGTGAAAGCCTGATCCTGCAGTTGCGTCAGCTACCCGAGGGGACCCCCTGGCTGGAACAGGCGCTGACCGTAGTCGGCCAGCACCTCGATCTGCTGGGCAAACGCGATTTTCGCCAGCTAAGCCGACGCACCCGCCTCAATGAAACACAGCTTGGTGAAGTGATGCGCCTGATTCAGACGCTCACCCCCTACCCCGGTGAAGTCTTTGGCGGCGAGGAGCCACAGTATGTGGTGCCGGACGTCATCGTCACTCGCAAGCAGGATCGCTGGGTAGTGGAGCTAAACCCGGAAACCACCCCCAAGCTGCGCATCAACGACACCTACGCCTCGCTGATCAAGCGAGCTGACAACTCCAGCGAAAACAACTACCTGCGGGACAACCTGCAAGAAGCCCGCTGGTTCCTGAAGAGCCTACAGAGCCGCCACGAGACACTGCTCAAAGTGGCCAGCAGCATCGTGGAAAAACAACAGGGCTTTTTCGAGCAGGGTCCCGAAGCCATGAAACCCATGGTGCTGGCGAATATTGCCGAGACCATCGGCATGCACGAGTCCACCATCTCGCGGGTGACCACCCAGAAGTACATGCTCACCCCCCGGGGCGTATTCGAACTCAAGTATTTCTTCTCCAGCCACGTGAGCACCGACTCCGGTGAAGACGCCTCATCCACCGCCATTCGCGCGCTGATTCGCAAGCTGATCGATGGCGAGCAGCCGCGTAAACCACTATCCGATAACAAGATCACCCAGGAACTGGACTCCCAGGGCATCAAAGTCGCAAGACGCACTGTGGCCAAGTACCGGGAATCCATGGGTATCCCCTCTTCGAGCGAGCGTAAGAGACTGGTCTAACCAAACCGGTCATTTTTCAGCGAAAACTTGCCTCGCATACTGACTACTTCGAGCCCTGAAAGCAGTATTCCGCACAACCAATAGCCCTGCGCCGAGTGTATCCTTCCATTCTGACGCACTTCCTAGTAGGGTTGCCGCCCTGAGCGGGGGTGCGACAGGATTCGTGTTGTACCCAATAAGGAGAAATCCATGCAGATCAATATCAGTGGTCACCATGTAGAAGTTACTCCGGCCATTCGCGATTACTGCCTGACCAAACTGGACAAGCTCTCCCGCCACAACGACCTCGTCAACAATGCACAGGTCACTCTGTCTGTCGACAAACTCACTCAGAAAGCCGAGGCCTTAGTGCACGTAAACGGCAACAAGGATATTTTTGCCGACTCGGAATCTGACGATATGTACGCAGCGATCGATTCGCTCACGGACAAGCTCGACCGTCAGCTGCTGAAACACAAAGAGAAGTTACGCAGTCACCGCTAGTCTCAGTACTTGGAGTACCCAAGAGCAACGGCTGACTTGCACCGCTAGATCATCTGTACGTTATGACATTGGAAGCATTACTCTCTCCCCGCCTGAGTCTTTGCCACCTGGCTGGGAGTAGCAAGAAGAAGCTGTTGCTCAATATCGCCCAGGCGATCTCTGAACAGTTCCCCGAGCTGGATGCCGACACGGTATTCAGTCAGCTGGTCGCCCGTGAACGACTGGGATCCACCGGTATTGGCGAAGGGGTCGCCATCCCCCACTGCCGCCTGCCCGGCTGCGAAAAGCCGATCGGAGTGCTGTGCACCACCTCCCCTGCGGTAGACTTCGATGCCATCGACCGGCAGCCCGTGGACCTGTTGTTTGCGCTGCTCGTCCCCGACGATTCAGAGCAGGAGCACCTCGATACCCTGGCGGAAATTGCCGCGCTATTCAGCGACAGCCGGGTGCGGGAAAAATTACGTGACGCCACCACCAGCGACGAGCTCTACGCGCTGGCCATTAACAGCGCTGCAGCGGCATAAATTTCCACCCCGCTACCGGGGGTGACTGCTTTATACTGGCACGGTTCGCCACCGCTACACCAAAACCGGTGCCAGCCAACCAGCAAGGAGCGCGACAGCAATGCGATTGGTCATTATCAGCGGCCGTTCGGGTTCAGGAAAAAGTTCTGCCCTACAGCTGCTGGAAGACGTTGGCTTCAACTGTATCGACAACCTTCCCACCAGCCTGGTGCCGGACCTGCTGCGCCGCGTTAGCCAGCAGCCGCCGGAGGAAAACACCCAGCTAGCACTGGGCATTGATGCGCGCACCCTGTGGCAGGATGTGGCCCAGGCCCCCAAGATCATTGACGACCTGCGCGCAAATGGCGTGGACTGCGATGTGGTTTATCTGGACGCGCGCTCACCGGTCCTGGTACAGCGCTTTAGCGAGACTCGCCGCAAGCATCCATTGAGCGACAGCCATACCCATCTGCTGGAAGCACTCAATCGCGAGAAAGAGATCCTCGCGCCACTCGCTGCCATGGCCGACCTGGTGATCGATACCAGCAATCTCAGCCTGCACCAGCTGCGAGACCAGATTAAGACCCGTGTCGTGGGCAAGGACTCACCGGGCATGGCGGTACTGTTTCAGTCCTTCGGTTTCAAGCACGGGGTACCCGTGGATGCGGATCTGGTGTTTGATCTGCGCTGTCTGCCCAACCCCTACTGGGTACCCGAGTTGCGCGAGAAGACCGGCAAAGACCCCGAGGTCGCCGAGTTTCTCCGCTCCCATCAGGAAACCGAGGATATGCAGCGAGATATCACCGCGTATCTGGAGCGCTGGCTGCCCTCCTACCAGCAGAGCAACCGCAGCTATACCTCCGTCTCGATCGGTTGCACCGGCGGCAGGCACCGCTCCGTGTATATGGTGGAAGCTCTCGCCAGGCATTTCGCCGAGACCTTTGAAAATATTCAGATACGCCACCGGGAACAGCAGAAAAACCGGGACTGAATCCCCCAGGAAACGCCCCGCTACCCGCACCGATAACCAGAAGAACAGCGCCCATGCAAAAAAGCCGGATCACCATCATCAACAAGCTCGGACTGCACGCCCGTGCCGCCAGTAAGTTTGCCCAAACCAGCGCCCGTTTTTCCTCTGAGGTGAAGGTGCACTGCCAGGGCAAGGCGGTAGATGGCAAGAGCGTGATGGCGTTGATGTTGCTGGCCGCCGGCAAGGGCATCGAGCTGGAACTGGAAGTCATCGGCCGCGACGAAGACGCCGCGCACAAAGCCATTTGCGCACTGATCAACGACCGCTTCGGTGAGGGTGAGTAAGCGCAGGGCCTGATCGCCATACACGCCGCCAAACGCGGCACACGCGCAACACCACCAGCTAGCAGGAAACACCGTGGTTAATCCCACCACCAATACGGACTTTACCTTCCGCGCGCAAAAGCAGCTCGGCGAGCTATATGCGGCGCTGGATAGCGGCACCGGCCGGGAAGTACAGCAGATGCTGGCATCCCTGTCGCCGCAGAGTATTGCCCAACTGCTGGAAAGTTCGCCCCCGCACATTCGCCAGGTCCTGTGGAAACTCATCGACCAGGACGTGGAAGGGGAAGTCCTGCAAGAGCTCCCCGACGAGGTACAAAGCCAGATTCTTTCCACCATGGATACCAAGGAAATGGTAACCATCATGGAGGGGCTGAATGCGGATGACGTCGCCGATATTCTGCAGCAGCTGCCGGAGCGGGTGATGGCAGAGGTGCTCTCGGCGATGAGCGAGAGCGACCGCAAGCGTGTGGAAAGCGTCCTCGCCTACGACGAGGAAACGGCCGGCGGCCTGATGGACACGGAGATCGTGTCCGTGCGCCCCAACCTTACCCTCGACGTGGTTTTGCGCTATCTGCGCCGGCACGACCAACTCCCCGAGTCCACCGACAACCTGTTTGTGGTAACCCGCAAAGACCGCTTTATCGGCCTGCTGCCACTGACCAAGCTGTTAACCACCGATCCGTCCGTCACCGTGCGCGAAGTTATGGTGACCGATGTGGACCCGATTCCCGCAGATATGCCCGACGATGAAGTGGCGCGGCTGTTTACCAAATACGACTGGGTAACCGCGCCAGTGGTGGATGAACACAAGCGCCTGCTCGGGCGCATCACCATCGATGACGTGGTGGATGTGATCCGCGAAGATGCAGACCACTCGCTGATGAGCCTCGCTGGTCTCGACGAAGAAGAAGACACCTTCGCCACCGTCGCCCGCACCGCCCCCCGCCGCGCCATCTGGCTCGGTGTCAATCTGCTCACAGCGCTGCTGGCGTCCTGGGTCATCAACCTGTTTCAGGGCACCATCGACAAGGTGGTGGCCCTGGCGGTGCTGATGCCCATTGTCGCCAGTATGGGGGGGGTTGCCGGCAGCCAGACGCTTACGGTGGTGATCCGCGGCATGGCCCTCGGCCAGATAGGCAAAAGCAACCTGGGATGGCTATTGTCTAGGGAGCTGGCCAGCGGGGCGCTGAATGCCATCTTGTGGTCCACAGTCCTCGGCGCCATCACTGCGCTGTGGTTTGGGGATCACCGCATTGCCTGGATTATTATTGCCGCCATGGTCATCAACCTGATTACCGCCGCCCTCGCCGGCGCTATCTTGCCGGTGACGCTCCGCGCCATGCGCATAGACCCGGCGCTAGCCGGCGGTGTGGCACTGACCACGGTGACCGATGTGGTAGGATTCATGTCCTTCCTCGGTCTCGCTACCTTGTATTTCGCCTGATGCCGCTCCTGCCGTGGAGCGCCAAATTTCTTGAGATGTTTTATGCACAATTCCGACGACTTTGACTCACACGATGAATTTGACGAGGACCTGCCGAAGAGCAAGACCCAGCTCAAACAGGAAATGCATGAACTCCAGACACTGGGCAAGCAGTTAACCGAGTTGAACGCGGCCAAGCTTGCGGAAGTGCCGATGGATGCCGAGCTCACAGACGCCATCGACACCATGCACCGCATCAAGTCACGCGAAGCCCGCCGCCGGCAACTGCAGTTTATTGGCAAACTGATGCGCAATGCCGATGTAGAGGCAATCCGGGCCGTGCTGGAAAAGCACAAAGAGCAGGATCATCAACACCTGCGCTTTGACCGCATGGCGGAAGACTGGCGCCAGCGACTGCTGGAGCAAGGCAAAGATGCCCAGAGCGCCTTCTTTGACGCCTACCCCAGTGTAGACCACCAGCAGTTACGCGCCCTGATTCGCGAATCAAATAAAGAAATCGCCAATAAAAAAGCGCCCACCAATCAACGCAAACTGTTTCGCTACCTGCGCGATTTTTTTATGCAGAACGACTAACAGCCGGTCGCTCTCCAGCGCTTATCAATAGCGAGCACTTATCCACATTTCCGCACGCGGGCCCAGCGCCCGCATTCACCAGCGCCTTACCAAGGCCTCACCAGTACACTCGACAATTCCTGGGCAACGATTTCAATCACCCGCGGATTTTGTGGCACCCAGCGGTGCAAGCTGACCGGCACCTGGTAGGTTTCTCCCAGTGGCAGGCGGGAACTGGTGTAAGGCACGATGGTGGTATCGTAGGGCGTCCAGATGGAGACCGGCGCAGTGCACTCCAGTAATCCCGAATCGCTATTGAGGTCACCCAGGAAATCGCTGCCGATGCGCAGCTGACGCCCGCCTTTGTAGGGCAGGAAGTGCGCCCAGGCACTGCCAAAATGTGGGCTGGAGAGGGAAATAAATTTGTGTACCCTGTCCGCGCCACCCAAGCGCTGCAGGTAATAGCGCGCAACAATGCCTCCCATACTGAACCCCACCAGCGCACAGGTTTCCCCCTGACGGGTTACCTCTTCCACCAGATCGCGCAGCTGCAGGGCCATAGGCTCCATGCCGTGCCAACCACTGTTGGTTTTCAGTTTGACATTGTGCGTGGTGAATCCCGCCAAATTCAGGGCATGCTGCATCCTGAGCATCGAGTTGCCCCGGTCAAAGATGCCCGGAATCAGTATTGCTACGCGACTTTTTCGCACTTCCTCACCACCCACAGGTCAGCCAACCTACTGCTGCGTATCCCATAAGGTTAGAAGGCTGATGCTGTGAGCGAAAACAATTCGGGCCCGGGGATTCACATCCACGGGCCCGAAACTCAACCAATCAATGGTAATTGGCTACCGGCAAACGCTGTCAGCTAGCGCACGCCTCAGCCACCGGCAGAGGCTTTCCCGGCGAGGTATCTCCCGCAGGTTTTGGCAGCGGCTTGAACAGCACCAGCAGCAGCGGCAGCAGGGTCAGGGAGCCCAGCAGCGCCGCAGACATAGCCAGTGCAGTCAGCAGGCCAAAGTATATGGACGGTACAAACTTCGACAGCGCCAAAATCGAGAAACCGGCAATGATGGTAATCGCGGTGTAGAACATCGCCCGGCCAATGGTGGCATGACTGCGATGCATGGTCGCCACGTAATCGCCGTCTTTGGCAAACTCCTCGCGGAAGCGGTACAGGTAGTGAATCGCATGGTCCACGCCAATACCCACAGTAATGGCCGCAATGGTAATGGTCATCATATCCAGCGGAATATTCGCCAGCCCCATGCCCCCGAGCACCACACAGGCGGCGAGAATATTCGGTACCAGCGCAATTACGGCCAGAGACAGGGAGCGGAACAACACCAGGAACATCAACAGAATGCCGGCAAACACCGCACCCAGGGTGAGGATCTGCGACTTAAACAAGCTCTGCAGCATGTTGTTGTAGAGCACCAGCATGCCGGTCTGACGCACATTCTCCGGGGCCAATCCCATTTCGTCCTCGGCAAAGGTGTAAATACGCTGGATCAGCTCATCCCGGCGCAAGTTCGGGTCCGTCTCCATTACCCGCATGGTAATCCGGGCCTGCTGCTCCCGCGGGGACCAGTAAGGATTGACCAGAACCTGATTGATCTCTTCCGGCAAAGTCTGGCGTGCTACCGCCAGCTCAAAATCATTCAGGCCGCCGTCGTTCAGATCCTGCGCCACCTTGTACAGGGTCGCGAGCGATTGCACCTTGCCAATTTCCGGCTGCGCTTCAAGGAAGTCGTGCAGTTGCTCGATCTGGTTTAAACCGGCAACGGTAAACCAGTAGGCGTCCGGCGCCACTGCCTCGCCCTCGCTGGCAAAGGGGTCGTCCGCAGCGAACGGATCCTCGCTGGCAAACGGGTCTTCAGCGGCAAACGGATCACCGCCTGCTTCACCACCGACAGATTCATCCCCAGCTAACTCTTCTCCTCCGAAGTCGCTGCCAAAGGGATCTTCCTCACCCTCGAATGCGGGCGCGGAATCCTCGGGTTTATTCAACACGATATCCAGATTGATGGTGCCGCCGAGACGCTGGTCGATCACCAGCATGCCCTGGTGGATTTCCGTCGAGTCATCAAAGTAATCGATAAACCGGTTTTCAACTTTCAGGCGGGAGATACCCACGGCACTGATGATGGCCGCCAGCACGGCAACCCCTAGCACTACCGCCTTGTGGTGCTCCGCAAAGCGGGAAAACACCTGGGTAAACGCGTGTGAATTGTCTCTGCCCAATGCACCGTCCTGCTTTTTCAGCAGCATCAGGCTGGCGGGGATAATCAGGAAGGACAGCACCAGTGCCAAGGTCACACCGATGCTCATCATCCAGCCGAAATCAATCACCGGACGAATACCACTCACCACTAACGAGATAAATGCAACCATGGTGGTCAGGCCCGTATACAGGCACGGTTTGGCCATAAACGCGACGGTGGCGGAGGCCAGCTGGAAGCGATCCCACTCCGGATGCTCGGCAAAATATTCCCGGTAGCGCACCGCCAGATGGATGGTAATCGCCAGCGTGATGATCAACAGCAGAGCAACAAAGTTGGCGGAAATCACGGTCATCCGCCAGTCGAGCCAGGACAGCAAGCCCAGCATTACCACAGCGGTGGTGACACAGGTAATCAGCGGCAGGATTACCCAGCGCGGCTGGCGGAAAATAAGCAGCAGGGTCACCACGATAAAAATCAGAATACCCGCGCCGAATACCATCAGGTCGCTCTGGATAAACGCGATCATATCCGAGGTGATCATAGTGAGGCCGCCGAGGAACAACTCCGCCTGATCGTCATAGTGGGTGAGGATTTCCCGCACTTCCTGCACCCGCTCGCGCGCTTGCGCCTCCTGAGCGGTGCGGTGTTTCAGGTAGTCCGTGGTAACCACTTCCAGGCGCTCGGCCTGCTCCAGGTTCAGGCCGTCACTGTTGCGCAATCGACGCAGCGCATCGCGCTCGCGCACGAGGTCCAACCCCTCCTTGTCCAGCTCCAGATTGAGCATCATGGCGGTAGTTTCGCCGTCTGGGCTCAAAATCAGCTCTTTATAAATGGGGCTTTCGAGAAACTCCGTGCGCACCATACCGCGATCGACACCAGGACTGGACAGGGTGCGGATACCATCGGCGACTTCGGAAATAGGTAGCTTCGGGCTGTACAGCAGGGGCACGTTCAGAATGGACTGCACCGTGGTAACGCCCTGCACCATGGCCAGCTCGTCCTGCAGACGCCGCATGGTTGCGAGGGACTCGTCGCTAAACAGGTCCCCGCCCTTATAGCGATAGGTAACGACCAGAAAGTCACCGGAGTTATAGCGCTCGGAGATCTCGCGGAAGAAATCCAGCGAGTCGTCGGTCTCCAGGGTCAGGGAGTCCGCAGAGGCATCCAGTTTGAAGCGCGGCAAACCCGCGGCAGCGGCGATGGTGAGCAATGCCACCAACGCGAGTACGGTTTTCGGATGCCCGAGAACCAATTTTTCATACCAGGTCTTTAAGCCCAACAGCATAATTCATTCGCTTTTTTAATCGACGACGAGGGCCATAGATGCTGGCACACTCGCGATATTCAAGGTCGCTTATCGACGTGACCAAGGTCGCGTTCAGGAAAAAGTACATCGCGCACTTTCTGTTTCAATTCTTTCGCCCCGGGAAAGCCCCCGTCCCGCTTGCGTTCCCAGATCAGCTGCTCACCGACGTGGATCTCGAATACCCCGCCGCTCCCGGGCTGCAGCGCCACCTGATCCAGATCTTCGGAAAAGGTGTACAGGAGTTCCTGGGCCATCCAGGTTGCCCGCAACATCCAGTTGCACTGCACGCAAAAGTGAATAGTGACCGTCTTTTGGATACTTCTACTACTCACCGGCTCTGCTCACTGGCCGCCCCAGGGAGGTAACAAGTCCTGTTCAACCTGCAGCTGGCTCAGAATCCGGGCCACCACAAAATCCACCAGTTCTTCCACCGACTGGGGCCTCTGATAAAAACCCGGGCTCGCGGGCAGTATCACCGCACCCATACGGGTCAGCTTGAGCATATTCTCCAGGTGCACCTCCGAATACGGTGCCTCACGGGGCACAATAATCAGTTGCCGGCGCTCCTTGAGCGCCACATCGGCGGCCCGCTCAATCAAATTGTTCGAAGCCCCGCAGGCAATCGCCGACAAGGTGCCACCGCTGGCCGGGCAGATAACGAGGCTGGAAGCTGCCCCGGTGCCCGATGCCACCGGCGAAAACCAGTCGCGTTTGCTGAACAGGGTCAACTGATCTGGCTCCGCATTGTACAGATCGCTCAAAAAACATTCTGTGCGCTCTTCCTCTTCTGGGAGCGAAATATCGGTTTCGGTATTGATTACGATGCGCGCGGCATCTGAGATCAGTAACCACACGCGTACCCGTGCGGCCAGCAGGCACTGCAGCAGGCGCAAGCCATACTGGGCGCCGGACGCACCGGTAATTGCGAGGGTGACAGTTTTGGAGAATGTGGGCTCAGCCAATGGGGTATCCGTTACGCCCCGTGACGAGGCTATCCGCTGGTAGTCTGCGACCCGTACTTGTGCTCAAGTGCACGCAATAGCCGCTGGTGTACACCGCCAAAGCCACCGTTGCTCATCACGATCACGTGACTGCCGGGGCTGGTCAGTTCGAGAACGGATTCTACCGCAGCCTCGATGCTGTGGAGAACCTTCGCTGGCACGGTGGAATGGTGGACCACCTCATCCAGGGACCAGTTCATCCCCTCCGGCTGATACCAGAGCACCAGATCCGCCCCAGCACAGGCGCGGGCCAGTTGGTCGCGGTGGTGCCCCTGACGCATGGTATTTGAGCGCGGTTCGATCAGCGCGACCACACGATCCTCGCCGACTTTGGCCCGCAGACCATTGAGGGTGGTTTCAATCGCTGTGGGGTGATGGGCAAAATCGTCGTAAACCCGGATCCCCTGGATATCCCCCAGGCACTCCATACGGCGTTTCACCCCGGCAAATTTTGCCAGCGCCTCGGCAGCTACCGCAGGCTCCACTCCCACGTGACGCGCCGCGGCCAATACCGCAAGGCCGTTTTTGACACTGTGCATACCGGTTTGATTCCAGTGCACAGTGGCGACGACGTTACCTTCCAGCAGGACATCAAAGCGACTGACATCGGCAGCAATATTGATGGCACACCAGTCTCCCAGACGGACACCATCCTCACGCTCCACATCGAAGCGTTGCACCTGGCTCCAGCACCCCTGATCAAGCACCTGGGTGACCGTGTCTTCCTGAGCCGCGACCACCAGACCGCCAGCCGGCACCGTGCGTACCAGGTGGTGGAACTGCTTCTGGATCGCCGCCAGGTCATCAAAAATGTCTGCGTGGTCAAATTCGAGGTTGTTGATGATCAAGGTGCGCGGGCGGTAGTGAACAAACTTGGAGCGTTTGTCGAAAAACGCCGTGTCGTATTCGTCGGCCTCCACCACGAAGAATGGGGTGCCGCCGAGTCGTGCGGAGACATCAAAGTTGCTGGGAACGCCCCCTATCAGGAAACCCGGGTCCATACCCGCATATTCCAGCACCCAGGCAAGCATACTCGCGGTGGTGGTCTTGCCGTGTGTCCCGGAAACAGCCAGCACCCAGCGCCCGCCAAGAAAGTGATCGCACAACCACTGGGCGCCGGAGGTATAGGGCAATCCTTTTTCCAACACCGCTTCCACCGCCGGGTTACCCCGCGACAGGGCGTTACCAATAATGACCAAATCCGGCGCCGGCTCCAGCTGAGACGGGTCGTACCCCTCGGTCAGAGTAATGCCTGCACGCTCCAGTTGAGTACTCATGGGGGGGTAAACATTGGCGTCAGAACCGGTGACTTTGTGGCCCTCGGCCACCGCCAGCTGGGCCAGGCTGCCCATGAAAGTCCCACAGATGCCTAAGATATGAATATGCATGCCAGTAGAAATGCTCTCTCAAAATACGGATTGCCGTGAGACCTTAGGTTCACGCAATCATTTTCGCCATACAGGCATAGTAGTGACCGGCAGCCCTAGTCGGCGCGGTTTTTGCTTGCTTGGTATTCAGCGGCATTGCGCGCTGCGACACAGCCGTATTCGGCAATCGGCCAAGCTTATCATGGCCTTTTACCGCAGTATGTGCCGAATGCCCGCAATACCATGCAATTACTATATGAATACATTAGACTTCGCGCCGCGCGAGGCTGCCAATAGAAGTCGCCCGCCGACAACACGCCAAGACGTGTACTTTGACGAGAAACTGCAGCCATAGGATAGTCATGTCCAAGAAGAACGCTTTTTACGCGCAATCTGGCGGCGTAACCGCCGTTATTAACGCCTCCGCCTGCGGGGTTATCGAAACCGCCCGCCAGCACAGCGACAAGATCGGCAAGGTCTATGCCGGCCTGAACGGCATCGTCGGTGCTCTGAGAGAAGAGTTAATCGACGTCAGCCAAGAGTCCACCGAGACCATCGCCGCCCTGCGCCACACGCCTTCCGGCGCTTTTGGCTCCTGCCGCTACAAGCTGAAAAGCCTCGAGCAAAACCGCGCCGAGTACGAGCGGTTGATCGAAGTGTTCAAAGCCCACGACATCGGCTATTTCTTCTATAACGGCGGTGGCGATTCCGCCGATACCTGCCTCAAGATTTCCCAGCTGTCGGAGAAGATGGGGTATCCGATTCAGGCAATCCACATTCCGAAAACCGTGGACAACGACCTGCCGTTTACCGACAACTGCCCCGGATTTGGCTCCGTAGCCAAGTATGTTGCGGTGTCTACAAAAGAAGCCGCGCTGGACGTCGCCTCCATGTGCGCGACCTCCACCAAGGTATTTATCCTCGAAGTGATGGGTCGCCATGCCGGCTGGATTGCCGCCGCCGGTGCCCTGGCCCAGGAACAGGAAGGCGATGCACCGCACATCATCCTGCTGCCTGAAGTGGCTTTCGACAAAGAAAAATTTCTCGCCAAGGTGCAGCAGACCGTTGCCGACAACGGATACTGTGTGATCGTTGCTTCCGAGGGCGCCCAGTACGAAGATGGCACCTTCCTCGCGGATGCCGGCAGTGTTGATGCCTTTGGTCACAAACAGCTGGGTGGCGTCGCGCCGACACTGGCCAAAATGGTCAAAAACGAGCTGGGCCTGAAGTACCACTGGGCACTGGCAGACTACCTGCAGCGCGCTGCACGACACATTGCCTCTGCCACCGACGTCGAGCAGGCCTACGCCGTGGGCAAAGCCGCTGTTGAAGCGGCTATCGCCGGCAAAAATGCCATTATGCCGACCATTGAGCGCAATGGCAGCTCGGCGGCCGACTACAGTTGGAGCATTGGCGAAGCACCGCTGTCGGAAGTGGCCAATGTCGAGAAGTTCATGCCCGAGGAATTCATTACCGCAGATGGCTTCGGTATTACCCAGGCAGGCAGAAATTATTTGGAACCGCTGATTCAGGGCGAGGACTACCCACCGTATAAGAACGGCATCCCCCAGTATGCGCGCCTGAAAAAAGTGCTGGTGGGCAAGAAACTGGAGAAAGGCTTCGACGTCTTATAAAAGGTTAGTCACGGTTAGCAATAGCCAAGCCAAAATAAAAAAGCCCCCGCGGGGGCTTTTTTATTGTCCCTTGGACACGCAACCAACACGTATCCGCTATACATTCAGCAATAGATGCTGGCGCTCCCAAGGCGAAATTTCCCGGTGGAACAAACGCATCTCGTATGACTTCACGGCCGCATACAGCTGGCAAAAATCTTCGCCGAGCGCCTGGCGCACCTCATCTGCACCCTCAAAAATACGCAGTGCTTCATCGAAAGTACCGGGAATGTAAAAGCTCTCTTCCAATTCCTCATCCAGTTCTGAGGCCGCCGGAGCACTGGGTTCCACGCCGTTAACCATTCCCAGATATCCGCAAACCAGACTCGACGCGATCGCCAGATAAGGGTTGGCGTCCACACCCACCACACGGTTTTCCAATCGACGATCCTGCGCTGCGGAATTGGGTACCCGCAGCCCCGTGGCACGGTTGTCATAGCCCCAACCGATATTGGTGGGCGCACTGGAATTATCGGCCAACTCGAAGCGGCGGTATGAGTTCACGTTGGGAGCAATAAACGGCATGATCTCGCGCAGGTGCTTCTGCGTCCCACCAATAAAGTATCGAAACAGGTCCGAAGCACCGCCATCCTCATTCGAAAAAATGTTTTTTCCGCTTTTGGTTTCGACCACACTCTGGTGAATGTGCATGGCACTGCCAGGCTGATCGCGCATGGGTTTCGCCATAAACGTGGCAAACATGCCGTTTTTCAGTGCAGCTTCGCGAATGATTCGTTTGAAGTAAAACACCTGATCCGCAAGCCAAACCGGGTCCCCGTGAGGCAGGTTGAACTCCACCTGACCAGCGCCATCCTCCTGAATCACGGAATCAATATGCAGCCCTGCGGACTCGGCAAATTCGTAAATGGTGTCAATCACCGGGCCGTATTCATCGATTGCCGTCATAGAGTAAGACTGTAACGACGTGCCCGTGCGGCCGGTGCGCCCTACCGGTGGCTGGATCGGCTCGTTAGGGTCAACATTCGGCCTGGTTAGATAAAACTCGAGCTCCGGGGCCACAATCGGCCGCCACCCCTGCTCGGCATAGCAGTCGAGCACCCGTTTGAGCACATTGCGCGGCGCACAGGGTATGGGCTGCCCATCCGCATCGTGTAAGTCATGGATAATCTGTAAGGCCGGCTGCCGGGCCCAGGGGACCGCCATCGCGGTGGTCAAGTCTGGCACCAACGTCATATCACTTTCCGCCCACTGATCCTCGATATCCATCTCCACATCTTTTCCCGTGATGGTCTGGTAGAAAATGGAAATGGGTAGGAAGGTCTGAGTATCTGGAGAGTACTTGCTCAGTGGCATTGCCTTACCGCGGGACATACCATGGAGGTCGGGGACAATACACTCCACCTCATCCAGGCGACGACCGTTTAAATATGCATGGAAGGCTTTAGGCAAACTGTCCAGCCAGGAACAGGAATCGGGCTGACTCATGAAAACTCCGCTATTAGGTAACGCCACGGCAGTGTAGCGGATAGCGAGTCACAGGGCGCGGCTCGTTGAACGCCAGTTTCGTGTAAATTTGACGTGATCCGGAACTCAACCCCCTGTGCAGGGGGATTCAGAAGGGAAGAGCTGTGCGATAGCATTTCAATCCATCTGCAGATGCTCAGGATAAAACCATGCTCTCAAGAATCTTCGCGTTACTCAGCCTCGTTATGCTTACCCCCTTTGTGCAGGCAATGGCGGTATCCGCAGGTAGTCTGATCACACTACCCGATTTCCCTTCGCAAAATATTGAACCGCGCCCGGTGCACGTGTGGTTGCCCGATGGGTATCCCAGTGGTGGCCCTTATGAAGTCTTGTATATGCATGACGGACAAATGCTGTTCGACGACAAAACGAGCTGGAATAAGCAAGAATGGGGGGTAGACGAAGTAGCCTCCAAACTGATGGCTGCAGAACAAGTTCGTCCATTTATCGTTGTTGGTATCGAGAACATTACCGCAAAGCGCCATGCGGAATATTTTCCACAGAAGGCATGGGGTTTGATGCCTGCAGAAGCCCGGGCACAAAAGCACCCACTGAACAACACCGAGCTACTGGCCGACAACTACTTGAAATTCATTGTTGAAGAGCTCAAACCCTATATCGACGAAAACTACTCCGTCATGGGCAAGCGGTCGAGCACGCACATTGCCGGCTCCAGCATGGGAGGCTTGATTTCCCTGTATGCGCTGATGGAGTATCCGGAGGTCTTTGCCTCTGCTGCGGCCGTCTCGACCCACTGGCCCGGGATCAACCCCGGTGACCCCCTCCCCGTCGCCGAGAGTATTCGTGACTACCTGCGCGTGAATCTACCAAAGCCCGGCTCTCATCGGATCTATTTTGATCATGGTACCGAGACCCTGGATGCTCACTACCCGGAACACCAGAAGAAAGTTGATGCGATCATGCGGGAAAAAGGCTACTCGGATGCACGTTGGACAACCCGAGTGTTTACTGGCCACGCCCATGACGAGAGATCCTGGCAATCCCGCCTGACGATCCCGCTACTGTTTTTGTTTGCGACGGATGCGCCTTAATCTTGCACCCCGGACCTCGGCCACGGCCTTCTCCGCAGCTGCAAATGGAAGACAGACCTGAGCCCAACCCTAACTGAAAATACACTCCGGCATAAACCATGGCATCCGAGAAAAGGAACGAGTGGTTTATGCCGGTCTGCATACCCAAAAGCCGGCTTTTTCGGTTGGCTGCAACTTCTTGCGCTGGCGACGTTTGGCGATATACGCCTTAAGATCCGCAAAAAAATCAGCCTTGTCGGTGTAGGCAAGTAGCCCCGTATTTGGCTCATTGATATACAGGGTGCTGTTTGCACCCCACTTGCCGCCAATGGCGATATCGTGATGCCAGACAGAAATGTATGCGGCCCACCGACCATCTGGAATTTGCTTCTCGGTAAACTCCACCAATTCAAGTTTTTCTGCCACCTTGATATTGGTTTCAATATGTAGCGCGGACATTTTCTCCACATGGGTATCAATATGACTGCCAAAGTCTTTGATCATTGTTGCCTGAAAACGCAGAAAGTTGGTGTAGTACGCTTCATACACGCTGCCATCACTGGCTTCGAGTGTTCCGTTTAGAAATGCTATCACCCACGCGGAGGAAACCCCTTTGCAGATACCGTGCCCCTTCGGGCGCTTCTTATCCACACCCTGACGATCCAGTGTGTCATCGCCAGCCCACCAGTCACCGGGCTTTGGGGCATGATTGCCGCCGTGAACATTCTTGTTCAGCAGTTTCCCCGACATGGTAGATGATGCATGTACAAAATTTGGCATCCGAAACTCCCTTTTGCTCCGCTGTAAAAATAGCTGACAATCCTGCATTGCCGGCCGCACGCAATTCACTTCGACAACTAGTGGGAAATTTACTGTGAAGGGAATTTTGTCCGCAATCGAAATAAAACCGACTCTGGCACCAATATCGGAAAATATTCAGAGGAAGCTTGCATGAAGAGACACCCAGCCCCGGGACAAGGATTTCGCGCCACAACAGAGAATATAGTGGTACGGCGAATCAGGAATCTAACAACCACTAATACATGATCAGAGCATACCTACAGCACTGAAAGGGATGGGGGAACACATCGGGCAGCCGCCCGACATGCGAACGCCCTATTTTGTCGGCATGCGTACTAAAACACGAGAAGTCTGCCAGATCGCATCGAAATCGTCCTCATGCCTTCATGAACATGCGCAGCCTGATACACAGATAAAAAGTTGGAGCAGTGATTTCCACTCCAACTTCGCGCCAAACCTCTTGATACTAGCTAAAAAGCTGATAAGCCCTAGGCACTTACCGGCTTAACCTGGGCAGGATCTGCTTGTTGGCGGGAACCATAATCCAGCCGGCCATTAAACAACAATGCAGTAAGTTTAAAACGCTTTACCAAAATAAAATGCACCGCAACACCGGCGAAACAAGTGGCGACGGCGGCAGTCAACATCCGTAAATCCATCGACATCCCGGCGCGCTGCAAGACCATAAGCAACAGTGCAACAAACAAGAAGTGCACAACATATACGGTATAGGCGGATTGTGTCATAACGCGCACCACCGCAAAGTCCTTATCGAGAAACCTTGCTGAGAAGGCACATAAAAATACCGAAATGAGCGTCGCCATCACATATTTATAGATTGTGAAGAAGACCTCAAACACCTGTGCTTCACCACCAGACAAAAGACCGGAACCCGCGACAAATTTCAACCCGATGTATCCCGCAATGCATGCAAGCATCGCCGCACCCCAGCGAAGATAGCCACGATTGAATAGATCGTAGATGTCTTTCCACAGGAACATCAAAACACCCAACAGAAAGAATGGAAAATGCTGAACGGACACCAAAACAAACAGGCCTACAAGATGAATATAGGGAATCTCCCACATAAAACTTGGCAGGATGACCT
Organism: Microbulbifer agarilyticus; assembly: GCF_001999945.1. Taxonomy (NCBI): domain Bacteria; kingdom Pseudomonadati; phylum Pseudomonadota; class Gammaproteobacteria; order Cellvibrionales; family Microbulbiferaceae; genus Microbulbifer; species Microbulbifer agarilyticus. The sequence goes on from NZ_CP019650.1 coordinate 3,224,957, forward strand.
TATATGACAGCCCGCATACCACAATCACCAAGGCGTAGAAGACAAAGATGGCCATTTTTTCTGGCATAAAGCGTGACAGCCAGCCGATGCACCACTTCGAAGCCTGAACGATGTAGCCGAGAATCAGCGTATAAGCTAACAGTGAGAATAAGAACCAGGCGTGGTACATCCAGAACATTTTGAAATCTTTACTCGCACCGGCCTCGCTGTAGTAGGCCGTCATCCACTGTGCGGTAAACGGCGCCAATAGCACAACGCAAACCAGCGCCGGAACCGTCAGCATGACCACGCGACTTTTCAGGAACGGAAGAGTCCCTTTGCGCTCAATCAATGCCACGGAGAAGTAGCCCGAAATCAGAAAAAAGCAGGCCATTCGGAATGCACCGGATGCTTCACGCACAAAATCAAAATCGCCCGATCCAGCATCCGCATGAGCGGAGCGATAAAAGACCCCCACAAACAGTGCGAACGCGCGTAAAAAGTCCAAATGGTATAGTCGACGATCCATGTCTCCCCCTAAATCCAAGTAAAAGCACCCTAAAACAGGCAAAATTCTACAGCCGATACATTGTTACTTTTTTCGACACCGTGCTGCGGCGCTATTGTCGTTTATCCCCAATGGGATTGCATTAACGTACTCGGGGAAAGAACTGTTTGGCTTACATTTTTGTCGTCGAATGCCACATTCTACTTATCCACGTACTGCGCTCAGGAAAAGCTGCCGATAATCCTCGGTACTGAAGGCAATGGGATTACTCTGCGCAGACGGGTCACTAGCAGCCATCTGCGCAACCTGTTGCGCATCTTCTTCACCGATTTCGATATCCGACAATGTACTTGGGATCCCTAGTGCCTGACGCAGCCCAAGCACCCATGCAAGCACACCTGAAAACCCCGAATTCGGGAGGGATAGGTAGCGCGACAAACGCGTCATGGGTTCTTCAATCGCACTGCGATTGGCGATTAATACGTAGGGCATCAAGATCGCATTCAACAGGCCATGATGCTTGTCGTACAGGGCTCCCAATGGGTGGGCCAATGCATGCATCGCGCCTAGCCCGCGCTGAAAAGCGGTAGCCCCCATACTGGAGGCGGCCAACATCTGCATACGTGCCTCCAGGTCAGCACCATTTGCCACTGCACGTGGCAAGTAGTCATGGATCATACGCATGGCCTCCAGCGCAATACCTTCCGCCATGGGGTGGTAACTCGTTGCGCAATACGCTTCCAGATTATGCGACAAGGCATCCATACCCGTCGCGGCGGTGATCTGCGGTGGCAACCCCACGGTGAGAGCCGGATCCAATACAACAATTTCAGGCAACATACGCGGGTGAAAAATAATTTTTTTCAGGCGCGCCTGCTCATCGGTAATCACCGAAGCGCGGCCGACTTCCGACCCTGTTCCCGCGGTAGTCGGGACGGCAATTACTGGCTGCATTCCATGGACATCAACCTTGAGATAGTTATCACCGACATCTTCAAAATCCCAGATGGGATGTGCTTGCCCAACCATAAGCGCGATCGCTTTTCCCGCATCCAATGCGGAGCCACCCCCCAGGGCAATGACGCCATCGCAGCCATGCGCCTTGCATACAGCCACGCCATCGTCGATATTTTTTCCCGTAGGATTGCCTTTGATGTCACTAAATACCGTCAGAGGTATTCCTGCTACCAGGCAATTCTCGACAATAGTCTGCACCATTGGCAGAGCCACCAGCCCAGGATCTGTCACCAATAGCGGCGTGGCCATTCCCAATTCACGGCACAACTGTGGTAGTTCAGCAATTCGCCCCACCCCGACACGTACTGCAGTCGGATAGTTCCAGTTTGAAAAAAATGCAGTATCAGGCATGGCGTTATCCGCGCTGCAGTTTGAAATTAAACGACTTCGCTCGGGTTAGGTGTTCAAACCCGATACCAGACAACGTGCAACCACGCCCGGAATTTTTTACGCCGGTCCACGCCAGTGCCGGATCCAGATAATCACACCGGTTCAGAAACACCGTGCCCGCGCGCAGCCGGTCACCCAGGTGCAGTGCAACTTGCTCGTCGGCGGAATAGATCGCCGCGGTGAGACCGTATTCACTGTCGTTCATCAGCGCCAGCGCCTCCTCGTCATCACGCACCGGTACCACCCCCAGAACCGGGCCAAAAGACTCTTCGTTCATCACCCGCATATCGTGGTCCACATTGGTCAGTAGCTGCGGAGCCATATAGGCACTGCCGCGGCAGTCCAGCGCAAAGGCCCCTTCATCAATATGTGCGTGCGCGCCCTGTGCAACCGCCTCGTCGATTTGATCGCGTACAAAATCTGCAGCGCTGGCACGCACCAGTGGCCCCAACGTGGTTTCCGGCTCATCCGAACGACCTAGGCGATACTGGTTAATTTTCTGCACTGCGCGCGCGACAACTTCGTCATATGCCGACCGATGAACGTATAACCGCTCGATACCACAACAGGATTGTCCTGAATTGAAAAAGGCCCCATCGACAACAGAATCCACCGCATACTCGAGGTCAGCATCCGCACGCACGTACGCGGGATCCTTGCCACCAAGTTCCAAGCCCACAGTGAGAAAACGCCCGGCAGCCGCACTCTCTACCGCAGCACCGCCAGACACCGAACCAGTAAAGGCCACGTGCTGAACGTTTCCGCGAATAATGAGTTGCTCCGCATCCCGGTGGCCGAGATGAAGATATTGAAAAACACCGGCAGGTAACCCCGCCTCGGAAAATGCGTCAACCAACCGTTCGGCGCACAGCGGTGTTTGCGCGGAGTGCTTCAGAATCACACTGTTTCCCGCAAGTAACGCCGGCACCACAGCATTGATAGCGGTGAGATAGGGGTAATTCCACGGCGCGATCACCAGACTTGTGCCCAGCGGCTCGCGGCGAATAAAGCGCGTGTAGCCGTTTTTTTCTGGCAGCGATATATCCTGCAACGGGCTACCGTCGGATTCGGCGAGCTCAGCCATATACAGGGCGCGCTCGGCCAGGCCGTCAATTTCGCCACTGGCGTAGGTAATGGGCCGCCCCATTTGCCAGCAGATTTCCTCGGCGAGAACGTCTTTTAGTTTTTGTAAATTGGCCACTGCGGCGCGCACCAGCTCGACCCGTTCCGCCATCGGGACCAGTCTCCAGGCAAGCTGGGCACTCCGTGCGCTACCCAGCGCATTTTGAATTTGGTACTCCGTCGCCAGCGGTCGCTCCACGTAAACGCGGTTATCGATCGGAGAAATACACTGGAGTTTCTGCATAACGATCTCGGCTTCCTGCCACAATTATCGGAGTCGCTTTTCCGGGTAAGCCAAGCGTGTGGCAGCCCCCTTCCGTAGCTATTCGATTTACCGCTAGATGATTTCCCGCTAGATAATTTCCCGCTAGATAATCTCAAAGTAGCGCTGTAATTCCCACTCACCAACGTGCTTGCGATATTCGCGTTCTTCCCACTCGCGACTGGCGGCAAAATGCTCCACAAACGCATCGCCAAATAGGCTGCGCGCGGCACTGGATTGCCGCAGCCGTTGCGCCGCATCCCAAAGGGTGGATGGCAGCGCCAACTCCGCCGGGTATTGCCCCTCGTAGGCGTTCCCAAGCACGGGCTCTCCCGGCTCCCACCCCTGCTCGATACCGTAGAGACCGGAGCCAAGGGCCACCGCGAGCGCAAGATAGGGGTTGGCATCGGCGGCACCCAGGCGATATTCCTGGCGCTGCGATTGTTCACTGCCAGGGATCACACGCAAGGCCGCGGTGCGGTTTTCCACGCCCCAGGTGGCATCCGTGGGCGCCCAGAACCCGGGAACCATACGCCGGTAACTGTTTATGGTCGGCGCAACCATACTCAACAACTCGGGCATCAACCGCTGCTGCCCGGCGAGAAAATGCCGCTGGGTATCGCTCATACTGTGCGGCTGCCCCGGGGCATAAAACGCAGACCTGTCGTCGCTTTTATTGCGAAGAGAAAGATGTATATGCCCGCTCTGTCCGGGGTACTCATTCGACCACTTGGCCATAAAGGTGGCCATCAGGCCGCGGCGCTCCGCCAGTACCTTGATAAAGGTTTTGAACAGCGCGGCCTTGTCTGCCGCAGCCTCTGCCTGATCCACAGTGATGGCCGCTTCCAATACCCCCGGACCCGTTTCCGTGTGCAATCCTTCAATAGGGAAATCCATGCCCTCGGCCAGGGTGAGGATTTCCTCGTACAGATCCGCATGCACGGAATTACGAATCATCGAATAGCCAAACCACCCCGGTGTGAAGGGTTTGAGGTTTCGATACCCCTTAGCACGTGCGCTATCTGGGGTTTCCTCGAACAAAAAGAATTCGTATTCCAGAGCCGCATAGGGACTGAAACCCGCCTGTTCACAGCGCTCGATGACTCGCCGTAACAGCGCGCGCGGGCACACGGCCTCGGCCGCGCCGTCAAATTCCGCCAGGAACAACAACATGCCGTCCTCAAACGGCACCTCGCGACAGGTATGCGGCAATATCCGCACCGGTGCATCTGGATAACCGGTGTGCCAACCGGTGTATTGGGCGTTGTCGTAAAGCTGATCCTGTGTGTCCCAACCCAACACCACATCACAAAACGCAAACCCCTTGTCTAGCGCCGAAAAGAATTTCTCGCGGCTCATATACTTGCCACGCATCACCCCGTCGTTATCGAACAATCCCACCTTCACATGACGGAGGCCGCGGGCATCAACGATGTGCTTGGCGTCTTCCACCGAGCGTACCTGACGCGGCTGTGGAGACCGTGACACACCGCTGGCTGATAAAGACGTGGAAGACGGAATACCGGAAGAAGGGGTTACAGGTGGTTCCTGCGACGAAGGCGGCAGTTCGGTGGACTCGTCCATGGTCGGCTCCATTATTGTGATCTGGATTGTGACCCGACAGACGATGCAGGCTGCGGGCAAAATCTTGCCTACAGCATAGTCAACACCGGAAGACTCATATGGTGACCTGCCATGACACCCCAACAAGAGGACCGGCAAAGCGGCCGACTAAGAGTAACCAAGCGTGACTAAGGTCGCAGAACACGCAGTGACTGGGCGACTATGTTAGCGCTCGCTCAGGGTATATAATCCGCGCTCCGAAATTTAACCCACCCTTTTTGATTATTTTTTAGTCAGGACCACCAACAGGACTAGCAATGAGCTTCGACAAGGTTTCCCCAGGTAAAGAGCTGCCCAACGATATCAACGTAATCATCGAGATCCCGGCCAACCACGATCCGATCAAATACGAAGTCGACAAGGACGCAGACGCGGTATTCGTAGACCGTTTCGTAGCTACCCCGATGTTCTACCCGGCCAACTACGGCTACGTGCCTCAGACCCTGTCTGAAGACGGCGACCCCTTGGATGTACTGGTTGTTGCACCTTACCCGGTAATGGTTGGTTCCGTAATCCGCTCCCGCGTGATCGGTGTTCTGAACATGACCGACGAATCTGGCGTTGACGCCAAACTGCTGGCGGTACCGCACACCAAGCTGACCAAGCTGTACGACCACGTTAACGAAATCGGCGACCTGCCGGAGCTGCTGATCAAGCAGATCGAGCACTACTTCGAAAACTACAAGGCGCTGGAAGCTGGCAAGTGGGTGAAAGTAGACGGCTGGGCCGATGCTGACGCAGCACGCGCAGAAGTTATGGCTTCCCGCGAGCGCTACCTGAAAGAAGAAGGCTGATCCCAAATACTGGTGATCGCCCGATCTTTCCGAAAGCCGGCCTTGCGCCGGCTTTTTTGTGCCCGTTAAATAGGCGTAACAACATAGCAGGAGCTCACCGATGGCAAACACAATCGCAGGACCCGATGGCAAACCGCGCTGCGGCTGGTGCGCCGCCACCGATGATTTCTTTCCCTATCACGATAACGAATGGGGATTTCCGGTCGATGACGATCAGCGCCTGTTTGAAAAAATTTGCCTGGAGGGGTTTCAGTCCGGCCTGAGCTGGCGAACGATTCTCGCCAAGCGGGAAAACTTCCGCGCTGCCTTCAAACAGTTCGATTTCGACAAGGTGGCGAAATTTGTCGAGAAAGATATAGAGCGGCTGCTGCAGGATGCAGGCATAGTGCGGCACCGTGGCAAAATCGAAGCGGTGATCAACAATGCCCAGCGGGCTAAGGAGATGGTGCGCGAGGAGGGGTCACTGGCCGCTTACTTCTGGGGGTTCGAGCCTGAGGAGATCCCGGGCGCAGTTCCGCAGAGTGTCTCCACATCGGAAGTCTCCAAGACCATCTCCAAAGACCTGAAAAAGCGCGGCTGGAAATTCGTGGGTCCGACGACCGTCTACGCATTTATGCAGGCCATGGGGCTGATCAATGACCACGCCACAGATTGCGTAACGCGCAAGGCCGTGGACAGGGCCAGAAAGCAATTTAAACGGCCATCAGTCCGGTAATTTGAACGAGGCCTTACCGGTAATATGGCTCCCCAACTTCCAGTCAGGCACCCTCACCTGAACTGGCGGGGGAGCTTGTTGTTCACTCGCCTCGATCAGGTTGCCGACGGCCGGTTTCAGACTCAGGTGGCTCACGGGCACCTGCACCGGCTCTACTTTGCTCCGCTCGTGATCCTTGAGCAGGTTACCCTCCATCGGCGCAAGCGATAAGGCACCCTCCGCCTGCGTCACGGCCGGCGTAGACTGCACCGCCGGCGCTGGTGCCACCGGGACCTCCTCTGCGGGGCGCGGGGCCGCTGTAGTTTCCGCTTCGGGGGCCGCTTCGTTTTTAACCGACGATAGCGCTCCCTGACGTGCCAGTGTGGCCCGCAACTGCTCCGCCTGCGCCAGGCTCAAGCCTTTCTTAATCGCCAGAGGGCGGCCATTGAACAGTTTCTCTACAGTCTCCGGGCCAGCCTTGAACAGGCGTGCCATATTGGCTTTCACATCGGCGGCGGTGTAACCGGGCTCCAGATCGCCGCGAAAAATTACGCTGTAAGTAGATTGACTCATAACACGTTCTCGATAGTATCGCCGCCTATAACCGGCTGCGTATTTTTTATTCTTGTTGGCGTTTTTGTTCTAGTTTTTCGCTCTTAACACCAGCACCCTACGTTGGCGTATCTGGCGGCAAAATTCAATGGATTTAGTCGTCAGAGTCCAGTGTCTGATCCATGGTATAGGCCGGGGTAGCCGCACACTTGCCGGCGACAACCCGCGCAGGTACTCCAGCAACGGTGGAATGATTCGGCACGTCACGTAGCACCAGGCTGCCCGCTGCTATCTTGACGCCTTCGCCGATGCGCACCGGGCCTAATACCTTGGCACCCGCACCGATCATCACACCGCGGCCAATTTTCGGGTGACGATCACCGCCGCCGCTGCCACTGCCACCCAGGGTCACCGAGTGCAAAATAGAAACGTCATCTTCCACGATGGTGGTTTCCCCCACCACCAGGCCGGTCGCGTGATCGATCATGATGCCGCAGCCAAAATGCGCTGCCGGATGAATGTCCGTGGCAAACTGCTCGGAGACCTGGCTCTGAAAATACAGCGCCAGCGTGCGGCGCCCCTCGCTCCACAGCCAATGGGCAATACGGTGGGACTGCAAGGCGTGGAAGCCCTTGAAGTAAAGAAACGGCATGATGTATTGATCACAGGCGGGATCTCGATCGTACCAGGCACAGATGTCTGCCTGCATGCTGAGAGAAATCGCCGGGTCATCTGCCAACGCCGCGGCAATCACTTCCTGCAAGGCTGTCGCTGTCAAGGCGGCATGATCGAGCACGGAAGCGAGCTGATAGGCAAGCGCACTGTCGATGGAGTCATGGCGCAGCACCGTATTATGGAAATAGCTGGCCAAGACCGGCTCACCCGAAGCGGACGCAGCAGCCTCTGCCCGCATCTCGGCCCAGATATCCCGTTGTTTCAATTCAGTGACGGTAATAACACAAGCTCCTGTACTGGTGCATATTTCAAATAAGCTTTTATAGTCTGGTCATATTCGTTGGGTATACAGACTCAGGCACCGCGATAAAGCGCGCATAGATTTGCGGCATCTGCGCACAAATCTCCGCACTTAATGCCAGCGACTGATCTTGCGGGCAACTGTTCACCTGCTCAACCAGCGCCTGTTCACTCAGCAGATCCTGAAACTCGCGTGCGCGCGGCGCATAACTCAGGTGCCATCGTTCCGGCGCCACCCCCCCGCGATCCTCACTGTAGGGGCGAAACAGACCATAGCTTTCGCCAGCCGCAATACGCGCATCCAGCCAGCAGTGAAAGGGACCAAACATTCCATCGTCCGCCACCTCTTCCGAGGTCAACTGTACCTGATACCCGTCGGGCAATGCCGCCGCATCAATTACGTCGAAATCGGTACCCCAGTGGTGGCGCGATGCGCCTGGCAAAGCAGACCAGCGCAATATAGCGAATAGAATTTCCTCGGGCGACATGCGCGCCACATCCATAGGCCTGCCCAAACTGTCCAATACTGGACGCGCACCTGCGGCCTTCGCATTCCAGATGCGACGCTGGCGCTCAAAGTCACGAAAACCCGAGACCACCTTCGGTTCAAATCCTGCGTCCCGTGCGTCCCGACGCAGCTGATCAAATGCCACCAGGGCCTCGGGGTGCATCAGTTGCCCGGAGATCGGCTCGAGTATCACGTGTGCATCGGTGCGCCCGAAAACCATGTCCCTTATCAATTTGTGCATGGCAAACTTTTCTCCTCAAAGCCCACAGGCACCAGCTCTAATACTACATCTGGTCGTGCCATACAGAACCAAAGATCTGCAAAATAGCTATTTGCGGACTAGTCTTTTTCTGCAAAGGGCAAAACCAATGCGCGACGCCATCTATAGAACCTCTAAGTAGAACCTCTAAGTTTTCTGGCGATACCTATAGATAGATGCAGCGAAAGACAGATATTACCTGACGAAATGCCGACGACGGTTAAGTGGCTCGACAAATTTGCGTTTTCCACAAATTTTGTCTGGCTGCCCCCAGTGTCAGCCAGAATCGCCCTTCCAACGCCGATACACGGCCCAGGGGCACGGTTTGGCCTTTTATTTTTTTGTGCTATGTTGGGCGACCGTTGTATTCGACTCGGGATTGGGTCGAATCTGGTAGCCATAGGTAAGCCGTCCAAAGAAGTACGGTGAAAGAAGTGCGGTAAATGATGCGCCGCGGCAATGGCTACCGCACTGTCTAACAGTTCAGGGAAGAATGTTATGCACCCAAGTCAGTCAGAGTTGTTAAAACTGAAAAACCTGGGCCTCGCCTCCGTCAATATTCTGCACTCCATCGGCATTCGCACTCAGGATGACCTCCATCGCGTAGGTCCCGCTGAAGCCTTTGCCAGTATCCGCGGCCGCGGTATCAACGCCTCTCGCGTACTACTTTACGCGCTACAGGGCGCCCTGCTCGATGTTCACTGGAACGAACTCGACCCGGACCTCAAGGCCAACCTGGTGACGGAAGCCGAGCAAATACTGGCGCGCAAAGATCGCGCCTGACCTACCCTTCACGGGCTTCAACACAACACCATCCGCTTGATAACCGGCCTGACCTAACGGCAAGTCGCGCACTTGTAATTGGCGCTCGCCGACCCTATCTAACCCTCGGATTAACTTCGAAATACGCCGCCTCAACCCGCGCAGGAACCAGCCGGTGGGGGCAGTGCTCTAACCTTATTATTATTCGATCTATTTTCACCCTGCGGAGAACACAATGCTGCGAATAGGGCTTTTCCTGCTAACCAACCTGGCTGTCATGGTATTGGTCGGCATCATCTTTAACCTGTTCGGGATTCAGGGCATTCTCGATGCCAATGGCGTCAACCTGAATCTACCCGGTCTGCTGACGATGTGTGCCATTTTCGGTATTGGCGGCTCATTAATCTCGCTGCTGCTGTCGAAAACCATCGCGCGCAGGACAACTCGCACCCAGATCATCGAACAGCCGCAAACGGCCGACGAGCGCTGGCTGGTAGAAACAGTCCGCGAGCTGTCGCAGAAAGCCGGCATCGGTATGCCAGATGTGGGGATCTTCCCCATGCCGCAGGCTAACGCCTTTGCCACCGGCTGGAATCGCAACAGCGCCCTGGTGGCAGTAAGTGCCGGGTTACTGCAACGTTTTAATCGCGATGAAGCGCGCGCGGTGATTGGCCACGAGATTGGCCACGTCGCCAACGGCGATATGATCACCCTGGCCCTAATCCAGGGCGTGGTAAACACCTTTGTAATGTTCTTTGCGCGCCTCGTGGGCTTCTTTGTGGACCGCGTCGTGATGCGCAATGAGCAGGGGCTGGGAATTGGCTACTACATCACATCGATTGTGATGGATATCGTCTTCGGCTTCTTTGCCATGATGGTTGTCGCCTGGTTCAGCCGCCGCCGTGAATACCGTGCCGACGAGGCCGGGGCGCATCTGGCAAGCCCGCAGGCGATGATTGCGGCCCTGGCGCGTATCAAGGCGGAATCGGAAGCCGGGCGTGAGGAACCGCTGCCAGCCAACATGAAGGCCTTCGGTATCTACGGCAACAGCATGGCTGCACTAATGGCGAGCCATCCCCCTCTTGAGGATCGGATCCTGGCGCTGCAAAATTCTGCTCGATAACCGCAATTGTCGGCGAGGAGCCCCACCCGGGACTCCTCGTCACTCTACCCTGCGGTAGCCAACTTTTTTGACGCAGGAAACCCGCCCAACCATGCGCCTGATCAGATACTTTTCTCGACTGCTTCTCACTACCGTACTGACCACCCTTGCCTTCGCGGCCAGTGCAGAATCTCGCCCACCGCAATTTGCCACCGACGACGAAACCAACACCATGCAGGTGTTCAATTTCGCCAGTCCCTCGGTGGTGTACGTCACCAATGAAGCTCTGGTGCGCGATCGCTGGAGCCTGCGCCTGCACACCGTGCCGAAAGGCGCCGGCAGTGGCTTTATCTGGGACGAGCACGGCCACGTGGTGACCAATTTTCACGTGATCGAAAAAGCCCGCAAGATCACTATTACCCTGCAGGATCGCAGCGAGTGGCCAGCACAGCTGGTGGGGTCGGCGCCGGAGAAAGATCTGGCTGTGCTGAAAATCAATGCGCCACGGGAACGACTCAAGCCACTGGTACCCGGCGAATCCTCCAGCCTCTCGGTGGGGCGCAAGGTACTAGCTATCGGCAACCCCTTTGGTCTGGATACCACCCTGACTACCGGTGTGGTGAGCGCACTGGGGCGTGAAATCGATGCCGCAGGCAACCGCACCATCCGCAACGTGATCCAGACCGACGCGGCGATTAACCCAGGCAACTCCGGCGGCCCTCTGCTCGACAGCAGCGGGCGGCTTATCGGGGTGAATACCGCAATTTACAGCCCCAGTGGCGCCAGCGTGGGTATCGGGTTCGCGATTCCGGTGGATACGGTGAAAAAGATTGTTCCGGAGCTGATCGCCCACGGCCGTTTGGTGCGACCAATTCTGGGGATTGAATCGGCCCCGGACCAGTGGGCGAACCGCTACGATTTTGAGGGCGTGGCTGTCCTGCGCACCGCGCCGGGCTTGCCCGCCGAGAAAGCCGGGCTGCGCGGCGTTTACCGCGGCAGTCGCGGTGGCTGGCAACTGGGCGATGTGATTGTGGGTATCGATGGTCGACCGATCAGCAATTACGACGACCTGATGAATGTACTGGAAGACCGCCGACCCGGGGACCGGGTACAGGTGGAGTACCTGCGCGAGGGGGAGGCGTACCAGACTTCGCTGGTACTCGCTGCACCCTAACGCATATGTAATTTAACTTCGCCCGCTACTTAAGTGGCGGCGCCGCTACCGGGGTGCGCCTGGTGAGACACGCCGTAAACCCATCCCTAGGGGCTCTTCGAAAAAGTCCCTTTTTTCGAAGGTCTCACCAGGCGCACCCCGGTATCGACACCTTCGCCCCAGACTTTAAGTAGTAGCTCGAGCCAATAATTCGTTAAACTGCCCGCCGAACCTTTTTACTACAGCGCTGTAATTTTCCATGCAAAAACATTTCCTCTGCGGCTACGAAGACCTCAACGAAGGTGATTCCAAAGGCTTTTCCCTGGGCGACAAAAGCGCAGGCATGAACAATGTATTTGCGGTGAAAAAAGACGGCGAAGTGTACGCGTATAAAAATGTCTGCCCCCACCGGGGCATCAATTTGGAGTGGCAGCCGGATCAATTTCTGGATTCGGAAAAAGCTCTGATCCAATGCGCTTCCCATGGCGCCCTGTTCGAGATACGCACCGGCGAGTGTATTGCCGGCCCCTGTGCCGGCGACGCACTGACACCGGTGCCTGTCGAGTACGCGCAGGATGGGCTCTACGTGTTGCTGGCAGACTAACTACTGCGCAGGTAGAAACGGCACCGGCTCGATCAGGCAGATTTCTTCTGCATCAAGTTTGGCTCGGTAAGCGATCACTTCCACACCACTCTTTAGCGCCTGCGTAAGGGCCTCGGCATAGGCAGGGTCGATGTCGGCCGCGGCTTCCACCGTGGCAATCTGGTCGTGCTGCACACAGTAAAATAGCACCGCGCGCACGCCGGATTTCGCGAGTTTTTCCAGTTCACGCAGGTGCTTGGTACCGCGGGTACTCACCGCATCGGGAAACATACCGCGCGCGCCCTCGGCGAGGGTGACGTTTTTTACTTCGACGTAACAGGCGCCCGCATCCCCTTCCAGCAGAATATCGATGCGACTGTTTTCTTCGCCGTATTTCACTTCGCGGCGCAGGGCGTCATAACCCTGCAACTCAACGACAACACCACTGGTAATCGCTTCTTCCACAAGGTGGTTTGCACGGCCGGTATTCACACCGGCTTTCGCGCCCTCTGGCGTGGTGGTAATTTCCAGGGTATGACGATATTTGCGCTTGGGATTTCCGGAATCGGAATACCAGCAGGGGGTATTTTCTTCCCAACAGTTCTTCATCGATCCGGTATTGGGGCAGTGGATGGTCATAATTTCGCCACCCGGCAAAGCAACATCCGCTAAAAATCGTTTGTAGCGGCGCAGGAGTTTCCCCTCGATCAAGGCAGGACTCAGTTTCACGCGGTCTTCTCAATAAATCGTTTAAAAATACAACACTAGTTGATGCAAGCGCCAACTTGTTGAAAAAATGGCCGCCAGAATACACCAATCAAGTCATCCTTTGTGGGAGGATCATCGCTAGAGGGCAGGTCCGGCAACATTTTGTGGCGCAGTCGTGTGAGATTTGATAGTTTCCTCGCCTTGGCTGCTGCCGCAGCCGTTGGATACAGCCTGCGGTCCAGGCTTCGCGCCTGCTAGGCTTGAATTTGGTTGTAATGCCCCTATAAAGAAGGGCCCGTATTACGAGAGAGGCAATGACTATGCCCAATACTGCTGCGAAATCCGATTCTCTGCACGGCTTTGAGCCCTATCAGGAACAGAAGGGCGAGGAGTACATGAATGAGAAGCAGCAGGAGCATTTCCGCAAACTGCTGCTGGCCTGGAAAGCCGAACTGATGGCAGAGGTGGATCGCACCGTAACGCACATGAAAGATGAAGCTGCCAACTTTCCGGACCCGGCCGATCGCGCCAGCCAGGAAGAAGAGTTCAGCCTGGAACTGCGCACCCGCGACCGCGAGCGCAAACTGATCAAGAAAATCGACTCCACTCTGGAGCTGATTGATCAGGAAGACTACGGCTTCTGTGAAGCCTGTGGTGTCGAGATTGGTATCCGTCGTCTGGAAGCCCGTCCAACCGCAACCCTGTGTGTGGACTGCAAAACCCTGGCGGAGATCAAAGAGAAGCAAATCTCCGGTTGATCCCGCTCTCTGGGCGGCCGTATCCAGCGCCGCCCGGAATCTTCTCCTTACACTGAATATACCGCAACAGTGTCTTTACCTTCCGCATCTTACGCTTCTGCATCTTCGTCCTCTTCCGAGCACTACGTAGGCCGCTTCGCGCCCTCGCCCACCGGACCACTGCATTTTGGCTCTTTGGTATGTGCCCTCGGCAGCTATTTGGATGCCATTGCCCACGGTGGCCATTGGTTGATCCGCATGGAGGATCTGGATCCTCCGCGGGAAATGCCCGGTGCCGCGGAGCGCATTCTGCACTCGCTGCATGCCCACGGCCTGCACAGTCATTCGCCGGTGGTGTGGCAGAGCAAGCGTCACGACCTGTATCAGCAGGCTCTGCAGCAGCTGCGTGCGCAGGATCAGATCTACCCGTGCTCGTGCACGCGCGAACAGGTCCGCACGGCCGGAGGCCACAGCAAAGCCAATTGCGTCGGCGAGTCCGGAGCGCACTCACTGCGCTTTCTGTGCGCCGGCACCCGCGAAGGGTTTGCCGATATCTGGCAAGGCGCACAGCAGCAAGCCATTGATGAGGATCCTATCCTCAAGCGCAAAGACGGTCTCTACGCCTACCAACTGGCGGTGGTGGTCGACGATATCGCCCAGGGTGTAAACCATGTGGTACGCGGCGCAGACCTGCTGGACTGCACGGGTGTCCAGCGGTGCCTGTTCCGTGCGCTGGGGGCCGAACCGCCACAGTTTGGGCACCTGCCGCTGGTGATGAACGAAGCCGGGCAGAAACTGAGCAAGCAGAATCACGCCGCTCCGCTGGACGACACTAGAGCCTCATCAAACCTGGTTCAGGCTCTGGGTTTTCTCGGCCTGCGGCCTCCACAAGACCTCGCCGCGAACACCCCGGCGCATATCCTTGCCTGGGCTAGCGCGGCCTGGCAGCGCAAGGCGGTCGATCGCCACAATCGTCTGTTCGACTAATTCGCCAACAGCCACGCCGTTAAATAGTTGAACTCTGCCCCGGCAGCGCATTAACATTTCGCGCCAGTTTCTCCGTGTTCTAATTCCCCGTGTTCAAGCTGCTTCGCCACAGGGACCCCAACAGGCCTCCAATGAGCAACCGCACCCTGTTAATCCTGCTGGTACTAGTGGGCTACGTATTCAGCCCCACCGTATTCACCTGGATGATCAACCCCTCCGGCGCCTGGTATCGCCCGTTTATTCTCTGGTTCGTGCTGATCCTGCTGGCCATCTTTATTCAGCGGAGGCGCAAACCCGATGACCTTTGACATCGTCAATATTGCGCTGATTGGCGTCGCCTATATTTTCGCGCTGTTTTTTGTGGCCTTCGCGACTTCCAAGGGCTGGCTGTCCAGCAGTTGGGTGCGCCACCCATTTTTCTACGTGATGTCTCTGGGGGTCTCGCTCAGTGCCTGGACCTATTACGGCATCATCGATCTCGCCTGGCAGCACGGCTATGGGGTACTTGCCTATTACCTGGGTACTGGTGCCATGTTCCTGTTTGCGCCGTTCGCACTGGAGCCCCTGGCGCGGCTGGCACAGCGCTACCAGCTGACCTCACCTGCCGATTTGCTGGTATTCCGCTATCACAGCCGCGAAGCCGGCACCCTCGCCACCCTGTTTATGTTGCTGGGGCTGCTACCGCTCATCGCCCTGCAGATTCAGGCAGTGGCAGAAACCCTCGCACTGCTGTCCCGCGACAATGTGGCGGCGATGGCATTGCCCGATAGCGGCGTCACCAGTAAAGATCTCATCGCGTTTCTGTACTGTGTGTTGCTGGCGGTATTTACCAGTACCTACGGCGCTTCGCGGAAACGCCGCGCAGGCCTCGCCAGTGCCATGGCGCTGGAGTCCGTGGTCAAACTGGTCGCCTTGCTCGCGGTTGGCCTCTACGCGGTGTACGGCGTGTTCGGCAGCCTCGGCGATCTCGACAATTGGCTCGCGCAAAACAGCGATATGCAGCAGCTGCTGTACTCGCCAATCAAACAGGGCTCTTCCCACACCCTGCTGCTGGTATTTATCGCCACCGCAGTGGCCATGCCACATATTTTCTATCTGAGTATCGCGGACCGGCCTCCCACCGAGGGGTTGCGCACCGCCAGCTGGGGCTTCCCGCTGTTCATGCTGCTGATGGCGCTGCCAATCTTCCCGATTATGTGGGCGGGCTTTGCGCTGGATGTTACGGAGCCCGTGCAGTACTTCACCCTCGCAGTGCCCCGTGCCAGCGGCTCGGCGCTGCTGACCATTCTCGCCTTTATCGGCGGCCTGTCTGCGGCCACCGGCGCCCTGATCATGATCACCCTGGCACTGGCCACCATGGTGATGAATCACTGGCTGCTGCCCGGCACGCGCTGGCAATCCGATGACAACATGTACCGCCAGCTGCTGTGGCTGCGCCGGGCACTGGTAGCAGCGCTGTTTCTCGCGGGCTTCGCGTTTTACCTGCTGTTGAACAACCGGCTGTCGCTGTCGGACCTCGCGATCATTGCGTTTATCGCTTCACTGCAGTTTTTGCCGGGGATCTTCGCGGTTATCCACTGGCCGCAGGGCAACCGGCGCGGGTTTATCGGCGGGCTGCTGGCGGGAATGCTGGTGTGGGCCGGCGGGTTACTGTTGCCGGCTATGGTGGGTAACAGTGGCATTCGCATTGGCGACTTCCACATACCGCTGGGGATGGAGATCTGGCCACAGATCACCACCTTGACCCTGTCGGTAAACATGCTGCTGTTTGTATGCCTCTCCATCTTCACGCGCACCTCCAGTCTCGAGCGCTACGCTGCCGACCTGTGTAGTGACGATTCCATCAGTCAGGCACTGCGCCTGGAGCTGGATGTGCAATCCGCTGCGGAGTTTCGCCTGCGCTTATCCGAGAGCTTGGGCGCGGCCACCGCCAGTCAGGAAGTGAGCCGCGCATTGCGCCAGCTCAATCTGTCGGAAGAAGAGCGGCGCCCCTACGCGCTGCGCCAGCTACGCGACCGCCTGGAGGCCAACCTCTCCGGCCTGCTGGGGCGTGTACTGGCGGGCCAGATTCTCGACCGGCACGTGCCATTTGTTACCAGCGACCAACCTGCAAACAAAGACATCAACCTGATCGAGACCCGTCTCAGCCGCTATAAAAACCAGCTCACCGGCCTGGCCGCGGAGCTGAACAACCTGCGCCTCTATCATCGACAAATGCTGGAAGAGCTGCCCATGGCTGCCTGCTCTCTGGGACGCGACGGCGAGATACTGCTGTGGAACTACGCCATGGCAGAGCTCACCGGAATCAGCGCCAGCGAGGTAATCGGTTCCAAACCCGAGTACCTGCCGGAGCCATGGCGCAGCGAGCTGACCGAATTTGCCCGCTCCACCGATGACAGCCGCTTCAAACAGCAGGTGGATATCGATGGCACTAGCCACTGGTTGAATCTGCACAAGACACGACTCAAGCAGCGCGCCGGAAAATACGGCCGAGAGAACACACGTCGCGACAATCGCAGTGACGGACAAATGCTGCTGGTAGAGGACATTACGGAAACGCAGGTGCTGGAGCAGGAGCTGATGCACAGCGAACGTCTGGCTTCGGTTGGTCGTCTCGCCGCCGGGGTTGCCCATGAAGTTGGCAACCCGGTCACTGGCATCGCCTGCCTCGCACAGAATCTGCAGTTCGATTCGGAGAATCCGGAGGTACTGGAAACCGCAGACCAGATCCTCAGCCAGACCCAGCGCATTAGCCGGATTGTCCACTCGCTGGTGAGCTTCTCCCACAGCGGTAATCAGGACAGTGAAAAGGCGCCGGTGGACCTGCGCGCCTGCGTGGAAGAGGCGGTACAGCTGCTATCGCTGCAGCGGGACAAGACCGAGGTCACCTTCGCCAATGAGGTGCCCGCAGACCTGATCGCGCTCGGCGACAACCAGCGTCTGATTCAGGTATTTATCAACCTGCTGAGTAACGCGCGCGATGCCAGCCCCGATGGCGGCCATATCGAAGTCACCGGCTACACCCGTGCCGGGCAGGCCTGTGTCGCAGTGACCGACAACGGCCCGGGGATCTCACCGGCGCACCGGGAGCGGATTCTGGAACCCTTCTTCACCACCAAGGAACCCGGCGAGGGAACCGGTCTTGGCCTGGCAATGGTGTACAGCATTGTGGAAGAGCACGGTGGGCAGCTGGAACTGGTCAGTCCAGCCCACCCGGAAACCGGGCGCGGAGCGCGATTTATTGTGCAGATCCCACTGGCCGAACTCTGAGTCACCACCATAACCTGGGTTGACTGACGAGTTTATGACCAGTTTGTTACCTGCAGACATAGAAATTAGGGTGTTTTTTGATCACAAGCAGGGAGCTGGGTTGCATCGAAACGCTCAAAAGGTAAAACTTAGCGTCCCCTGAACACTTTGTAACCAGGCGTAACACATGAGCCACATTCTGATCGTTGAAGATGAAGCCATTATCCGCACGGCTCTGCGCAAGCTGCTGGAGCGGCACCGCTACAAGATCAGTGAAGCCGGCTCGGTCCGTGAGGCCACCACAAAATACCGCCTCGCGGATATGGACCTCATCATTTCCGACCTGCGCCTGCCCGGTGCACCCGGCACCGACCTGCTCAAGCTGGCTGGCGACGTGCCGGTACTGATCATGACCAGCTACGCCAGCCTGCGCTCTGCGGTTGACTCCATGCGCATGGGCGCCGCCGACTATATCGCCAAACCCTTCGATCACGACGAAATGCTCGCCACCGTGCGCCGTGTCATCGGCAAGGCGGAACAAAATCGCGCGGCCGGTGCCGCAGCAGCGGACAGCAAAGCCGAAGGGCGCGCCATATCCGGCATGATCGGTGACAGCCCGGTAATGCGCGATCTATACGCGCGTATTCACAAAGTGGCCCCCACCGACGCCACCGTACTGGTGCACGGTGAGACCGGTACCGGTAAAGAACTGGTCGCGCGAGCGATCCACGAAGAGAGCAAGCGCAACGGCAAACCGCTGATCTCGGTGAACTGTGCCGCCATTCCGGAAACCCTGATCGAAGCAGAGCTGTTTGGTCACGAGAAAGGCGCATTTACCGGCGCCCAAACCGCGCGCGAGGGTCTGATTGCGGCTGCCGATGGCGGCACCCTGTTCCTCGATGAAATCGGCGAATTACCTCTGGAAGCACAGGCACGACTGCTGCGCGTGTTGCAGGAAGGTGAGGTGCGTCCCATTGGCGCCATTGAGTCGCGCAAGGTCAACGTCCGCCTAGTCGCGGCAACCCACCGGAACCTGCGCCAGCTAGCAGCCGAACACAAGTTCCGGGAAGACTTGTATTACCGCATCAACGTGGTTCAGATGACCCTGCCGCCCCTGCGCGAGCGCGGCAAGGACGTACTGACCATTGCCGAGAACCTGCTGGAGAAATTCTGCGCCAAGGTCAGCCGTTCGATCTTGCGACTGTCACCGGAAGCGATTCAGGCGATCACCACCTACACCTGGCCCGGTAACGTGCGCGAACTGGAGAATGCCATTCAACGGGCGGTGATTCTTACCGAAGACAACGTCGAGATTGACCACCGCACCCTGGACATCGACCTGGACCTGGTGCCGATCGAAGAAGCGGACCCCGAGCGACGCCCACGTACCAGCCTGCGCGCCGACCCCCGCGAAGACCTGTCACTCGAGGATTACTTCGCCCGTTTCGTTCTGGAACACCAGGACACCATGAGTGAAACCGAATTGGCCAAAAAGCTCGGCGTGAGCCGCAAGTGCCTGTGGGAGCGACGTCAGAAACTCGGCATCCCCCGCAAGAAGGCCAAACGGCTGGCCGAAGCCTGATCTTTTTCAGCCCGCCCACACACACTAGAAAAGCCCGCGCACACCACGCGGGCTTTTTTGTTACCCCGTCCCAAGCAAAAAAACGTCTTTATTTTCAAACAGTTGGAAGGCTGCGGCGTACCAGCAGCGGAAGTGTGGGGGCAGCCGAGAGAAGGTGCGAATTGGTAACAGGTGAAAGTGTTACCCAGTTCCGCCCCTAAGTAACAACCACCGCACTATGCGTAACGGAAAGCGGGATTCCAGCGCCACAAAAAAGTTCCTCAAAAACCTAAGTTATTGATTTTTAATGATTTTTTAAAGTTGGCACGCTATCTGCTTTGTATAGGCTAAACAACAAGAACAGCCAAGAATAATAATAAATGACTGTTTAAGCCCTAATAACAACTGACAATAAGCGGGCGCAACACAATAAAAATAATAACGGGAAGATCGACAATAAAAGCCAAAGTGATCGAATCCGGAGCAAAATTTGAGCAATAAAAACAATAAAGCTCGCAATAACAATAAAAATAAACAATAAGTAATAAGAAACAATAATAAAAATAAACAATAAGAATAAAGACGAATAACAAGAACAATAACTTGTAGAAGACAACAAAAATAACGACAAGCACGTGACAAACTGACTGATTGTGCCTGGGAGAGGGTTTGCTGAATAGCAAATTGATAGCGCAAGGAAGCCGCTGCCTTCATACCGAATAAGAATAATTTCTTTCTTTTCTTTATTTCACTCGATGCACTTTGATGCTGGACCCCATTGGATTGGGCCCGGCAGCTGTGCATTGTGCTGTATGTGTTAGAATCCGCCTCCAAACCGTCTTCCGGGCCTGTAGCTGCCGGAGCAACCCCGGTTTATCTAGAGTACTTTTAAGCAACCGCTTCAGAGAAAGTACACCGATACAGATACAGCCGCCCCTGCATCAGTGGGCTGCGGACAAAACAGATAGCCGTATGTTCAATACCCTGATCAGCCGAATCAAGCGCTGGCACGACAAGTCGAAGTCCGCCGAAGGCGATTCCGCAGTGGAATCCAGCCGGCCAGACACCACCTCCACACGCGGCCCTCGCCCACCGAGCCCCGGGCGCAAGAAGTCCAAACGATCCAGCAACACCCGCACCGTGATTCCCCGCGGCGATCACTGCCTGTCCCGACGCGACGTGAGCCGCGCGGCACTGACGGTCATGAAACGCCTGCAGGAGGCCGGTTTTGAGGCTTATATCGTCGGCGGTGGTGTGCGTGACTTACTGCTGGGCGGCCACCCCAAGGACTTCGACGTCGCCACCGATGCCACCCCGGAGCAGGCCAAGCAGCTGTTTCGCGGGGCGCGCATCGTCGGGCGCCGCTTCCGTATCCTCCACGCCCGCATCGGCCGTGAAGTGATCGAAGTAACCACTTTCCGCGGCCATCACAGTGATGGAGAGGCCCACGAGGCGCAACAATCCGAACACGGCATGCTGTTGCGGGACAATGTCTACGGCGACCTGGAAAGCGATGCGGTACGCCGGGATTTCACCGTCAATGCGCTGTACTACACCATCAACGGTTTTGAGATTCACGACTATACCGGTGGTATCCAGGACATCGAGCAGCGCCTGATTCGCATGATCGGCGACCCTGCAACCCGCTATAAAGAGGACCCGGTGCGGATGCTGCGCGCAGTCCGCTTTGCCGCCAAACTGGATTTCGACATTGAACCGGGCACCGCTGCGCCACTGCGCGAGCTGGCACCGCTGCTGCGAAATATTGCCCCGGCCCGCCTGTTCGACGAAGTCCTCAAGCTGTTGATGAGCGGCAATGGCGAACGCACCTTCGAACTACTGCGCGAATACGAGCTGTGGCCCCACCTGTTCCCCGACAATGCGCGTATGCTCGAGAATCCGGAAGCCTTGGCGCTCACCCGCCAGGCCCTGCGCAACACCGATACCCGTATCCGTTCTGACCAACGCGTCACTCCCGCATTCCTTTACGCAGCGTTGTTGTGGCCCGCGGTAAACAGCGAACAGAACTTCCTGACCGAAAAAGGCATCCCTCCGGTGCCGGCCCTGGCGCAAGCCGCGCAAAAAATTACCAGTGCACAACTGGTTCACACGGCGATTCCCAAGCGTTTCTCCATGCCCATGCGGGAAATCTGGGACATGCAATCCCGCCTGCCGCGTCGCGGTGGCGAGCGCGCTTTCCGCCTGATGGAACACCCGCGTTTTCGCGCCGCGTACGACTTCCTGTTGCTGCGCGAAGACAGCGGCGAGATTCCTTCCGGGCTGGGTCAATGGTGGACTGAGTTCCAGCAACAGGACGAAGAGCAGCGTCTGCAAATGGTTCGTGACGTTCCCAGAAATGGGCCCCGCGGCAGTAAAAGCCGGGGCCGCCGCAACCGCGGCGGTCGCCGCAACCGCACCAACAAGGGCGGCGAAAGCCCGTCAAATTGAGCGGACTTCACCAGTGACTCGCTGTTATATTGGCCTCGGTAGCAACCTCGCGGACCCCGCCGGGCAGCTGCGCAGCGCGCTGGACGCCATGGCCGAAATCGCGCACACACAATTAGTCGAGAGCTCTCCGTTTTATACCAGCGCACCGGTAGGCCCCGGAGAGCAGCCAGATTATGTGAATGCCGTAGCGGCACTGGATACCGACCTGAGTCCGGAAGCGTTACTGGATGCGCTGCAGTCCATTGAGAACGTGCACGGTCGCGAACGCACGGTGCGCTGGGGAGCGCGTACGCTGGACCTGGACGTGTTGCTGTTTGGCAACCAGACCCTGGAGACCGACCGCCTGAGCGTGCCGCATCCGCGCATTCCAGAAAGAAATTTTGTGCTGGTTCCACTGGCCGATGTGGCCCCGGACCTCGTGATGCCCGATGGCACACCACTGCGTGCTCTGCTTGATCAGTGTCCAGCCAACCGGTTACACCGACTGTAACCGGGGAACCCCTAAGGAGTAACCTCGGTGAGTAATTTTCCCGCGCCCGACGTCCCCTCTTCCGACGATTACCGTGCCGAAAACCTTTCCCACGAGATCGATTTGAAAGGTCGGGACTTGCCGCGCTTTATTGCGGTAGAAGGCAATATTGGTGTGGGTAAAACCACCCTGGCGAAGCGTCTGGCGGCAACATTCAATTACGATACCCTGCTGGAGCTACCGGAAGACAACCCCTTCCTCGAGCGCTTCTACCGCGACCCAAAAAGCGCAGCCCTGCCCACACAGTTACATTTTTTGCTGCAACGCTCGCAGCAAATCCAGGCCCTGCGTCAGGACGATATGTTTAAACCGGTGCGGGTGGCGGATTTCCTGATCGAGAAAGACCATCTGTTTGCCGAGGTTACCCTCGACAGCGATGAACTACAGCTCTACCGTCAGGTATACCAGCACCTCACTCTCGAAGCCCCGAAACCGGACCTGGTGATCTACCTGCAGGCGCCGCTGAATGTATTACAGGAGCGCATTCACAAACGCGGTATCAGTGCAGAACGCAGCATCAGTAACGAGTATCTGAGCACGCTCAACGAGGCGTACACCAAGTTCTTCCACTATTACGATCAGGCGCCGCTGCTCATCGTCAACTGCGCAGAAATTGATATCGTCGATCAGCAGAATGACTATCAACAGCTGGTGGAATACCTGCTGAACGTAAAAAGCGGCCGGCATTACTACAATCCTGGAAAGTAACCCCTACAAGCCTCCACAGGCGTCTAGGTGACGCCACAGTACCATTAGAGAAGCCCGGGCCAATGCGCCCGCAAAGCGAGAACACAACATGCCCTACGGACCCCAAGAGCTGAGCAAGCCCGTTACGGTACAAACGCTGCGCAAGATGAAAGCCGACGGTGAAAAGTTTATCTGTGTCGCCCTCTACGACGCGCCCATGGCGGCGATGGCGCAGAGAACTGGCGTCGAAACGCTACTGATTGGCGACTCACTGGGCATGACCGTACTGGGATACGACAGCACTATCCCGGTGACCATGGAGCAGATGATCTATCACGTCGAGGCAGTAGCGCGGGGTAACAAGAAGTCCCTGATCATGGGCGACCTGCCCTTTATGACCTACGCCACCCCGGAGCAGGCTCTGACCAATGCCACCCGCATCATGCAGGCCGGTGCCCATATGGTGAAGATTGAGGGCGGTGCCTGGCTCGCACCGACGGTCAAAATGCTCACCGAACGCGGTATCCCGGTGTGTGCCCACCTGGGGCTTACCCCACAATCGGTACACAAGCTCGGCGGTTTCCGGGTACAGGGCCGCGACGACGAGCGCGCTGGTGAAATTCTCGATGACGCAGTACAACTGGACGAGGCTGGTGCAGACCTGCTGGTGCTCGAGTGTGTACCCACGGAGCTCGGCAAACGCATTACCGAAACCGTCACCATGCCCACCATTGGTATCGGCGCCGGCCCGCACACCGATGCCCAGGTGCTGGTGATCAACGACATTCTCGGCCTCACAGAAAAGCCACCGAAATTCTCCAAGAACTTTCTGGTGGAAGCCGGCGATATTCCCGGTGCGCTGCGTAAGTACGCCGAAGATGTGAAGGGCGGTATTTTCCCGGACGCCGACCACAGCTTTAGTTGAAGCGCACGCACTGGTTAGCGACCGGCACCACGAGAAATCACAGGACAAGCAGTATGGATTTCGAAACCACTTTGAATGTTGCACGCCGCGATGCGCCCGCGCAGATTCCGGCAGGCTGGAGCCAGGGGCGTGCTACCTTTGGCGGTATGGTGGCCGCGGTTCTGTACCAGCCGCTGGAATCGGCCCTGGAGCAGGCCTGTGGTGATACCGCGGCGCAAACATACCTGCGCTCACTAACCTTTTCTTTCGTTGCACCCGCAGCCGCTGGCCCACTGGACACATCGGTGCGCGTACTGCGTGCCGGGCGCTCGGCAGTACAACTGGAAGCCCATGCATCGCAGGGCGAACAGGTGACCACCGCCGTACTGGCGAGCTTTGGCAAGCCGCGCGAGTCTGCGGTTTCGGTCGGCACCGGCGCCGCACCAGAATTTCCCGCACCAGAGGCCTGTGAAGCTCTGCCCTATATCGAAGGGCTGGTCCCAGAGTTTACGCAACACTTCGAGTACCGGCTGGGCGAAGGCGCCATGCCATTTACCGGCAGTGATGAAGGGCGTATCGGCGGCTGGATTCGCTTCAAAAGCGACAACAGCGCCCACGTCAGCACCGGACACCTGCTCGCGCTGATCGACGCCTGGCCACCGGCGGTACTTTCGCTGGTCACCACCCTGTCCCCTGCCAGCACCCTCACCTGGACCGTGGAGCTCATGCCCGCAGCCCACGACCTCGAGGCAAACAGCAACGACTGGTGGCAGTACCTGGCGGAGGTGGAACAGGCGGAAGACGGCTATGCGGTAATTGGCGCGCGCCTGTGGGATGCGCGCGGCCGCCTGATTGCGCTGTCGCGGCAAACGGTAACAATCTTCGGCTGATTGCCAATGAGAGTTAACCAGCAGTGATTACAGCCACTTTTTCCAGCGGAAAGCCACTAGCTGCAGCACGACCGTAATCAGCAATAAAGCGCTGAAAATAATAAATGCCTGGGGGTTTTCCGAGCCGGGAATGCCCCCGACATTGACGCCCAGCAATCCGGTAAAAAAGCCCAGAGGTAAAAATACCGCGGCAATAATCGACAGCAAATACATACGATTGTTGAGCTGCTCGGAAATACGGCTGGCCAACTCTTCCTGGGTAACGGCAGCCCGGTCGCGGACCTCATCAAGATCCTCAATATGCCGCAACAGGCGGTCGCTTACCTCACGCAGTTGCATTTGATCGCGCTCACTTATCCACGACCGCCTCTCCGCCATCAAGTGGGTCAAGGCATCCCGTTGTGGGGTGAGATATCGGCGCAAGGTAATCGTTTGTTTACGTAACACCGCGAGATCCGACCTGAGGTTGGCACTGTCACCAGCGACAACCCGGTCTTCCAGGGCATCCATGGCATCTTCAAAGCTGTCCACCGTGTGCCCCATGTGCCACACCAGTAATCCAGCCAGTTCGAACAGTACCCCCGCACTCGTCGCCGGGCCGCGAGCGCGCTCTAGTTGCTCCCGCAAGTCCCTGATTGCTATCAGTGGGCGCTTGCGGGTAGTGATGATCCTCGACTCCTCCACCCACAGGCGTAGCGACACCATGTCTTCCTGTTCTGATTCGGGATCAAGATTGACCCCGCGCAGGGCAATCAGCAGCCCGTCGCCTACGGCGGTAGTCCGCGGCCGCGTCTCTTCTGTCAGCAGCGCCTCAGCCACCAGGGGGTCGAGCTGGGCGGCGTCGGATATCCACGAGCGCGCATGCGCATCAGAGTAATCCAAATGCACCCACAGGCAGCCCTGACCGGGCTCCCAGGCCTCAATCTCAGCCCAGGCTAAATTACGTGCGCCGCCCTTGCCATCCAGAAGGTATCCGTGAATCAATCCGTCGTTCATCAGCGCCTCCTGATTTAACGAGCAAGCTCCAGGTGGGCCCCAGTGGTCTCCCCGGCTGCTAGCTGCCAACTATTGGCAAAGGCGTTGCCGTGTTCCACACACACAAACCCCGCGTAATGAGGACCCACGTCAGCCATGGTGGCAGCCAGCTCAGCCCCTGGATTCCAGGTGATAACGGTGTGACAGTTTTCGCTGCGCGTATGAATAGGGCTCTGTGTAAGGATGGTCTGCTCAGCGGGCGCCTGTTCGAAAACCCGATCGACTTCGCCGGAGAAGTTCAGGTTGCCCTCCAGGCGGTCGCGTGAGAAACCCGTTGTCTTGTCCAGATATTCAACCCCAGACAACCCCTCGACCTGCACGGTATCGACGTTATCCACAGCGAAATAACTGTGCAGTGCCCAACTGTACTCCGCGGCAACGTCAGCGGTATTGGTCAGCTCAAGGTCGAACGTCAACGCCGCACCGAGCCCGATGGTGAGTGAACAGTGAAAGCTCGGCGCAAAGACTTCATCGCCAGGGTGGGAGAAAGACAGCCGTAACAGCACGCGGCCATCCTCGTGTTGCTCGTCGCTCTCCAGCGTCCAGGACTGGCCGCGCACTAGCCCGTGTTTGGGTTTGGAGGGGTCCGCGCGATTTTCGCCAAACCACGGCAGGCACACTGGCACACCACCGCGCACGGAGCTGCCGGGCGCAAACCGTGCCGCCGGGCTCAACCATAACAACGGCGCGCAATCACGGGCGGTAAACTCAAGAACCTGAGCGCCCTGCAGCGCAATCACTGCCCGGCATAACGCAGTCTCCACCAACAACAGGTCCAGGCCGGGCTTGCCGTAAAGTGCACCGCTATCGGTATAACTCAGGTAATTGGTTGCAACCACAGGGAAACTCCATCTTCAATTCGTTGCTGGCAATTTATTGCGGGACAAGCGCGGCGGGAATGCGCGGGATCTTGGCCGGGTGCCTTAGTCTATCGCTTCCGCGGGGGCGTTTGCCATTTGCAGGGAGTCCTGCGGTGCCGGTGCAACATCCGCCGAGCTGACCTGGAGCCAGTCGAACCCTTCCTGCTGACAGGCAAAAATACAGTTGGCCGCCTTGGCAGCAGCATCAGACAGCGCCTCACGCGCGAGCTCAAGGCTGTTGTTCTTTTCACTGATATGCGCCACGACGAGATGCTGCAGGTGATCGCTGCCGACCCGCTGCAGAAAACCTGCCGCCTGTTGATTACTCAGATGGCCGTAGGCACCGCCCACGCGACGCTTCAGCGAGGGAGGATAAGGCCCCTGCGCCAGCATTTGTGGGTCGTGGTTGGCTTCCAGCACCAGTGCGTCGCAGTCGCCAAAGTGGGACTCTACATGGGGGGTAATGGTGCCCAGGTCGGTGAGCAGGCCGAGACTGCTGCCACGGCTGCGAAACACAAACTGTGCGGCCTCGCGGGCATCGTGGGGGACCGCAACCGGAGTAACCTGAATATCCCCGATAACGAATGGCTGGTGCCCTTCGATCAGGTGTACCTGCGGCAAGCTGCCGATATCCCGTGCACGCAGGGTGCCCGGAGTCAGATATACCGGCAGGCGATACTTGCGTGCCAGCGGACCGACACCACCCATATGGTCGCTGTGTTCATGGGTTACGAGAATTGCGGAGAGGTCCGCGGGAGAGGCCCCGAGCCGCGCCATGCGCCGCTCGGTTTCCTTGATGGTGAAACCGCAGTCCACCAACAGGCAGTGATCACCACAGGCGACCAGAGTGCCATTGCCCTTACTACCACTACCTAGGGAGGCAAATCGGATCGCCATGTCGTTACCGTTTCCGTCAGATCAGGTTCTGGCGGATCGCCATCAGCAGCTCAGAAGCTTTAGCGCGAGACAACGGCTGGCCGCGGGTCGAACGCACGCGCACTTGCACGGATTCACCTACTTGGCGCATCACCACCAGGTACCCCGGGATATCTGACGCCGGCGCACCACCAACACCGGGGATGCCGGCAAACAATTGGGTGCTCGGGTCAACATTCGCCAATACCTGCTCCAGGCTGTAGCCATCGGCAGCCTGCGCGATCTTGTCTTCCCCTCTGCCGGAACGCCAGCTGGAGAACCAGCCTTCGTCTTCATCGGAAAGCTCACGGTCCGGGTCGAAGGTCACGTAGTAAACGCCCTGATCGGCATCTTCTTTGTGCAGGCGATAGGCACCGGTATTCAGCGCATGGGCAACGGTGGCGCGTGCACGGTTCATCGCCAGATCAAGAGCCACAAACGGCTCCTGACCAGCAGGCTCCATCACCTGAACCTTCACCTTGCCACCGCCGACGGCCTGCGCCACCAGGGAAGCGGAAGTGCCGGCAGCATCGGTGGCCAGCGCAGTGGACATCTCGTCGATCATCCAGCCCTCGCGCTCCGCGCTGCTGGACTGTGCCGGCCAAGCAACCGCCTCACTAGCGGGAGCGGACATCGGCGCGGACAGGTGACGCACGTGAATTTCTGTAGTGTCCGGTTGCACGCCAGACTCGACCTGCAAACGGTACTTGTCTTTGGTGTCCGGGCTTTCACCAAAGGTCAGCCAGGTGGTTTCCATGGTGCCGGAGCCCGCGTCGGACATCGCCAGCTGCAGGCCGGTAGTACGCAGGAAGTAATGCAGTTGCGGCCAGACTTCATCCGGCGGTTGATTCACCAGTACCCAGCGGCGGCTGCCCAGCTTCTGGATCTTCACCCGGTCCAGGCCCACATTGACGTTCAGGGCCTGAGGACGCGGGACGACAAATTCTCCGCGATCCACATCACCGGCGATGGTCGGCACTTCGTAAAGCTCTTCCTGGGGCTTCTCGGTGATGCCGGCGGGCATGCGTAGCGGGGGTAGGCTGTTGGCCATCTGGTAGTCGTCTCCGCGGTCGCGGAAATACCCATCATTGCCGAAAATACCACAGCCACTGAGAGTAGAAACCACAGCGCATAACAGCGCTCCGGTGGTCAATTTTGTCATTATTCGTACCTTGTCGAATCAGTCGCGATCGCGTTTTATCCAGTTACGCTGGCCTTGCGTAAATCCGATGCCTCGGGTCTCAGCCAACCGTTTTGTCGCTGTCAGAGTACGCCCGCACTGCGCAGTGCATCGCGCACCACTCCGTGATGCTCGGCGGACAGCTCGGTCAAAGGCAGACGGATTCCGCTATCGATACGGCCCATTTCTTTCAAAGCCCATTTAACCGGTATCGGGTTGGACTCCACAAACAGCGTTTTGTGCAATTGTTCGATACGTTGATTGATTGCGCGGGCGGTTTCGGCGTCTCCAGCCAGGGCAGCTTCGCACATTTGCGCAACAGCAGCAGGGGCGACGTTGGCGGTGACACTGATATTGCCGTGGCCACCCATCAAGATCAGTTCCGCAGCGGTGGCATCGTCACCAGAGTAGACAGCAAAGTCTTCCGGCACCAGATCAATCACCGCGCGAGCCCGCTCCAGGTCGCCTGTCGCTTCTTTGATACCCACAATATTGGCCACCGAGCTCAGACGCGCGACGGTTTCCGGCAGCATGTCCACCGCGGTGCGTCCGGGCACATTGTAGAGAATCTGGGGAATATTGACGGCCTTCGCCACTGCCTTAAAGTGCAGGTACAGGCCTTCCTGAGTGGGCTTATTGTAGTAAGGGGTCACCAGCAGACAGGCATCGGCACCACATTTTGCCGCAGTGGCCGTCAGCTCGATGGCTTCGGTGGTGGAGTTGGCGCCCGTACCGGCGATAACCGGAATACGCCCCGCAACCTGATCCACAACCCGGCGAATAACTTCCAGGTGCTCGTGTACATCGAGAGTTGCAGACTCGCCTGTGGTTCCTACGGCCACCAGGGCGCGGGTGCCCTGCTCTACGTGCCACTCCACCAAGTCATGCAGTTTGTCCCAATCCAGGCTGCCGTCTGCATACATAGGTGTGGCAAGTGCCACCATACTGCCGGAAATCATTGCAACTCCTTCTCTAACCGGCCGCCAGCCGGTTAATACCACCAAAAATAGAATGCGGTATGTTACTTAGCGTGCAGGTTCGATACCAGCGCAAAAAAGTCATCCCGCGTAACAGAGGCCGACACCGACCAAACTGGTTATTTTTTGCGCTTTTTGCGGCGTTTTTTACGCGGCGGGTAGAAGCTTTCCTCCCCTTCCGGACGCGTCTTGAAGCGACGGTGCACCCACATGTACTGCGAGGGGTTTTCGCGCATGCGGGCCTCCACGAACTGATTCACCTGCACCGCGTCCTGGTATTCATCGCCGGAAGGGATCTCGTCAATCGCCGGGAAGACCTTGACCTGATAGATGCCTTTATCCTCCAGACGGGTCACCGTATAGGGTACGACCTTGGCGCGGCCAACCCGGGCAAACCGGGAGGTACCGGTTACCGTTGCCGCCGGGACGCCGAAAAGCGGCGCAAACACGCCCTGCTTGATGCCGTAGTCCTGGTCCGGTGCATACCAGACCGCGCGACCACGCTGCAGCGCCCGCAGCATGCCACGCACATCCTTGCGCTGCAGCACATTGGATTCTTCGCTGTGGCGCTCGCGGCCTTTACGCTGCATATAGTCGTATACCGGGTTCTTGTGCGGGCGGTACATGCCATCCACCGAATGGCTCATGCTCATAAAAGCCGCACCCATCTCCAGAGTGGTGAAATGCATGGCCATCAATACCACGCCCTGCCCCTGACTCTGAGGCTCCTGCAGGTGCTCCAGGCCCTCAATGGTGAAGCGGCGACGCAGCCAGCGCGGGGAGCGGAACCAGGCCATGCCCGCCTCCATCAGCGCAATACCGTTGGAGGCAAAGTTGCGCTGCAGCAGCTGCACGCGCTCGACTGGGGAGAGCTCGGGAAAACACAGGGCCAGATTGCGCTCGGCAATCTGGCGGCGGTCATCGGCAAAGCGCAGCATCAGGCCACCAAGGGTGCGCCCCATGGCGATTTGCCAGCGATAGGGCAGCTGGGCGACCAGGTACCAGATTCCAAAGAGGGTCCAGGTGAACCAGTAACGCGGGTGCAGCAGGGCGGCGCGAAAATGGGGTTTTTCCATAAAACGGGTAATTGCGATCAGGGAATGGAGTCCCGGCCACCGCAGCGGCAGGAGGAATGCGGCGCATTATAGCTCCGCACCCCGCCAGCGGATATACCCGTTGAACGAACCCTTATGTTGAGTCACAAAGTCAAGTTCGCGGCAACCAAACCCGCCCCAAACACGCAATGCGCCCTAGGCCGAGCCGGCAGAAAGGATAAGGGAAGGCAAAGTGCCAGACCGCTTAATGGCGCAGCATCACATCAAGCTCGTCGACCACCTCGCACCAGTCACTGTCCTCATCCAGCGCGTCACTCAAGAATTTGCGCTGGCTATCACTCCAGAAGGTTGCCAGGGTGAGCTTTTCCTCTCCCGCTAGATGGTGACTGTTAAGGAAGTCCTCAATCGCGTCATTGTCGGACCCCAGTCCCAGTTGGGCAAAGAGATCGTTCAGGGTGTGGTGCCCTCTTGTATCCATCGTCTTCTCCTGCTGATTTGAGTGGCCTGTTCTGAGTATAGGCGCGGGCACACGGCACCCAATCTGTCCTCAACCGTCAGCCAGTAAAGAGCGGCACCAAAAACTAAAAAAACAGAAATTAACGCCAAAACATTTCGAATTAAGCGCCACTACAGAGATGGCCATCACACTTCTGTCATCACCAGATTCGAGCCAGTCCACTAGTTGTTACAGTGCCGGCGCGGCACCCAAAAAAATAAACGCATCGATAGAACCAAAAAACAACGAGGAAAATTTCAATGAAAAAGGGATTTTTGAAAAAAACACCTATCGCGCTTGCTATTACTGCAACACTGGCCTCCGCCCAGATTTTCGCACAGAGCGCGCAGAGTGACACCCAGGAGGGGGAAATGGAGCTGGTAGAAGTGACCGGCTCGCACATCAAGCGCGCGGCAATGGACGGCCCCTCACCAGTGGCCAGCCTGACTGCGGAAGATATCGCCAATACCGGAGTCACCGACCTGATCGGCCTGTTTGCCCGGCTGCCCATTTCTGGCCAGGGCACCTTCTCCACTCAGGCCAATAGCAGCGACGACACCGCCAATGGGGGCTCCTCGGTTTCCCTGCGCGGACTGGGGGCGGACTCGACTCTGATTCTGGTGAATGGCCGCCGCGTGTCTGTGAGCCCGTTCGCCAAGAATATCGATACCGCCTTCGTGGACATCAATAATATTCCCCTCGCCGCAATCAAGCGGGTGGACATCCTTAAAGACGGCGCCTCCGCCACTTACGGCTCCGATGCCATCGCAGGGGTCATCAACGTGATTCTGCGCGACGATTTCGACGGTCTCGAAATCTCCGGCAAAATTGGCGGTACCAGCGCCGGTGGCGGCGAGGAAAGCAATATCAGCATGGTATGGGGCAATACCACCGACAACAGCAGCCATACCTTTATCGTCGATTACTTTAATCGCGAAGAGCTGCTCTACGCGGATCGCCGCTATTCCAGAACGGCCAACCAGGCAGCGGCGCGCCCGAACGATCCCTTCGCCACCGATTTCCGCAGTTCCTCGGGTATTCCGGGAACCATTGCCCTCGCATCGGACCCCACCAACCGCCTACCGGATACCTTCGGCAATGACGTTTGTGCAGCCGAGGACATAGACACCGCCAACAACCTATGCCGCTATGACTACGCGCCACACATGACCATGGTGCCCTCCACCGAACGACTCAGCTACAACTATCTGGGCACATACACCCTGTCGGACAATCTGGAAGCCTTTGTGGAACTGAGCGGGCAGAACGCCAAGACCACAGTAAAAGGCGCCGGCAGCCCCAGCTTCAACGAACTGTTTATGGCGGGCGACAATCCCAACCACCCTTTCGCCGGCGACCCCACGCACCCCTTCTTCGGCCAGGATTTGACCATGCGCCGGCGTACCGTGGATATCGGCAATCGCCAGAAAGAAGTGGACTCGGATTACTTCCGCAGCGTACTGGGCCTGGAAGGCGAGCTGGGCGGCTGGAACTGGGAAGCCGCCTACAGCTACATCAAGAGCGACGCGGTTGAGCGCGGCGTGGACGGTTTCCCCAATTCGCGTCGAATCCAGGAGGCGATCGACAGCGGGCTTTGGAACCCCTTTGAGCCCTCCACTAATACCGCCGAGGCACTGGCCTACATCGAGACCACGACTACCCGTGTAGGCAAGTCCACCACCCGCTCTTACGATGCACAAATTTCTGGACCGGTGTTGGCCATGCCCAGTGGCGACATGATGCTGGCGCTGGGGGTTGAGCACCGCAGAGACAGCATCAGCGACAACCCGGATGACCAGTTCGTGCGTGGCGATATTTTTGGCACCGAGGCCACCCAGGCAAACGGCAGCCGCGATAACACTGCGCTATTTGCAGAGCTGGCAGCACCGCTTGGCGACAACTTTGAAATGCAGCTCGCGGTGCGCCACGAAGACTACAGCGATTTCGGCACCACCACAGACCCGAAGTTATCCTTCCTGTGGTCCCCCCTCGACAGCCTTAGCCTGCGCGGCTCCTGGGGCACAGCCTTCCGCGCGCCGTCCCTTTCCCAACTTGGTTTGGGCCGCACAGATGAATCGCCAAACCTTGTCGACACCATCCGCTGCGACGCAGTGGGCAACGTCAACAAGGCCTGTGAGCCCCAGGAATACACCGCGGTGTTCGAAGGCAACCCGGATCTGGGCCCGGAAGAATCCGAGAGCTATAACCTCGGCGTCATCGTAAACCTGAGCGATAGCTTTACCGCCTCGCTGGATTACTACCACTACGAAATCGAAAATATCATCGATTCGGATACCCAGTTTGTATTCAGCAACTTTGGTGATGATCCGAATGTCGTTGTTCGACTCCCATCGTCGGATCCCAACGACCCGGGCGAGGTGGTAACCATCAACGACTCCTTCCAGAACCTTGGCGACCTCAACACCTCCGGCCTGGACCTGGACCTGCGTTATAACCTGGACAGCAACCTCGGCAGTTTCACCCTGTCCTACGTAATGAACTACGTACTGGACTACGAGGACCTGCGCCCGGACGTAGACGGAGGCCTGCGCGTCAACCTCACAGAAGGGGATTATGAGCAGCCAGAATGGCGCTGGACCGGAGCAGTAGACTGGAGCCGCGGCGACCTGGGTGCACGGCTCGCGGTGAACTATATCGACAGCTTTGCGCAAGACGCGTCGGTGCAGCAGCCGGGCATGAGCGACATCGATTCCATGACCACTGTAGACACCACGGTAAATTACTTCGGTTTTGAAAAAATCACGGTAACCCTCGGTGTCACCAACCTGTTCGACGAGGAACCACCATTCGACTACTCCGACTTTATGGGCTTTACCCCAACAGTCCACAGTGGTCAGGGGCGTTTTGCCTACCTCTCTTCAACCTACCAGTTTTAACCGCTAATCACGGATTGCAGGTAAGCTAAACCCAAAGAGGGCTGCCAGAAATGGCAGCCCTCTTTTTATCACCCGCATCAAAAAATTAAATTCTATGGCGCTGGGTTTGGGTTCCCGTTGTGCACTTCATTAATTGCCGCTAGCAACTCGTCGCCCAACACCAGCTCCGCACTGGCAATATTGCTTTGCAACTGGGCGAGGGTAGTTACGCCGATAATATTGCTGGTAACAAATGGCTGCTGAGTAACAAACGCGAGAGCCATTTGCGCTGGGTCCAGACCAAATTCCCGCGCCAGTGCTACATAGGCCTCGGTGGCCGCGACCGCGCGCTCGCCGGTATAGCGCTGGAAGCGTTCGAACAAGGTAAGGCGCGCACCTTCGGGATGGGCGCCATTCAGGTATTTGCCGCTCAAGGTGCCGAAGCCGAGGGGGGAATAGGCGAGTAACCCACACTGCTCGCGGATGGCCATTTCCGCCAAGCCCACTTCAAAGGTGCGATTCAACAAACTGTATGGGTTCTGGATCGAGGCCACCCGGGGTTTGTTACCGTGGGCAGCGAGGCGCAGATACCGGTGCATGCCCCAGGGCGTTTCATTGGACAGGCCGATGTGGCGCACCTTGCCCGCGGCAACCAGCTCCTGCAGAGCGGACAACGTCTCCGAGATCGCCACCCCGTCATCATCGCCGTGCTGATACCCGAGCTTGCCGAAGAAGTTGGCCTGCCGCTCTGGCCAGTGCACCTGATACAGATCGATGTAATCCGTCTTCAGCCGCGCCAGCGAATCATCACACGCCTTGAGTATTTGGGTGCGGTCCAGACGTGGACCGCCGCGCACATGACCGACACCCGAGTTCGCCGCCCCGCGCCCAGTCACCTTGGTCGCCAGCACTACCTGGTCCCGATTGCCGCGCTGCTGTAGCCAGTTGCCGATAAATTCTTCGGTGCGGCCACAGGTTTCCGGGCGCGGTGGTACCGGGTACATTTCCGCACAGTCGATAAAGTTCACGCCGTGTTCTGTCGCGTAATCCAGCTGTGCAAATGCATCGTCCTGGGAGTTCTGCTCACCAAACGTCATGGTTCCGAGACAGATCTTGCTCACCTCGAGGTCGGTTTTTCCGAGCTTGCGAGTTTCCATGCAATTTCTCCTGCGCAATCAAAAGTACGCGAGTATAAAACGAAAACGCCGGGCAATTGCCCGGCGCTTTTTCAATGCGGTTGAACGTGCTTACTTGAAGTCCGCTTCCACCACCGGGCTGGTTTCGGCTGCGTAATCAACACCGTTTACACCAAACCCAAACAGCTTCAGGAAATCATCGCTATAGCCCTTGTAATCGGTCAGCTGGAACAGGTTTTCCTCGGTCACTTCCGGCCACAGTTTCTCGATTTTCGCCTGAGTTTCCGCACGCAGTTCTTTGTCATCCATGCGGAAACGATTCACGTTATCGAGACGTGGCGTATCGGTATACAGGCCCTCGGTGTAGAGGCGGTACAACTGCTCGATACAACCTTCGTGGGTACCCTCTTCCTTCATCACCTTGTAGACCAGCGAGATATATAGCGGCATAACCGGAATTGCGGAGCTGGACTGAGTAACCAGAGCCTTCAGCACGGCAACATTCGCACTGGCGTTACCACTGTCACTGATGGCCTTGGCGGCGCGATCGAGATCTTCCTTCGCCTTGCCAATGGTGGCGTGACCGTAGATCGGCCAGGTGAGTTTCTCGCCGATATAGGTGTAGGCAACGGTTTTGCAATCGTCCGTCAGAACACCGGCTTCACCCAGGGCTTGCATCCACAGTTCCCAGTCTTCACCGCCCATCACCTTAACGGTCGCGGCAATTTCTTCTTCGTTCGCCGGATCAACACTGATATCGGAAATTTCCAACTTGTCGGTGTTGAGGTTCTTAGCGGTGTAGGACTCGCCAATCGGCTTCAGTACAGAACTGTACAGCTCGCCGGTTTTCGGATCCGTGCGGCGCGGTGACGCAAGGCTGTATATAACCAGGTCAATCTTGCCCAGGTCCTGCTTGATCATGTCGATCGCCTGCGCCTTTATCTCGTCGGAGAAGGCATCGCCATTAATGCTCTTTGCGTACAAGCCGGCCTTGTGCGCTTCATCTTCAAACGCGGCAGAATTGTAGTAGCCGGCAGAGCCTGTACGCTTTTCGGTAGGTGGTTTCTCGAAGAACACCCCCAGGGTGTTGGCGCCACAACCAAAGGCTGAGGTAATGCGCGAAGCGAGACCGTAGCCAGTGGATGCACCAACCACGAGGACGTTTTTCGGGCCGCCTTCGACAGCGGGCTGGGACTTGATGTATTCGATCTGCTCGCGCACGTTGGCGGCACAGCCCTGCGGGTGGGCGTTGGTACAGATGAATCCGCGAACTTTCGGCTGGATAATCATGCCGGGCTCTCCGTTGGGTAATTCTTCGAACGTCTGTTCTTGCGTAGCTAGCCGACCGGTCGGCCATAAAGCGGGACATTCTAAAGCGTGTCGCCGGCAACGCCCATAGTGCGAAGTCACGGATCGGGAATTTCATGGCCAATATTTCGGGTATCGCGGCCAATTTAGCCAATATCGATCCGCGGCGTTCGCCCCACCCGAGTGCGGACTGCACAACTTTTGAACACAAATGACCGATTTAGACGCCCGAGTATCGCCTCATTTCACCCAAATATTTCCGCAAATCCTAGGCCCCGGTCCATTCCGAGCCACCACCGAATAAACAGAACCTTTGGCACAGTTAATGCAGATCCCCGGATGGAGCAGCCGAGTGAGGCCGCAATGGGGCGCTGCTCACTTCCCGCCCCGACCAAGTGGTAACCAAAGAGGTAACAGCACATGAAGTACTACTCACGTCATTTCGTAAAACCCGGCGACCTGAACCCCGCACAACGTCTGTTTGGCGGCCAGGCACTGGCGTGGATAGATGAGGAAGCGGCGATTTTCGCCGGGTGCCAGATGGGCACCGCCAATATTGTGACCAAGCTGATGTCGGAAATAGACTTCGTCAGCTCGGCGGTCTGTGGGGATATTGTGGAATTCGGCTTCGAGGTGACCGGCATCGGGCGCACTTCCCTGACCGTGCACTGTGAGATGCGCAACAAGCAGACCCGCGAGCTGATCGTGCGTGTCGACCGAATCGTGTTTGTGGCACTGGATGCGGACGGCAAACCGACCCCGCACAAGAAAGCTCGCCTGAGCATGCCGAACCCGGCGAGTGCTGCCGCCGCGACTACCAGGCTCGCCGGCTAACTTTTCCTGCATAAACAAAAAAAGCCTGTGGGGCTAACCCACAGGCTTTTTATTTTCTGCGACACAGCGAACTGGCGCAGCGGTATTCTTCGCGAAGTTACAGGCTTAACGAAGCAGCAACTCTAACGAAGCAACAGTAAAGGCTGATTAGTACCGAGCAACATTTTCGCGGTCACACTGCCCAACAACAGATCGCGCAGCTTGCTGTGGCTGAACGCACCCATCACCGTCAGGTCAATATCGTATTCCTGTTGATACGCAATCAGCGCATCAACCGTCTTGCCCTGCAAGTTTGCACTGGTCACGCGAATACCGGCGTGCCCCAGAGTCTCGGCACCCTGCGCCAACACCGACTCGGCGCCATCACCGACATATACCAGGTGACAGTCGACACCCTTAAACACCGGACTGGTAGCGACCATATCCAGCGCCTTGCGCGCCGACTCACTGCCGTCATACGCCAGCATGATTGAGCGGGGCTCTGAAAATTCCCGGTTCACCACAAGAATCGGCTTGTGCAGCGCACGCACCACCGTTTCCAGTTGCGCCCCCAGGCCTTTATCCGACTCGCCGTGCTCCTCACCGCGAATGCCCAGCACCAGTACCCGAATGTGGTCTTCCAACTCCACCAGAGAT
This sequence comes from Microbulbifer agarilyticus, assembly GCF_001999945.1. NCBI lineage: Bacteria > Pseudomonadati > Pseudomonadota > Gammaproteobacteria > Cellvibrionales > Microbulbiferaceae > Microbulbifer > Microbulbifer agarilyticus. The sequence goes on from NZ_CP019650.1 coordinate 3,263,248, forward strand.
TCAACCAAAGACCCGTGACGCTGACAGGTCACCACCTGCTCGGCACCTGCCTGCTCCGCGCGCGTACGCGCACCGTCCAGCATTTGCCGGCCCTGCTCCAGTAACAGCTTCGAGCGCTGCTGCTCCAGAGCAGTCAGCTCTTCCAGCAGTTCTTCCTGGCTGCCCAGGCCAATACTGCCGGACAGGTCGGCAACCGCCGGGGTGGTTACCCGTTCGATGTTGTGCAGGAGTTTGACCGGCGCCTTGGCGCGGCTAGATATCCAGGCGGAGTAATCGCAGACGGCGCCACTGTAGCGAGAGCCATCAATGCAGGAAAGTACGATGGGGTCTTTGTGTTCGGTCATTTATTATTTTCCCTCTATCACTTACCACTATACGTGTTCGTGTAGGTGCCGGCTTACAAAGTGTTTCGCCGCGTATGAAGCCGAAATACTGGATGGAAGTTTTTGAAACCGTCGGCGACATGGACGTCGCCGACGGAGCATACAGGGATGTACTTGTGCGCTTTCAAAAACTTCCATTCAGTGTTTCGGCGCTACGGGGGTAATACAGAGCTCCCGAACGAAGCTCGCAGGCCTTAGTGCCCGCCCAGCACCTTCTCAATCTCTTCCGGCTTGTCGTGCACACCAAAGCGGTCAACGATAGTAGAACTCGCCTCGTTCAGGCCGATCAGCTCCACCTCAGCACCCTCACGGCGGAACTTCACCACCGACTTATCCAGAGAGTACACCGCCGACACATCCCAGAAGTGCGCACGGCTCAGATCAATCACTACTTTATCCAGCGCCTCTTTAAAATCAAACGCCGCAACAAACTTATCCGAGGAATTGAAGAACACCTGCCCCACTACCTTGTAGGTACGGCAATTCTTCTCTTCATCCAGTTCCGAGCTCACATACATAAAGTGGCTCACCTTGTTAGCGAAGAACAGCGATGCCAGCAGTACACCCACAAACACGCCGAACGCCAGATTATGAGTAAACACTACCACAATCACCGTGGACAGCATCACCAGATTGGTGGACAGCGGCAATTTGTTCAGATTGCGGATGGAGCCCCAGTCGAAGGTACCGATGGACACCATGATCATCACCGCCACCAGCGCCGCCATCGGGATCACCGCCACCCAGTCGCTCAGGAACACCACCAAAGTCAGCAGGCCAACACCGGCCACCAGGGTAGACAGACGGCCACGGCCACCGGATTTCACGTTGATCACAGACTGACCGATCATCGCACAGCCCGCCATACCGCCCAGCATGCCGGCACCGATATTGGCGATACCCTGGCCCTTACACTCGCGGTTCTTGTCACTATTGGTGTCCGTCAGATCATCAACGATGGTCGCCGTCATCAGGGATTCCAACAGGCCCACCACCGCCAGGCCGGCGGAGTACGGGAAGATGATCTTCAGAGTTTCAAAATTCAGCGGTACATCCGGCCACAGGAAAATTGGCAGGGTATCCGGCAACTCACCCATATCGCCCACGGTACGGATGTCCATTCCCATAGTCACCGCCACCGCAGTCAGCACCAGGATACACACCAGCGGCGATGGCAGGATCTTGCCCACCACCGGCACATAGGGGAACAGGTAGATAATACCGAGGCCCGCCGCCGTCATGGCATACACATGCCAGGTCACATCGGTGAGTTCCGGCAACTGCGCCATAAAGATCAGAATGGCCAGGGCGTTCACAAACCCCGTGACCACCGCCCTCGACACAAAGCTCATCAAGCTTCCCAGCTTGAGATAGCCGGCAATGATCTGCAGCACCCCCGTCAATAACGTAGCCGCAAGCAGGTACTGCAACCCGTGCTCTTTCACCAGCGTCACCATCAGCAGGGCCATGGCGCCGGTGGCGGCAGAAATCATGCCCGGGCGGCCGCCCACAAATGCGATGACCACGGCAATACAGAAGGACGCGTAGAGACCAACACGCGGGTCAACCCCAGCAATGATGGAAAAGGCAATGGCTTCCGGGATGAGGGCCAGCGCGACCACGAGGCCGGCGAGCACGTCACGGCGGATGTTGCCAAACCAGTCATTTCTGGTGGACGACAACAGGGTATTGGAGAACTGCATAATCAGAAGAGCCTGTCTGGGGAGTCTTGTTCGATGCCCTACGTCCTGCCGCCAGGAGCTTTTGTCAGCCGCCTTAGCCAGAAACGTCTTAGCTAGAAAATAGGGGCGCGGATTCTAGCATCTTGGGGTTGCTGGCTAAAGAACACTCAAATGTTTTTACGGCTTCCAACAGCCCGTCGACAGCCTTCCGGCGGACATCTGCGCTCTATCACAGCGGATGTCACCTAAATCTACGCCTGTCCGGTGCTACGGACACAGCCTGTCCGGACACATTTTCCGGACACCCCGGCAAACACTCCTCAACCGACAAAAATTTATTTTTGTATATATATCAATAAGTTAACCACGAATAAGACTTTGGCACGGCAATTGCGATAAGGGCAACGCATCCAAAAAATTTACCGTGCATCCGCGGCGCCAAAACCCCGCGTCACAGTGGCAGAACAAAACAAACCGATTCAAAGCACTTGGGAACAACATGATCAGAGATACCTCAGGGCAGGACGTCCAGCTCGCACCACAAAGTCCGTGGAAGAACCCACGCCTGCTCAAGCAAGTCGGTCTTGGCATTGTGGCATCCGCATTCGTGGTATGGGGACTGATGAGCTGGCAGAGCACCACCGCGGTGGATGCACGCCTGTCCCTGTCGCGAATCAATATCGCCGCGGTAGAGCGCGGTGATCTGGTCCGCGACCTGGTGGTTCAGGGCAAAGTGGTTGCCGCCAATAGCCCTACTCTGTTCAGCCCGGCCCAGGGCATCGTCAAGTTCGCGGTCAAGGCCGGCGACACCGTCAGCGCCGGGCAATTGCTTGCACAGGTAGACAGCCCACAGCTGCAAAACCAGCTCGCTCAGGAAAGTGCGCTGTACAGCAAGCTCAGCGTGGAACTGGCGCGACAGAAAATTCAGGCAAAGCGCCAGCGTCTCGAAAACACACAGAAGGCAGATCTCGCCAAGGTGGACCTCGCCGCAGCTCGCCGCGAACTGAAGCGCGCGAAGATCTCCCTGGAAAAACAGATCATCCCCCAGCTGGATTTCGAAAAGGCCAGCGACGATATGGCGCGCGCAGAGCTGGAACACGCGCAGGCGGTACAGAATGCGGCGCTGGAAAATGAGGCCCTGTCGTTTGAAACCCAGACCCTCGAGTTGCAGGTATCCCAACAAAAGCTGCAAATGGAAGAGTTGCAGCGCAAGGTCAATGAGCTGCATATCGTATCCCCGGTAGACGGCACCATCGGCAGTCTCGCCACCACCCAGCGCGCAGCCGTCGCCGCCAATACGCCACTACTCACCGTAGTAGATCTCACCAGCTTCGAGCTGGAAGCGGCAGTACCGGAAAACTACGCCGATGACCTGGGCCTAACCATGGCCGTGGAGGTCACTATGGGATTCGAAAAATTGCCAGGCGAGATCACTGCCATCGCTCCCGAAGTGATTAACAACCAGGTTATCGCCCGCGTACGTTTCACCGATGGACAGCCCGCGAACCTGCGCCAGAACCTGCGCCTTACCGCCCGCGTCCTTCTAGAAAGCCGCGAAAACGTCATGCTGGTTAAGCGCGGTGGCTTCCTGGATCAAACCGGCGGTCGCTTCGCCTGGAAACTGAATGACCAGCAGCAGGCTGTAAAGGTACCGATCACCATCGGCGCATGGGGACTCAACCAGGTTGAAATTGTTTCCGGCCTGGAGGTGGGCGACCAGATCATTACCTCCGCCGCAGACGAGCTGGACAAAGCGCAGCTGGTTGCGCTGAAAGATTAATGCCGAAACACAATAACAAACTCAGAACAGACTTAAAGAACTCGCAACTTCGAAGACAAGGAAATTTACCATGCTAAAAATGCAAAACATTCGTAAAAGTTATCGCACCGACACCATCGAGACCCACGCTTTGCGTGACTTCAGTCTGGAAGTGAACGAGGGAGAGTTCGTTTCCGTTACCGGACCCAGTGGCTCCGGCAAAACGACATTCCTGAATATCGCCGGCCTGCTGGAAACACCGACCGGTGGACAGTACCTGCTGGATGGCCAGGAAGTTGGCAACCTTTCCGATAGCGAGCGCTCACGTCTACGCAACGAAAAAATCGGCTTTATCTTTCAGGGCTTCAACCTGATTCCCGATCTGAACCTGTTCGACAACATCGACGTACCGCTGCGCTACCGTGGGTTCAATGCCAAAGAGCGTCGTCGCCGCATTGAAAAATCCCTGGAACAAGTCGGTCTTTCCGCCCGCGCCAAGCATCTGCCCGCACAGCTCTCCGGTGGACAGCAACAGCGTGTAGCAATCGCCCGTGCCCTCGCCGGTGAACCGCGCTTCCTACTTGCGGATGAACCAACCGGCAATCTGGACTCACTGATGGCACGCCAGGTAATGGAACTGCTGGAGTTCATTAACGAATGGGGTACCACCATTGTCATGGTGACCCATGACCCGGACCTGGCGCGCCGTGCTCAACGCAATATCCAAATCGTCGACGGCCAGGTATCCGACCTGCGCCAGACCATCGCGCAGCCTGAAGTCGCCATCGCCTAAGCTGAATCCGAGAAAAGGAAACCGAAATGATCGGCTATTACATCAGCCTCGCCATGCGTAGTTTGCGAGGCACTCCTATTCTAAGTGCGCTTATGATCGCTGCAATTGCGGTGGGCGTCGGCGCATCCATGACCGTACTCACGGTCAACTACATGACGTCAAAGAATCCGCTCGAGCACAAGGACAATGTTCTCTACTCGGTACAGCTTGATAGCTGGGATCCAAACGAGGCCTACAACCGAGGCGGACGGGGCAATCAAATGCCCTGGCAGCTGACCTATCAAGATGCAGTGGCCCTGCTGCGTTCAGATATTCCCGCGCGCCAGGTTGCCATGCACAGATTTGGTTTCACCGTCACCACTGAAGATACCCAGGTGCGCCCTTTTGTGGCTAACGCCCGGGTAACCACACGGGATTTCTTCGGCCTGTTCGACGTACCTTTCCAGTACGGCGGTACCTGGGAGAAGAGCGCGGACGAAACCCCCACGCTCAGTGTGGTTCTGTCCAGCGCAACCAACACGAAAATTTTTGGTGAGAAAAACAGCGTCGGCGAAATAATTCAACTGAATGGCGAACCCTTTACCGTCATCGGTGTACTAGAAGAGTGGAATCCATCGCCGAAGGTGCACGATCTCAACAACGGCGCATTCAATGACTCGGAAGAGATCTACATCCCATTTGGCCTGCATCGCAAATTTGAAATCCATAGCTGGGGCAATAATAACGGCTGGAACAGTGGTGGAAACGACGGCGTCACCGGCTATGAGGCGCACCTGCAGAGCGAATCTGTGTGGATCCAGTACTGGGTAGAACTGGAAAGTGCCGCGCAAAAGCGTGATTACGAAGAGTTCATTTCCAACTATATCCGCCAGCAGAAAGAGCAAGGACGTTTCCAGCGCCCATTGAAATTCGCCCTCAGCCAACCTTCCGAATGGCTGGTACTGAATGAAGTACTGGACCAGGACAGTCGAGTATTGGCCTGGTGCGCCCTGGCGTTCTTGCTGGTGTGTGTCGTCAATGCAGTAGCGTTGCTTCTTGCAAAATTCCTGCGCAAGGCACCAGAAGCCGGTGTACGTCGAGCGCTTGGTGCTGGGCGCGGTTCGATATTTACACAGCACTTGATTGAAAGCAGCTGCATTGGACTGTTGGGTGGGCTGGCCGGCATCGTACTTACCCTCGTGGGTTTAGCTGGAGTTCGCTTACTCACTGACGACGGCTTTGATCGGGTCGCACAAATGGACTGGGCCATGGTGTTTTCCGCAATCGCACTGGCGGTTTTCGCGAGCCTGCTGGCCGGCCTGTACCCCGCGTGGCGCATCAGCCGTACCAACCCCTCTGTTTACCTGAAAACGCAATAAGCCAGAAAAAGGAAACTATCGTGTTTGAAATCAAACCCATGCTATCCGCCCTCTGGCGAAACAAGATATCCGCGTTGCTTATCGCAGTGCAGATCGCACTCACACTCGCGATTGTGAGTAACTCGGTAACGATTATCCAAGAGCGGCAGCACATGATCGATCGCCCCACCGGGATCGATGTGGAAAACCTGATCGGTATTACTTTTATGCCGGTACCGACAGATTACGACATGGCCGGCGCCGTGGTCGCCGACCTTGATCTGCTGCGCTCAATGCCTGGGGTAATCGATGCCAGCGTTACCAATCAATTGCCGCTTTCCGGTTCCGGTTCTGCCAGCGGTTACTTTCTCGAACCAAATCAGGAGATCGGTGACTTCACCGCGAACTACTACCACACAGACCCGCACTTCATTAACACGCTGGGCATGAAGCTGGTTGCGGGACGTAACTTCCGCGAAGATGAAATGAAAATTGTCGGCGCGCACGATATCCACAATGCCGATGTTGCAATCGTTACGCAGGAATTTGCAGAGCGCGCCTTCCCTGAGGAGAGCGCGCTGGGCAAGTATCTCTACTCCGGTCGCGATGACCACCCGACCAAGATTATCGGCATCGTAGAGCGCCATCTCGGTGCCTGGCCAAGCTGGAACCTGGCCGGTAACGTGGTATTTAACCCGGCATTGATCACCGGCAATCACAAACGCTATCTGGTACGAACAGAACCGGGGCAGCGGGACGCCATATTCAAGCAGCTGGAAGACAAGCTGGCGGAGCGCGACCCACAGCGTGTAATCCATGTCGAAACCACGGAAGAAAACAAAAGACAGAGCTATTCCGGCGACAACCTGATGATCAAAATGCTGTCCGTGGTTGTAGGCCTGCTCACTTTTATCGTGGCACTGGGTATTGTGGGGCTTACCACCTTCTGGATTAACCAGCGCACCAAGCAAATCGGTATTCGCCGTGCTCTGGGCGCCAGCCGCAGCAATATCAGCCGTTACTTCCTGGTGGAAAACAGTATTATCGCGGTTACTGGCCTCACTCTGGGCGGCACTGCTGCACTAATTATCAATGAGGCTATCGCAAATAATTTCTCGCAACCACCGCTGTCGCTTTCTCTGCTCATCGGCTGTGCGATAGTATTGCTGGTAGTCAGCCTTACCGCGGCGCTGATGCCAGCGCTACGCGCTGCGAATATTTCGCCGGCAACGGCAACACGGAGTGTGTAAAAGCTCGGCTATCCGATACAGAGGTCCTGCGCACACTAAGAGTGGTTCGCGGGACCGTCTAAAACATGGATGTTTTAGACCAGTCCCCATGGATGGGTTAAGGTGGGCGTCTAGCTCGTGTTTCACAAGCAGCCCGCGGTTACTGGGCCGCCACCGAACAGGTTAAAGACCACCGCAACAGGAAGCGCGCGTTGGACAAAGTACTTATCATCGACGACAACACCAGTATTATTTCTGCCCTGTCACTGCTGTTGTCTCTGCACGACATTCAAACCCTTGCCGCCATTACCCCCCAGGCCGGCCTGCAACTGTTGCGGGAAAACCCCGATATCAGCCTGGTTATCCAGGACATGAACTTCACCGCCGACACCACCTCCGGAGAAGAAGGACGTGCGCTGTTTTTTGCCCTGCGTGAGATTCAGCCCGATATTCCGGTTATCCTGCTCACCGCATGGACCCAGCTGGAAATGGCGGTAGAGCTGGTAAAAGCCGGCGCGGCCGACTATGTGGGTAAACCCTGGGATGACAACAAGCTCATCGCCACCATCAAAAACCTGCTCGAACTATATGACCTGCAGCAACAACAGCGGCAATCCCAGAGTCGTGCACAGCAAGCACGAGAGCAGCTGCAACAGCAATTTGAATTACAGGGTATCGTTTACCGCAGCCAGGGTGTGCAGACCCTGTTGGAAATGGCAACGCAAGTCGCCCACTCCGATGTACCCGTGTTGATTACCGGGCCGAACGGTGCCGGCAAGGAAAAAATTGCCGATATTGTGCAGGCGAACTCCAGCGTAAAAGATGGCCCTTACATCAAGGTCAATGTGGGCGCGCTGCCCGAAGAACTGATGGAGGCGGAGCTGTTTGGTGCAGAAGCGGGCGCCTATACCGGTGCAGGTAATAAGGTGCGTCAGGGACGGTTTGAAGCCGCCGACGGCGGCACCCTGTTTCTCGACGAGATCGGCGAGCTCTCCGCCAGCGGCCAGGTAAAGCTGCTGCGGGTACTACAGACCGGCGAATTTCAACGGCTCGGTAGCAGCCAGACGCGCAAGGTACGGGTCCGGGTTATTAGTGCCACCAATAGCAACCTGCAGGAAATGATTGCCGACGGCAGCTTTCGTCAGGACTTGTTTTACCGCCTGAATGTGATTGAACTGAAGCTCCCGGCCCTGTGTGATCGGCCGGAAGATATCCTGCCGTTGGCCCGTGGTTTCCTGGCCAAAACCGGCAAGCAACTGAGTGCCCCGGCGCAACAATGTCTGATGCGCTACCGCTGGCCGGGGAATGTGCGCGAGCTACAGAACGTGATGCAGCGGGCCGCAGTGCTAACACAGGGGGAAATCGTTGAAGAGACCACCCTTGCACTTCCCGAAGACAGCCCGCTCAAGGCACCTGAACACAGCTTTGAACCCAGCCGGGATCTTTTGGAGCAGACCCTTGCCAATTGCAACGGCGTGATTGCCCAGGCCGCGCGCGAGCTTGGTCTTAGCCGTCAGGCACTGTATCGGCGTTTGGATAAGTATGGTATTCCTTACTGATGCAAACACCGTCCACGCCCAAAACTTCTATCGAAGGGAAACTCTTCGCCACCGTGCTGCTGTCGGTCGCCATCGCTACCGGCATTCCCTTTGGACTCAGTCACTTTGGTGCGCCACCAGTTCTGGCCTGGAGTGGGGGGCTGCTGCTTGGACTCACCGCCGCCTTCCTGTTAATGCGCCCGATCACTCACAAGATCAACCAGTCACTGCAAAGCCTTGAAGGCGGGCTGTTGAATTTTCGCGATGGTGATTTCTCTATTTCACTGGCACTGGATAGCCATGACCAGTTTGGTGAGCTTGCGACCCTCTACAATGAGGTAGGGGAAATTTTGCGCAGGGAACGGGCGCACATCCATCAGCGCGAATTGCTGCTGGACACGGTGATTCAGAGTTCGCCGCTGGCCTTGTTGCTGATCGATCAAAGCCAGCATGTGATTTATGCCAACACCAGCGCCCGCCACCTGCTGCACCAGGGACGGCCACTGCAGGGGCATTTACTTTCCCATATCTTGCCACACAGCCCCAGAGAACTGGCGCAGGCGATTGAACATGAACAGGATGGGTTGATTAGTTATCTCGACGGCGAAGCCACCCATACCATGCATATCAGTAACAGTACTTTTGTGCTGAATGCACAAAAGCACCGCCTGGTCCTGTTGCGCGAGATGACACGCGAGCTAACCCGCGCGGAAGTTCAGGTGTGGAAGAAAGTCATTCGCCTGATCAGCCACGAGTTGAACAACTCGCTCGCACCAATATCCTCGATGGCCCACAGCGGAAAATTACTTTCCGAGAAGATCGATTCGCAACAGCTCGCAGGGGTATTCGATGTCATCGCCGAGCGCTGCAAGCATCTCACCGAGTTTACCCAGGGCTATGCACGCTTCGCCAAGCTGCCGCCGCCGGTGTGCGAGGAGGTGCCCTGGGATACGCTAATTTCTCGCTTACAACCACTGCAGCCATTCACCCTTAGGGATACTCTGCCGAGCAGACCAGGTTACTTCGATCCCACACAGCTGGAACAGGCGCTGCTTAACCTGCTGAAAAATGCCGCGGAATCCGGCAGCACACATGAAGATATTTCAGTGCGTATTCAGACAGATAGTCACGGACAGCTGCTGACGGTAGCGGATCGTGGCACAGGGATGAGTGATCAGGTTTTGCAGCAAGCACTGCTGCCGTTCTATTCGACCAAGCCCGGTGGCGTCGGACTCGGGCTGGCGCTGTGCCGGGAGATTGCCGATGCCCATGGCGGCCAGGTGCAATTACACAATCGAGCCGAGGGCGGCCTCAGGGTAACCATATGGCTCCCCTGGGCAGAGACAAATTGAGCCACACGTATATTGCCCGGGTCGTTTAGCCCGCCTGTGTTTCCATGGAATAGCAGCGCAAACCTTCACTGTACAACCAGCAGCGACCGCCTTCCGGACACGGAGCCTCCAGCTCCATAGGCGAGGTGCCCGCAGGACACAACTGCGCCTGTCCGGCGTTACACCAGGCACCGGTGTCCAACTGATAGCAAATCGAATCATTCACCAGACAGGCGTCTGCAGTGTGCGTCTCGACATGTCCCTTAAAACAATTGCGCGGAAAGGCGGGCATCAAGTTGGCAGGTTGCGAGCGCTGATAAAAGGCCCCGGGTGTACCGCTGAGGTCACACCAAAATCCATCCAGACTGGCCGCGTTTTCCACCCCATCCCCGGTAGTGGCGCAACCAATGCTCAATAAAGTGAATAGCAGGCAAATCAGCCGCAGCTTCATGATCACATCCTCTGTGATTTTTCAGGTCGTCCTAGATGACCCTAATTCCAGTCAGCGGTACCCGCGTAGTTCGGCTTACTTTTCGTAGACGATACAGCGACGGCCGCCAGAAACTTCATAACACTGAGCCGTTGCCGGGCAAATCGAACCCGGCGCCAGCTCTTCCGCATCACCGGGACAGCCATCGTAGTTGGTCTTCTGCTCAGCAACGGGCTCCCGCGGGATTGGCGCACTGTTAGGGTAGACCACCTGATCACGCACGCTGCTCGTCCCGCAGGCCGATACCAGCGTTACCGCCGCCAACAAAGAAAATAAGGTCGTTCGCTTGTACATGAGGTCTCCTTACAAAGATGTGTGACGGCGGTACGTGTCAGTGCAAACTCAGTAACACATCAATACACGCGCATCACCGGGAAAAACCAGCAGGCGGAACCCACACGACTATCTCCCGAGTCGGTCGCACACTGTTGATTGGCCGCCTGCGGCGCTGCAGAATTCGGCAGGTAATTTCCTACCTCAACAAAATTTGCACGCTGGCTCTTACTTTCAGGGCTAAAGAAAAATGGATCGTGACTGATGTCGTCCTCGTAGGGAAGGAAGATACAACCCTGTATGCACACGGTGGCGCCTAACACCACTCCTGCAATCCCTTTGCGACTCATGGCGCTACTACCTCACAACTGAAATTATCAGAACTGTTTGCCGGGAAACCGAGGTTTCCGCTTCCAATACTTTTAGTCTAGCCGGCGGGTGGGGTTCGACGCCGCTGTATACTTTTTAACCGCAATTAAATGCGCGAATTTCAACCTCAGGATAGCCCCGCCGCCACCCAGCGGGGACTGGCGCGCGCCCCATCTAAAAAACACGAAATTTCGCACAAAAAAAAGCCGGTGGAGTTACCCACCGGCTTTCATTTCGCAAGTCTGTAATCGAAATTACAGCAGCAGTCGGCGTACGTCCGCCAATACACCGGCGAGGTACGTCAGGAAGCGACCGGCGTCGCCACCGTTGACTGCGCGGTGGTCGTAAGACAGCGCCAGCGGCAGCATCTTGCGCGGCACAAACTCCTTGCCATTCCACTCGGGACGCACGGACAACTTGGAAACACCCAGGATACCAACTTCCGGCGCATTCACGATCGGGGTAAAACCGCTACCACCGATAGCGCCCAGGCTGGAGATGGTGAAGCAGGCGCCTTGCATATCGCGCGGCTTCAGCTTGCCATCACGGGCGGCGATCGCCAGTGCGGTGGCTTCTTCCGCCAGATCGTACAGGCCCTTTTTATCCACATCGCGAATAACCGGAACCATCAGGCCTTTCGGTGTATCCACCGCCATGCCGATATGTACGTAGTCCTTCTTAACAATGTGCTCGCCATCGTTATGCAGGGATACGTTGAAGCTAGGTACTTCGCGCAGAGCAGCCGCCGCGGCTTTCAGCAGGAAAGGCACCGGAGTGAGTTTCACGCCACGCTTCTCTGCTTCCGCTTTCATCGCCTTGCGGAAATCTTCCAGCTCGGTGATGTCTGCGTCGTCAAACTGGGTAACGTGTGGAACGTTCAACCAGTTGCGCGACATATTCGCGGCAGTGATCTTGTGGATCTTGCTCATCGGCTCAGTGGTAACCGGGCCAAACTGGCTGAAGTCGATTTCCGGCATCGGTGCTATGCCAATACCGCCACCAACACCACCGGCAGCACCACTTTCCGCTTTCTTCACCTGCTCCTTGATGTAAGCGTGCAGATCATCTTTGGTCACACGGTTACGCGGGCCAGTAGGCTTCACCTTGTTCAGGGTCACACCCAGTTCACGGGCTAGCTTGCGCACAGCCGGACCAGCGTAAACTTCCGCCGAAGGGGTGTGATCGCGCTCAACATGCGGGTCGCGCTTGGGAGGCGCTGATGGCTCATGCGCTGCGGCTGGTGCCTGTGGCGCAGCAGCGGCTGCCGGCGCCGGTGCTGCGGCCCCAGAAACTGGAGCTGGAGCCGCACCACCAGCAACAGTCTTGATCAAGCCAATCACGTCACCGGTAGAAACCTTGTCGCCTTCCTTAACGGAGAGGGAAACAATGGTGCCGGAAGCGGAAGATGGCACGTCCATGGACGCCTTGTCGCCTTCCACCACGATCAGGGCATCGCCCTCTTCTACCGAATCACCCGCGGCAACGGAGATTTCAATCACGTCCACCGCATCGGCGCCACCGAGGTCGGGAACCTTGAGTTCCTCTTCCTTCTCTTCACCCGCAGCAGCGGCGGGTGCTGGAGCCGCTTCTGCGGCGGGTGCCGGGGCAGGCGGCTCTTCTGATGCTACTGCCGGTGCAGGTGAGGCTTCTTCCGCTACCTCTTCTGCAACCTCGCCACCAGCTTCGCTTTCCATTTCACCGATCACGTCGCCTTCGGAAACCTTGTCACCTTCCTTTACGGAGATGCTCAGGATCTTGCCGGCAACGGGCGCCGGAATGTCCATGGAGGCCTTGTCGCCCTCCACTACAATCAGCGCATCCTCTTCCGCCACGGTGTCACCCACCGCAACGGCAATTTCAATTACGTCTACCTGATCGGCGCCGCCGAGATCAGGCACTTTAATGACTTGTTTTGCCATGTCTTGCCTTCCTTAATTCAGCGGGCCTTAAACCAGACGCGGGTTTACTTTTTCCGGGTCGATGTTCAGCTTCTTGATGGCGTCGGCCACCACTTTCGCTTCGATCACACCCTGGTTCGCCAGGCCGGTCAGCGCAGCGATTACCACGTAGTTACGGTTCACTTCGAAGAAGCGGCGCAACTGTTCGCGGCTGTCGGAACGACCGAAACCGTCAGTACCCAGTGCAATTACATCGCCGTCGATAAACTCACGCAGCGGCTCAACGTAGGAGCGGATGTAATCGGTTGAGATGATAACCGGAGTCTCATTACCCTCGAACTGTTCGCCAATCCAGGATTTACGTGCTTCTTCGGTCGGGTGCAGCATGTTCCAGCGCGCCACGTCCTGCGCTTCGCGGGAAGCTTCGGTGGCAGAAGTCAGGTTCCACACGTCGGAGGTCACACCGAACTGGTCAGCGAGAATATCCGCAGCGGCCAATACTTCGCGCAGAATTGAACCAGCGCCCACCAGCTGAACGTGCTTCTTCGCCGCCTTGCCTTTGCCAACCTTGCGAGAGTTGTTGTCCAGCTTGTAGATACCGCGAATGATGCCTTCTTCAACGCCCTGAGGCATTTCTGGCTGCAGGTAGTTTTCGTTCTCGATGGTGATGTAGTAGAACAGGTTCTGCTGCTCTTCGTACATTTCCTTCAAGCCCTGACGCATGATGACAGCGAGGTCGTAGCCGTAAGCCGGGTCGTAGCTCTTACAGTTCGGGATGGTGGCAGACAGTACGTGGCTGTGGCCATCCTGGTGCTGCAGACCTTCACCGTTCAGCGTGGTACGACCGGCGGTAGCGCCCACGAGGAAGCCGCGCGCCTGCATGTCACCCGCCGCCCAGGCCAGGTCGCCGATACGCTGGAAGCCGAACATGGAGTAGTAGATGTAGAACGGCACCATCGGTACGCCGTGGTTGCTGTAGGCGGTGGCGAGAGCCATCCACGCAGACATAGCACCGGCTTCGTTGATGCCTTCTTCCAGCACCTGGCCTTTCTTGTCTTCCTTGTAATACATGATCTGGCCGTGGTCGACCGGAGTGTATTTCTGACCCTGGGAAGAGTAGATACCCAGCTGACGGAACAGACCTTCCATACCGAAGGTACGCGCTTCGTCGGGAACGATCGGCGCAACGTTTTGGCCCATCTTCTTGTCTTTCACCAGTACAGACAGTGCACGCACAAACGCCATAGTGGTGGAGATTTCGCGGTCGCCGGAGCCTTTGGTCAGCGCACTGAAGGCATCCAGTTCCGGAATTTCCAGTTTGGCGACTTCGGTGCTGCGGGACGGTACCGGGCCACCCAGGGCCTTGCGGCGCTCGTCCATGTACTTCATTTCCGGGCTGTCCGGAGACGGGCGGTAATAAGGTACTTCTTCGATTTCTTTATCGGTGATCGGGATCGCAAAGCGGTCACGGAAGCGCTTCAGGGCTTCGGTGTCCATTTTCTTCACGTTGTGGGTATCCATCGCCGCTTCACCGGCGGCACCCAGGCCGTAGCCTTTTACGGTTTGCGCCAGGATCACGGTGGGCTTGCCCTTGCTCGCCATGGCTTCGGCGTAAGCCGCGTACACTTTGTACGGGTCGTGGCCACCGCGGTTGAGCTTCATAATTTCCTCATCGGAGAAGTCTTTAACCATCTCCTTGAGCTCCGGGTATTTACCGAAGAAGTGCTCACGGGTGTAGGCGCCACCGTTCGCCTTGAAGTTCTGCATTTCACCATCGACGGTTTCGTCCATGACCTTCTGCAGCAGGCCTTTGTCGTCTTTCTCGAACAGCGGATCCCACAGACGGCCCCACAGAACCTTGATTACGTTCCAACCGGCACCGCGGAATACACCTTCCAATTCCTGAACGATCTTGCCGTTGCCCCGTACAGGGCCGTCGAGGCGCTGCAGGTTACAGTTGACCACGAATACCAGGTTTTCCAGCTTCTCGCGGCCCGCCAGGGCGATTGCGCCCAGGGATTCCGGCTCATCACACTCACCGTCACCCAGGAATGCCCAAACCTTGCGATCACCGCGCGGAGACAGGCCACGGGCAGACAGATAACGCATGATGTGCGCCTGATAGATCGCCTGAATCGGGCCCAGGCCCATAGATACAGTGGGGAACTGCCAGTATTCCGGCATCAGCCAGGGGTGCGGGTAAGACGAGAGGCCATTGCCGTTTACTTCACGACGGAAGTTGTCCAGCTGCTCTTCATCGAAGCGGCCTTCCAGATAAGAACGGGCATAAATACCCGGTGCACTGTGGCCCTGGAAGAAGATCAGGTCGCCACGCTCTTCACCTTCATTACCGCGGAAGAAATAGTTGAAGGCGACATCGTACAGGGTCGCTGCCGATGAGAAGCTCGCGATGTGGCCACCGAGGCTATCGCTGTTGGAGTTGGCACGCACCACCATAGCTAGTGCGTTCCAACGGATCAGGGAGCGGATTCGACGCTCCATAAACAGGTCCCCGGGCATACGCTTTTCCGCTTCCGACGGAATGGTATTGCGGTACGGGGTGGTAATGGCCGCCGGCAGCTGTACGCCGGTGTTGGTCGCGCGATCAGACAGCTGCTTAATCAGGAACGCTGCGCGCTCCTTGCCGCTGTGGCGGATGACCGCCTGCAGCGCGTCCAGCCATTCCTGCGTTTCCTGAATGTCAGTTTCTTCGTGCATCAAATGCTCCTCGGCGAATATACGACGTCGAGTCGGTGTTTTTTTATGGTCAGAATTTTTTGCCGCGCAACAGTACCGCAAATGCGGGGAATTCCCCCGAATCAGGCACCTTCCTCGCCAATTCACCACCATAAATGGCCGGAAAAGCGATTTTCACTAATCAGCAGTTCGGTGCTGACGAGCGATGGGATGCTGAAAAGGGCTGTGCGACGGAATACCGCCGGCTGGGAACCAGAAGTTCCGCTTACCGGCTCGACTTTGAATTCGGCGTTGAATTCACGACCTGCTAAATGTAGGGCCAGCGCCTTGCAGCGCACAGACATCACCACATAAAAACAGGCGGTAAGTGCTCAAGCGGGGGCGATTGTAGTATTACTACAAAAGTTTTTCCAGATAGGACAATTAGTAACAAATAAAACCAAATTGCAAAACAAATAGTTTTCACAAAGCGGTATTGGCGGATGATTTTGTCGCGAATACGAGAAATTCTATTACAAAATAGAGTCCAAAAATCACTTTTTGGTCACGCATGTACCAACTAAAGCGGGATTGGCGGGATGGTGACTTCCCACGCCAGCCTGTATTGCGCCAATCCGTCAATAACCAAAAGCGCCGATTGACCTGCAACATTTAGCGTACTTGACGGCCATATGCCCGCCCAATTTCGACGGGCCAGGGCAGAATCAGGTGGTCTTTTACGCTTACAACTGTATCACCGGAGCCTCCGGCACCGGCTCGGCGTAGACCAGATAGCGCAGCGGCCCGCCTGCCTCCAGTGCGCCAAAGGGGTAGCAGGTAACCAGTAGCAAACCGGGCCGGTCGCTGATTGGCAGTGTCTCGCGTGAACTGTCCACCACCCTGGTACCCAGCACCCGATAGCGCTGCCAGCGTCCATCTCGCGCCTGCAGCTGCACCCCCATTCCCGCTCGCAATTTTTCCAGACCGCGGAAATGGGTATCGCGGTGCGCGGCAATAACCGTGGTGCGTACGGGTATACCACTGTTTTGTACCTGCGCTTCCCCGCCAGAAACTTGTGTAAACGGCAGTGTTGAAGCCTCGTGCAGCCCGGGCCCAAAGGCGAGCGCTTCACCCGTGGTCCCCTGCAACACCACCATAGGTTTTTGCTGGTCCAGCTTGAGCCGCGCCACCGGCCAGGTGTCCGCCCAAGGCCACGGCTTGTGAATCTCCCCCGCGTGCAACTGCCGCTCCCAGGCACTGCTGATCAGGTATTGGGACAATTCCGCTTTCACCAGTATCCAGCTTGCACTCGCTAGCTGCCATACACCGGCAACAATCAGTAGCAATGGAACCAAGCGTGTAGATATCCACTTGCGGCTCATTTTTGCGCCCCTGGAATACGCGCACCAATAACGTGCGGTGGCAACTCCCCCGACTTTATTGTTGCCGGAGAAAGGCGTCGCGCCAGGAGGTGCTCCAGACACGTTTGACAGCGACGCACATCGGGCATGAAACCGCACAACAGCACACGCACACTTCGCGTGATTGTCGCGCGTGCGCGCAGCCCCCAGCCGCCGAGGAGCAGCAGTAAAGCGGCAAGAAACTGTCCGTAAACACCGGTGGCGGTGGACGGATAGGTGAAGCGCTGTAGATTCTGGCCGCTAGCAACCGCATTGGGCACGGAATTGGACTTCAACGCCTCCGCCAGAGGACGCACCGGGGTCTCTTCGACCGCAACAAAGCTGGTGTAGGGGCTGGCCAACTGGTGACGAAGCGCCAGCGTGAGGATTTGCTGTTTGAGCGGATCGGCAACCTCTTCGCCTTCACCTGTGGTTCTTGCCAGAGGGCCGCGCTGTCGTTGCATATTCCGTAGCCCGGCAATCTTTGCGCGCGCCCACACACTGCCTATTTCATCGCCCCGCTGATCCACCGCCAATTGCGCGAGGGAAATACTGCGGGAAAATCTCTTGCCTGCAAGACGGCCACTGACAACCAGCTCGCCACTCGATGGCAACCCCAAGGGCTGGCCTTCGATCCGCGCAACCAACCGCACTGGTTCCCCCAGATACAGATCGGGCAACTGTTTTGGATAACCTTCGAGTTTGATTCCCTGCGGAAAATCTACGCGCAGATCCGTCACTAGTGGGTTCTCCAGCTTCTCGAACAGGCGCCCCATTTGCGTCTGCACTTCACCCAGGTCACCGATATGTACCGCACTGCCACGGCCTATTTGCGCCGCCTTGGTCATGAAGTGACTGTTGGGCGCAGAGCCAATCCCCACGGTAAACAAACGCACCTGGCCGAGTCGTTGCTGGATAATTTCAAACAGTGCCCGCTCATTGCCAACCGCACCATCGGTAATAAACACCACCTGCCGCACCAGCTCACCAGCCTGTTCATCCAACTGCTGGGATAAGGCTTCTTTCAACGCAGGCGCCATCTCTGTGCCGCCGGTGGCACTCAGCGATTCCACCCAGTCGCGCGCGCGGTGGATATTCTCCTGATTGGCAATGACGGGACGCGGATAAAAAGATCGATGGTGGCTGTTAAATTCAATAATGTTGAATCGGTCCTGCGCATCGAGCCGCGATAATGCAAGCAGCAGACTTTCCTTGGCCTGACGAATCGAGTTACCCCCCATGGAGCCGGATGTATCGACTACATACACTACTTCCCGGGGCAACTTGCGAGTTGCGCCAGATTCCCGCGGAGGCAACAGCAACAATTGCAGGTATTGTGCGCTGTCATTTTGTGATTGCTCTGCAAACACCGCGGCGGAAGGCATGGAGGAAATCTGCGGCCGCCAGTGCAACACAAAGTCGCGGTCCATTGGTGCCGAGCCCCCTTTCAATTGCACCTGATACCGATTCCCGTCCTGACGACGAAAATCCACCTCGTGATAGGGGCTATAAATGTCTGCCAGCGGCAACCCCATGCCGAGGTCGATATGAATCGACATCTGGTGGCTGCCACGGTTTGCCAGTTCCGCCATCGGCACCATAAAAGGGGTAATGTGCTGCGCATCCGGGACCTGGTCCGTAGGCAGCGACCAGCCGTGGGGATTCAGCGCGATTTCTTGAGCAGACTCTTGAGAGTGCTCGCCCGGCACTCCGGGAATATAGCGAGGCGTAAGAGTACTCGGCAGGCGCAGACTGAACTGATCGCGATCAAATTTAAGCGTTTGCAGATAGCGCACCTCAACGGCAATTTTTTCACCCGGTGCAATATTGGCGACACGGCTGGTAAACATGTTCGGCCGCTGCTGTTCCAGCAACGCCGCGCGCTTGCCGGCCGCGCGCGCCTCGGCGTATACCTTCTTTGCCTCTTCACGTTCGCGCACCTTGCCGACAATTCTGCGCTCGCCAATGACAATCTCCATGCCGCGTACCGCGGCATTTTCCGGCAGCGGCAGTACGTACACAGCCTCCCGCCAGTGATTGCTGGTGTTGGTAAATGTCTGCGCAATTTGCACCTCTGCCACCAACCCACGCACCCGCATATCGACCGCAGTCGACAGGTGTAATGCTGGCTCAAAGGCCCCCGCCTCCCTGCCTACAAACAGTAAGTCGCCGCTACCGGCATCTTCTAGCGCCACCTGTTCGTAAGCCAGTGCTTGCGATGCGTCTTCCGCTCTCGCCCCGACGGCAGCAAGGAGCACGGCGAGCGTGGTCACGGTGAACAGCAGCCAGCTGCCAACGCGACTTTTGCGGTAGCGGCGGCGGTAATATTCGCTGGTAGGAAGAATCAACAAGTCGCGCTCGATGCGCGGTGATGAAAAAAGCGGTCGGTTCACGAGAGCCTCCAAATCAATGAGTGGAGGTATTACACACAGGCAATCGGGCACCGCCGGGGAATCAATCGGGCGAACTGCAGGTCAATTGTGGCGAAATATGGCAAGGCACAAAATACAATGCCAAAAACGCAAAAACCGGCACGGGGCCGGTTTCTGAGAGCATGGGATAAACGCAGGCCTAATCGACCAGGCCGTAGGTATCCCGCAACACATCGATGATTTCCGCCTTGGGGTTGTCCGAAATCACCAGTTTTTCGCCGATGATCTTTTCAGCGATACCCACATAGGTATTGGAAACCGCCATTAGCATGGACTCCGGTAACTCGTTGTCGCGGGCGAGCGCCAGGCGCTCATCCATACGGTCTTTATTCAACAGAATGTCCGGGTCCGGAAAATGATTCAGCAGTGCCTGGCGGAAACCTTCTTTTGAGTTTTCTACAACTACGCCATTGCGGTACTGAGAGCCATCCCAGATGCGGGACGAGTCCGGGGTGCCCACTTCATCCATGTAGATCAGCTTTTCACGGCCTTCTGCGTCACTGACGTAGCCGAACTCAAACTTGGTGTCGACAAATACCTGATCCAGCTTTTCCAGCTCTGCGGAAATAACATCAAACCCTTCTTTCAGAAGCTGTTCGTAGCCATCGATATCCTCGGCGCCCTGGAAGTTAAACGCAGCGAAATTCTCCAGAATGTTCTGACGGGTAATATTTACATCATCCGCTTCGGGTACCCCCGGAATGCCCTTGAGGATTCCCTTGGTGGAAGGAGTAATCAGCAGTTCGGGAAGCTTCTGGTCCTTTTGCAGGCCATCCGGTAGCTCGATGCCACAAAACTCCCGCTCACCCTTGCTGTAGGCACGCCACATGGAACCGGTAATGTACTGTCGGGCAATGGCCTCAATCATCACCGGACGGGCCTTCTGCACAATCCACACCGCCGGGTGAGGAATATCCAGAATATGGCTGTCCGCCAAGCCCTGCTCCTTGAAACGCTTGAACCAGTGATTGGCCACAGCATTCAGTGCCGCACCCTTGCCAGGAACACCACGCAGGCCATTCTCGCCCTTCCAGATACAATCGAACGCCGACATGCGATCGGAAATCACCATCACTGCCAGCGGCGCATCCGCTGCCACCGGATAGCCCTTTTCCTTGATCAGGCGGGCGCTGTCTGCCTCGGTCAGCCAGTAAACCGAGCGCACCTTGCCACTGTGGACGGGCTTATCGGTGCGAATCGGAAGATCGTTGTTCACCGCGAGGACTTTGTCTGCGAGGCTCATGGAGTTTCCTGTGCCGTTAGAAAGACGGGTATAGATAATAGATAGACAGAAGCCCCGCGACAGCGGGGCTGAAAATTCAGGCGCGGGATTCTAGCAAACCCCCAACCGCCGAAAAAGCGACAGTCTAAATCAGCGCCGACGCTCAATCAGAGCCAATCGCGGCACTCAGGCGTCACTGTCGGCGCTGACCGCTGCTTCCCTGGCCCACTCCGCCTGGTGCTCACTGGTGGGCCAGGCATTGAGAATGGCCTTGGCGAGCGTAGCCAGAGGAATGGCAAAGAAAACGCCCCAGAAGCCCCAGATACCGCCAAACACCAGTACCGCGAGAATAATGGCCACAGGATGCAGATTGACTGCCTCGGAAAACAGGACCGGTACCAGCACGTTGCCATCGAGCAGCTGGATCATGCCGTAGGCGAACATCAACCAGAAGAACTCACTGCTCCAACCCCACTGGAACAGGCCGATCATCGCCACAGGAATGGTGACCACCGCCGCACCGATATAGGGAATCAACACCGACAGGCCCACCGCGGCTGCCAGCAGCAGCGCGTAATTTACACCCAGCAACAGGAAGGCCACGTAACTCACCACACCGACGATGGCAATCTCGATAACCTTGCCGCGGACATAATTCGCCACTTGGTCATTCATTTCGTACCAGATCTGACGCAGCATCGGGCGTTGATGGGGCAGAAAAGAAGCGCACCAGCGCAACAGCTGCTTGGAGTCCTTGAGAAAGAAAAACACCAGAATGGGAACTACCACCAGATAAATCAGCGCCGCCGCCAGAATCGGCAAATTGGCCAGCGAAAAGGTAACCAGGGTCTGGCCGAAGCCACCCAACTCACTGCCGACGGTATTGAAGATTTCATCAATTTGTTGCGCTGTGATCAGACGCGGGTATTGCTCTGGCAATAGCACCAGCAGATCCTTGCCGCTGGCAATCATATTTGGCAGCTCGGAGAACAGACGCACCGCCTGCCGCCAGATAATTGGCAATACAACAAACAGCAGGGCCGCGATGATGCCCACCAGTACCAGGCAGGCAATACTCACCGACAGCCAGTGCGGCACCTTCCAGGATTCCAGGCGCTGCACCATGCCCTGCATCAAAAAGGCAATCACCAGCGCCGCCAATACCGGCGTCAACACGCCGCCCAATGTGGCGAGCACAATCAGCCCGGCCAACAGCAGCAGTACCAGCAGTACTACCTCTTCCTGGCCGAAATAGCGATTTACCCACCCCTTAACAATCGCATACATAAATGCTGTTCTCTCGAAACTCTTTAGGATCTAACTCAGATCGAACTCAAAACAATCGCGTGTCTATTACGCATTTATCCTGCGCATTTATCGCGCTCGGACGTACTTTCCATTGCCGCGACCTGTGGACACCTGGTCACTGGTCGATCTGCTGCAGCCAATAATGGAAGAATTCGCCGTCAATTTCAGCACGTAATAAGGGTACGCCACTCAATTCGCTAAAGCTGCGGATATCCCGCTGCGACGCGGGGTCGGTTGCAATCAAATGCAGAATCTCACCCGGCGCCATCTGTTTGAGCGCGCGCCGCATGGCGAGCAGTGGTTGCGGGCACGGCTGCCCGCTGGCATCTACCCTTACAGCAGAAGCCCAGACAATATCCGGTGCCAAACTGGCCTGTTTTGCGGAACTGGTCATAAAAATGCGGTTAAGAACCGTAAATGCGATGAATTATACCGGTGCCCATGGGTCAATGGGCCATGGAGCTGAACCTTTTACCCTGGAGCTGTTCAAAACCTCGACAGTCTCACAGGGTTACGTATAGTGTTAGCGGCAGGAAACCCGGCAGGCGCAGTAAAATTATGACCGAGAACCCGACATCATTCAGAAACCGACTACGCCGCAGCTGCATGCGCCTGCGTCAGCGCGCCGCCGGCTTCATTTCGGGTCTCACCGCTGGAATACTGCTGACCGCAGCGCCACTGGCGGCAACCGCCCAGGGCGACCATCACATCCAGCTCCCCATGCTGGGTGACACCAGTAGCGGCCTGGTTTCCCGTGCACGGGAAAAAGAACTGGGCAGCATGTGGCTGCGCATGTTTCGCAGCCAAGTACGTACATCCAGTGACGCTCTGCTGCAGCAATATGTCGAGAATTCACTGCAGGCACTGGCGGAATATAGCCCTCTGGAAGACAAGAGCATCGACGTCGTTGTGGTGAACAACGACACCATGAATGCCTTTGCCGTACCCGGCGGCGTGGTCGGCGTCCATACCGGGCTGTTTCTGTTTGCCGAAAACGAAGACCAGTTTGCCTCAGTTCTGGCGCACGAACTCGCGCACCTAAGCCAGCGCCACTACGCCCGCTCGCTGGAAGCACAGCGTAACAGCACCCTACCCACCCTCGCCGGTATGCTCGGCGCCCTGGTGCTGGCGGCGACCGCCGGCGGCGATGCAGGCCTCGCAGCCATGACCGCGACTCAGGCAGCCGCACTGGACAACCAACTGCGCTTTTCCCGCCAAAATGAGCAGGAAGCCGACCGCGTTGGTATCGAAACCCTGGCCAAGGCCGGTATGGACCCACAGGCCGCGGGCGAAATGTTCGAGCAAATGCTGAAAGCGACTCGCTATTACCGCCGCCCACCAGAATTTCTGCTCACGCACCCGGTTACCGAAAAGCGTATCGCTGACGCCAAGTTGCGGGCCAACCGCATGGACAAGGTACCCCTGCGCAACAGCCGCGAGTATCACCTGATGCGTGCGCGTATTCGCGTGGCTGCGGAGGCTACCCCGCAACAGGCGGTGAAGCGCTTCCAGGCGGAACTGCGCGGTATCAATGACAGTGAAGATGCCGCCCGCTACGGCCTCGCGCTGGCGCAAACTTCCGCCGGCAAACCCGATACCGCCATCGACACACTGCAACCACTGCTGGACAAGGAGCCTGACAAAGACGCCTTTGTGCTGGCGCGCGCAGATATTGACCTTGCCCGCCAGGACTACACCAGCGCAACCAATCGACTGCAAAAAGCGGTAAACAAGAGCCCTAAAAACCACGCCCTGACCATGGGGCTGGCGAATGCCCACTTTAAGGCGGGCAACTACCTGGCCGCAGAACGCATTCTCAAGAAGCACAGCCGCGTGCGCCGCAAAGATCCGGCAGTGTGGTACCTGCTGGCGGAAACCCACGGTTTGGCCGGGGATATTGTCGGCGTGCACGAGGCGCGCGCTGAGTACTACATCTTAAACGGTGTATTCGACAAAGCCCTGCAACACCTGCGTCACGGCGTTCGCCTGGCGAAGAACGATTACCAGACCCATGCGATCCTGGAACAGCGCATGAAAGATGTGATCAAGATGCAGGAGCGGGCTAAAGAGCTCTAATTCCAGCGAATCCAGGGTAAAAAAAGAGCGGCAAGTTGCCGCTCTTTTTTATTTTCAGTCCAGAGGTTTGCGGAAATCCAGCATCCGCTGCAGTGGCATCATCGCCCGCTTGCCGAGCGCCTCATCCACAAGGATTTCATTGTCACCGCGCTCCAGAACCCCGCACAGGTTCTCTAGCGAGTTCATCGCCATCCACGGGCAATTCGCACAGCTGCGACAGGTAGCCCCCGAACCCGCGGTGGGAGCGATAATCAGCTCTTTATCCGGGCACTGCTGCTGCATCTTGTAGAAGATGCCTTGGTCGGTGGCGACAATAAATTGCTTGTTCGGGTGGGTTTTTGCCGCATTAATAATTTGCGAAGTGGAGCCCACCACGTCGGCCAGCTCCACAACCGCCGCGGGCGATTCCGGGTGCACCAGAACCAGAGCTTCCGGATACATGGCCTTCAAATCAGCCACGCCCTTCGCCTTGAATTCTTCATGCACGATACAGGCCGCATCCCACAGCAAGACATCTGCACCGGTCTGCTTCTGCACGTAACTGCCGAGGTGTTTGTCCGGCGCCCACAAAATTTTCTCACCCTGCGAATCCAGGTAGTCGACCACATCCAGAGCGATGCTAGAGGTAACCACCCAGTCGGCACGCGCCTTAACCGCGGCCGATGTATTCGCGTACACCACCACGGTACGATCAGGGTGTTGATCACAGAACGCGGAAAATTCGTCAATCGGACAGCCCAGATCCAAAGAGCAGGTCGCCTCGAGGGTTGGCATAAGAACACGCTTGTGGGGCGTCAGAATTTTGGCCGTCTCCCCCATAAATTTCACGCCGGCCACGATCAGGGTATCGGCTTCGTGCTGCGCACCAAAGCGCGCCATTTCCAGGGAATCGGAGACACAACCACCAGTTTCCTCGGCCAGTGCCTGGATAAGCGGGTCGGTGTAGTAGTGCGCGACCAGTACGGCATTCTGCTCTTTCAGCAGGCGCTTGATACGCTCGCGCCACTGGTTCAATTCTTCCTCGCTGTACGCATGGGCACCGGGATGCGCCAGGTGATCCTGTACGAAGTCACGGGCATCGATCGCGTTGGGTGCGGGCGCGTTGGAAGCAAGTTTTTCGCTGCTGTCTGTCATAGCTGTTTGCGTAAGTTCTCTGCGTACTGACGGAAAAGGCCGGCATTATACCGATACCGGCGCAATTCGCCGATGTTCAATCGGGAATCCCTGCAAACAGACGCATTTTAAGGTGGTACGGCAACAGAAACGATGACGCGGAAGCAATCGGATTAGGCTGTTAAGCAAGGGGAAGATCTTAAGGAAATGGTGGGTCGTGCTGGATTCGAACCAGCGACCAATTGGTTAAAAGCCAACTGCTCTACCAACTGAGCTAACGACCCTTAAGACTGTCACATCCATGGAGATAATGACAAAACTACTTGTATAACCCGTACTTGCTACGAGTTCTTTAATACATAACCGCACGACTAAGGTGTCGAAATGCGGTTACAGGGGGGGAAGATGGTGGGTCGTGCTGGATTCGAACCAGCGACCAATTGGTTAAAAGCCAACTGCTCTACCAACTGAGCTAACGACCCTTGACCCCTCTACCTGAGGAGCTGCGTATCTTACGGATCTAATCCGGAAACGCAAGTCCCGGTTACAAAAAAATTGCTAACAAATTTAAGGGCTTAGACAGCCATTTTACACCCTGCGGAATACTCCTGCGGGGCGTTCACGCATACACGGTGGGGTCGGCGAGTCCCGCTTCGGCAAAGCCCGCCGCACGTAGGCGGCAGCTATCGCAACGCCCGCAGGCCGCGCCACTCGGCAGGGCCTGATAGCAGCTAACCGTCAGGCTGTAATCGACACCCAACCCGGTGCCACGCTCGACGATATCCGCCTTGCTCATCTTCATCAGCGGCGCATGAATGGTCAGCTTATTCCCCTCTACCCCCGCACGGGTTGCGAGGTTGGCCATTTTTTCGTACGCCTCGATATACTCGGGGCGACAGTCCGGGTAACCAGAATAGTCAACGGCGTTTACACCCACAAAAATATCCTGCGCTCCCAGCACTTCTGCCCAACCCAGTGCGATCGACAGGAACACAGTATTGCGCGCCGGCACATAGGTGACCGGGATGCCGGAGGTCTCCTCCTCGGGGACATCGATGCTGTCATCGGTGAGCGCAGAGCCGCCGATGACGCGCAGGTCGAGCTTAACCACCTTGTGCTCACTGGCACCCAGATCGGCGGCAACCCGTTGCGCAGCCATCAATTCGGCACTGTGGCGCTGGCCGTAATCAAAGCCCAAGGCATAACACTCGTAGCCCTCGGCCCGCGCCATAGCCAGAACGGTGGCGGAATCCAGACCACCGGAGAGTAAAACGACGGCTTTCTTGCTACTCATAAAACTGCCAATTGCTTGCTGATTACTTCGTAAAAATGGAATTATCGGGGGTGCTTAAACACCGGACTAGACACCGGGAATGTCGCCCCAGAGCAGCTTGTGCAGCTGCATCTGCATACGTACCGGCAGACCGTCTTCCAGTATCCACTCTGCCAGCTGGCGTGGCGCCAGCTGTTCATAGCTGGGGGAGAACAACACCTCGCCGACCCGTTCAGACAGACGGTATTGATCCAAGGTAAAGCGCGCCCAGTCGTAGTCACCACGATCACAGATCACGAATTTGACCTGATCTTTTTCAGTCAGCAGCGGGATGTTTTCCATGCGATTGCGCGCCTGCTCACCAGACGCCGGCGTTTTAAGGTCAACCACTCGGGATACCCGCGCATCCACCGCGTCAACCGGCATGGCGCCGCTGGTTTCCAGCGAAACCTGGTAACCGGCGTCACACAGGGCCCTTAGCAGCGGAATGCAATTTGGCTGGGCCAGTGGCTCACCGCCAGTGACGCACACGTGGCGCGCCGGGTAGCTCTGAACCTTCTGCAAGATCGCGGCCAGCGACATCCGCTCGCCACCATAGAAGGCATATTCGGAGTCGCAGTAGGTACAGCGCAGCGGGCAACCGGTCAGACGTACGAATACCGTCGGCAAGCCCGCGTCGCGCGCTTCCCCCTGCAGAGAGTAAAAAAGCTCACTGATGCGGAGAGACTCTTCGGTCAAACTCACCGCTCCCAGCTCAGTTTCAAATTCGGCCATACACCACTCTGTATCGTGAAATCCTGCTGTCGGTTCAGCACATACAAAAACGCCCGGAGGGTAGGTACCCCCCGGGCGCGGGATCATAGAGTTTTTCTGATCACAAAACCAGCAATCCTTACTCAAGGAGTCATTGCTGATAGTGACCGGAGATCTCTACTGGAAGTTTTCCTTCAGATACTGCTTGGCCAGACCGGAGGCGCGCTGGTCGCTTGAGGCGACCTGCTCCAGCAGGTCCTTGGCTTTCGCGTTGTCACCCAGCTGGTGATACACGGTGCCGAGCTTATAGCGGCCATCCCAAACTTTATTGGAGTTGGGGTAGCCGTCCAGCAGCGCGACAAACCAGGTACGGGCCTCTTCGATATTGCCCTGAACCAGCGCGATCTCACCCAGCCAGTAATTGGCATTCGGTGCGTACTGACCGTCGGGATAGTCTTCCAGCAGGCTCTTGAATGCCTTGCTGGCACCGGCGTAATCACCTTTACGCGCCAGGCCAAAGCTTGCCTGATAACGGTCGCGCTCACTCTCGCTGGCTTGCGGGGCCGCGCCACCGCCACTGGTGGCTGGTGCCTGAGGTTGTTTTGCGTCGGCAGCATTGGTGCCGACTGCTGCTCCCGCGGGCGCACCTTCAGCCGGTGCAGCGCCATCCAGTTTCGAAATGCGGCGGTCGAGATTCATGTAGTCTTCGGTGCGCTGCTGGCGCAACCGCTTGATCTCATGTCGCAACTCTTCCACGGCACCGCGCAGCTCTTGTACTTCCTGCTGGAGTACCTGCATCTGGTAATACGCATCCGCTTGCGGATTCGCCTGCATGCCAGCAGAAGTGTTGGTGCGAGCCGCCAGCTGTGGATAACTGGGGGGAGGCGGGGTTGCAGTACCCTGATTGACCGAACTGCCACTGGACAGATCAACCACCGGGGCCTGCGCGAATACGAACGAAGCCGCAGCCATGGAGGCTGCGGCTATCGCGATACTTCTAATCAAAAAAGACAATTGCATGCTTCTAGATTAGTTGATCACCACGCGACGGTTCATAGAACGCGCGCTCTCGCTGGAGCCTTCCTGGGCAGGACGCTCTTCGCCGTAGCTGATCACTTCCAGGTTCGCAGCATTTACGCCCTGAAGTACCAGGAAGTCGCGAACCGCGTTGGCGCGACGCTCACCCAGTGCCAGGTTGTATTCGCGAGTACCCAGTTCGTCAGCGTGGCCTTCCAAGCGAACGGTGCCAGCGGCGCCGCGCATACGGTCAGCGTGCTTGATCAGCAGCTCACGAGTAGAAGGCTTCAGCAGGCTCTGGTCAAAGTCGAAGTACACGACGTTATCCAGCGCAACTGCAGTTTCGGTTGCAGTGGTATCTTCAACCACCGGAGGTGGGGTCTGAGCCATCTGCTGATTTGCGCTGTCATCGGTGTCGGTGCTGGAACAACCGGCAGTTACTGCCAGTACACATACCAGACCCAAACCGGTTTTTACTGATTTGAACATAAACAACTCCGCTTAGTGTTATCGAGAAATCCTGTAAGACGTTTTAAAACCGTGGATTTAATCAGGGTTTCGTTTTTTCTTAGTTGTTTGATCTCACACTTACGGCAAATAAACAAGCTTTGCCGCAGTCACAGCATCAATCAAAGTAAGGCGACCACGCCGGCTCGCGGACATTTCCCTGCTGAGAAGGCAGGCTGTACTTCACCCCGGCATCTAGCGATACCGCGGCCAGAATACCTTTATTCCCCCGCTTGGTGGCGTACATCAGCATCGCACCATTAGGTGCAATACTCGGGGATTCGTCCAGGCGCGTCTCCGTTAGGACACGCATGCGTCCGGATACGATGTCCATCGTAGCGATCGTAAACACCCCCCTGCTACGATGCACCATAACCAGCGTTTTACCGTCGGGGGATACCCGCGGACGTGCGTTATAGTCGCCGTCGAAGGTTAAGCGGTCTACTTGACCCGTGGCAAGAGTCAATTGATAAATTTGTGGCTTACCTCCCCTATCGGAAGTGAAAACCAGCGATTTCCCATCCGGCATCCAGTTCGGCTCGGTATCAATGGAGAAGTGACGGGTCATACGGGTGAAGCGGCCGGTGTTCAAATCGAGCACATAAATCTCGGGGTTGCCGTCTTTCGACAGCACCATCGCCAGCTTGCTGCCATCCGGAGAGAAGGTGGGGGAGCTGTTCAGCCCCTTGAAGTTGGTCAGCTGCTGGCGTGCACCGGTGCGCAGGTTCTCGCGGAAGATCGCCGGGCGACCTGTCTCAAATGACACATAGGCCACTTCCTGGCCATTTGGCGACCAGCTCGGCGACATCACCGGCGCACTGAAACGGCGAATCTGGCGAGCGCGGGCGCCGTCGATATCCGACAGCATCAGGGCATAGCTGGGCTGGCCACCGCGCCGGGTTTCCTGCACGTACACCATCTGGGTACCAAACGCACCGCGGATCCCGGTGATTGCCTCAAAAATCTCATCGGCCGCGCGGTGCGCGATATCGCGCAGCTGGTTGGCCCCACCCGTCACCTGCTTGGTGAACATTTTGCGCTGCCCGAAGATATTCACCAGATCAAAGCTCAGCAAATAGCCGTTGGCCTGGGGCTGCATACGCCCGGTCACCACGTATTCGGTGCCGAGCATGCGCCAGTCGCGGAAGCTGACCTGCTCCGGGGTTTTCGGGAAAGACAGCATGTCGTCCCGCGGCACCGGCGCAATCAGGCCGCTGCGGCGTAAATCCGCGGAAATAATCGCGGACACATCCTCCGCAAGCACTCCGCTACCGGACCACTCGAATGGCACTACCGCCACCGGGGTCGGGTTGTCGTTTCCATCATCGATTTCCACCACCAGCTGGGCGTGGGCGGAGACCGCCAGCACACAGCCCAACAGGGCGGCAAACATAAGTGAGACTGTTTTCTTCATCATTGGCGCAGGCCTTCGACTCTAAATATCAGTTTGGTGGTTCTAATCTGGCGCTCGAACAGTGACGGCTCCTCGCGAGCCACTTTTTCCACTTCCGGGAACACTTCGACTTTCTTGACAGCGGTTAGCACGGATCTATCCACAGCCGCATTGCCGCTGCCTTTGGTGATGGTGGAGGCCACGACGCGGCCAGTAGGTACAAAGTTGATCTCAACCTCTACCACCATGCCGTTCCGGGCACTCGGAGGGCGACTCCACACCTGCACAATACGCTGGCGAATGGCCTGGGCCACCGACATGACCGCCGCAGAGTCGTCGCTCGCCTCCTGCAGAAACTCTTCATCTTCCAGCGCATCCTCGAATGCACTCTGGCGTTCCTGCTCAAGGCGCTCTTTCTCTTTGCGCGCTTTCTCTTCTGCCTCGCGCTTCTTGCGGGCCTCGTCCGCTTTGCGCTTTTTCTCGGCGTCCTGCCGCTTCTTGCGCTCGGCAGCGGCCTTGCGCTTCTTCTCTGCCTCCGCGCGACGCTGGCGCTCGAGCTCCTGCTGGCGACGCTTCTCGCGAAGGTCAACCTTAGGAGGCGCCTTAGGCTTGTCGGACTTGGATTCGAGCTGTACCAGCTTGGCCTCGACGAACTTGGGCATCGGCTTCAGCTCGCGATGGGGCTTCGCTTCCCAACCAAAGGTCATCACTGCGATCAAAAGCGCGTGCAGTGCAACACTGATTACGATGGCCGGGCCGTAAGAGCTATTCATGCTTGGGTTCAGCTCCAGCTCACTGCGACGGCGGCTCTGTGACCAGGCCCACGCTGGGCGCGCCAGCCTGCTGCAGATGGGTCATTGCGCCCACGATCAGACCGTATTTTGCGTCCGTGTCGCCCCACACCAGTACCGGAGTCTTGGGCTTCTGGCGCAACACCTTGGCCACGGTATCCTTGATTTCCTCCAGCGGCTTGGCCACCTGCTCGTCGTCACCAAGGTTCAGATAGTAGGTGCCGTCCGCCTTGACCGAGATAATCAACGGTTCGTCATCGGTGTCATCAATCGGCGCAGAAGGTGCGTCGGGCAGGTCGACCTTTACACCCTGCATCAACAGCGGCGCGGTCACCATAAACACAATCAGCAGTACCAACATCACGTCGATGTAAGGCACCACGTTGATCTCGGAGACCAGCTTGCGTTTGGCGGGTTTGCGAAAGTTGCTCATGATTTGGCTCTTTGCACAGCGTTGCGACCGGCGCCTCAGCCGGCAGCATGCACCCTGCGGTGCAGGATAGAGGAGAATTCTTCGGCAAAGGTTTCATAGCTCGAAAGCAGCCACTCCGCCTTGGCGGAGTAACGGTTAAATGCCATTACCGCCGGAATCGCCGCAAACAGCCCCATCGCCGTCGCAATCAGGGCTTCGGAGATCCCCGGCGCCACCGTGGCAATGGTGGCCTGGTGCATGGTGGCGAGGCCGCGGAAGGAGTTCATGATGCCCCATACAGTGCCGAACAGGCCGATATACGGGCTCACCGAGCCGACGGTGGCGAGGAACGGCAGGTTCATCTCGACCTTTTCCTGCTCCCGGGACATGGCCACGCGCATGGCGCGCTCGGTCCCTTCCATCACCGCCGCCGGGCTACTTTTGCCCTGTTGGCGCAGACGGGTGAATTCGGTGAAACCGGCGCGAAACAGGGATTCTACCCCGTCAATTTTGCCCTTCTCCGCCGCGGCATTGCCGTCGCGGAACAGCTGGTTCAGGTCCGAACCGGACCAGAACTTACGTTCGAAGTTGATCATGGACTTGCGCGCCCGCGACAGGTAGGTACCGCGCTGAATGATCATTACCCAGGAAATGACCGAGGCCAGCAGTAGCATCAGCATTACCAACTGCACCAATAGACTGGCGCTGGAAATCAGCCCCCACAGAGAAAGTTGTTCACCGGCGTTCATGAATTTTGACTCGCTGCCTTCAATGCTTGATGGATGTTCTCGGGAAGAGCGCAGGGTTTGCGGCTTGCATCGTCCACACAAGCCACTTTGACCACACCCTCACAAATAATTTCATTACCGCGCCAAATTTTTTGCTCGAAAGTCACGGCGGCGCGACCGACCTTGCCCACAGCGGCACTGGCCCGGAGTTCATCGTCGAGCAGAGCCGAGCGACGGTATTGGATCTCCGCAGAGTGGACCACCAGTAACAACCCCTGTTGTGGCATGGCGGGCTTATCATAGCCGAGCGCACGGACCAATTCTGTGCGCGCGCGCTCCATATACTTTAAATAATTGACGTAATAGACGATTCCGCCAGCGTCCGTATCCTCGATATAGACGCGAATGGGAATATTGAAAGGTTCTGACACGCACCATCCTTTTCTTGCCGACCGCGCACGCATTCTTTTTGTTGAGCGCGGTTTGAGAGACATGCTACAGGATGTAGACCGGTTCGTCAGGTATGGTCAGACCCGATTAGGCCCGGTCTGGTTTGGGGATGCCGAAATGTTCATAGGCCAGGGCCGTCACCACGCGACCGCGGGGGGTGCGAGTCAGGTAGCCCTGCTGGATCAGGTAGGGTTCGAGCACATCTTCGATGGTGTCGCGCTCTTCACTGACCGCGGCTGCCAGGCTGTCGACGCCCACCGGGCCACCATCGAACTTTTCGATCATGGTCAGCAGCATGCGGCGGTCCAGCTGGTCAAAGCCGCGCACATCCACGTTCAACATATTCAGCGCAAGATCGGCGATATCGGCATTCACATGGCCATCGCTCTTTACCTCGGCATAATCGCGCACCCGGCGCAGCAGGCGATTGGCAATACGCGGGGTGCCGCGGGCACGCCGCGCCACCTCGTGGGCACCGCCCTCGTCCATATCCACGCCCATCAGGCCCGCGGAGCGCGCCACAATACTGGTGAGGTCTTCCACGCTGTAGAACTCGAGGCGCTGCACAATACCAAAGCGGTCGCGCAGCGGTGAGGTAAGCAGGCCCGCGCGAGTGGTGGCGCCGACCAGGGTAAACGGCGGCAAGTCCAGCTTGATGGAGCGCGCTGCCGGCCCCTCACCTATCATGATATCCAGCTGGTAATCCTCCATCGCTGGATACAGCACCTCCTCCACATGGGGGCTCAGGCGGTGAATCTCGTCGATAAACAGCACATCACCCGGCTCGAGATTGGTCATGATTGCCGCGAGATCACCGGCTTTTTCCAGCACCGGTCCGGATGTGGTCTTGATCGCCACTCCCATTTCCGCGGCAATGATATTGGCGAGCGTGGTCTTACCAAGCCCCGGAGGACCGAATACCAGAGTGTGGTCTAGCGCCTCTTTACGCAGCTTGGCGGCCTGAATAAAGATCTCCATCTGCTCCCGCACCACCGGCTGACCGACATAATCAGACAGGGTTTTGGGGCGCACCGCACGGTCATACTGCTCTTCCTGGCCGGAAGGGCCCTGCGGTTCGGGGGCGATAAGACGATCGGCTTCAATCACTGGAAATTCTCTTCAAAAAATCCGGGCTACAACGCTTCAGGCTCAAGCGGGCGCCATGCTCTTCAGAGCGAGACGAATCAGGGTGGCGCTATCGGCCTCCGGCTGCTCTTTCAGCGCCCGGGCCACCATTTTGCTGGCGTCTGTGGGCTTGTAGCCCAGCGCCGCCAGCGCACTTTCCGCCTCACCAGAATGGTCCACCTTGGGTTCATTATTGGTGGACATCAACGGAATATCGCCCAGGTCACCGGTTTGCGGGGCAAGCTTGCCGCGCAATTCAATAATCAAGCGCTCGGCGGTTTTCTTACCGACGCCCGGCACCTTCACCAGCGCACCGACATTATCGTCCGCCACACAGCGCGCCAGCGCCGCGCCGTCCAGCCCGGACAGGATTGCCAGCGCCATTTTGGGCCCCACGCCGTTCACCTTGATCAGGATGCGGAACAGCTGGCGGTCGGATTCACGGATAAAACCGAACAGTTGCTGGGAAGTCTCCGACACCGCCAGATGGGTGTGCAACTGCACGCTGCCACCGAGCTGCGGCAATTCAAAAATGGTAGTCATGGGTGCGAGCACCTCATAACCGACGCCCTGCACATCGACCAGCAGTTGCGGCGGCTGAACCGCGGCCAGTGTTCCGGTGAGTCTTCCTATCATCTGTTTTCCAATTTCAAATTATCGACTGATCGGCTTCGACCGATTAATTCACACTCAGACGGCCGCGACGGAAACGCGCCCGCGACCCGGCCGATGACTGGATCAACGTCTGCATGGTGTGCATATGACACAGCGCCACCGCCAGCGCATCCGCCGCATCCTCCTGGGGGGAGGCAGGTAACTTCAGTAACGTCTTGACCATATGCTGGACCTGCAGCTTGTCCGCAGCACCGTTACCTACCACCGCCTGTTTGACCTTGCGCGCTTCGTACTCGGCCACTGGCAGGTCTGCGTGGGTTGCCGCAACGATGGCGGCACCTCGCGCCTGACCCAGTTTCAGGGCAGAACCGGCACTTTTGGACATAAACACGTTCTCGATGGCCATCTGTTGCGGCTGGTACTGCTGGGCAATCTGGCTAACCGCGTCAAAGATGAGCTTCAGGCGCTCGGGCAGCGGGCCGTCGGGCAGCTTGATCACGCCACTGGCCACATAGCGGGCATTGGAGCGCTCCACATCGATGACTCCGTAACCAGTCTTGCGCGAGCCGGGATCGATCCCCAGGATTCGAGTCACCTCAGGCCACCCCTGTACATTTATACATTGTTGGAGGGAAGTGTCCCAAGGTGAGCCCGAGGCGTCAAGGCTAGGCGGAAATATGGTGGGGCAGAAACAAAAACGCCCCGGCAAGCGGGGCATTCATACGATATTCAAAAAGCGTAGCGAGCGGGTGGCCGCCGGACGTCGCTAGGCGCACGCACAGTAGCTTTTAGGCGAGTTCCGCCATCACGGCTTCCGGGATATCCGCATTGGTGTAGACGTTTTGCACATCGTCCAGGTCTTCCAGCATATCCACCAGCGCCAGCACCTTCTCAGCACCATCTTTGTCCATGGGGACCGTGGTGGAAGGGATCATGGCGATGTCCGCATTGTCAGGGGCGAAGCCCGCCTCGGTCAGCGCATCCTTTACAGACAGGTAATCGGTAAACTCGGTGGTTACCTCGATACTGCCATCGTCATTGGTTTCGATGTCTTCGGCACCCGCTTCCAGGGCCGCCTCCATCAGCGCATCTTCGTCGGCGCCAGCCTCGTAAAACATCTGGCCTTTGCGTGTAAACAGGTAAGCAACGGAACCGTCGGTACCCAGGTTACCACCGCGCTTGGTGAAGGAATGACGCACTTCCGCCACGGTGCGTTTGCGGTTGTCGGTCAGGCATTCCACCAGCACCGCCACGCCACCAACGCCGTAACCTTCGTAGGTGACCGCTTCGTAGTTTTCACCATCAGCATTGCCAGCACCGCGGGCGATGGCCTTATCGATGGTATCGCGCTTCATGTTTGCGCCCAGCGCCTTATCAATGGTGGCACGCAGCGCGGGGTTGTCATCCGGGTTACCGCCAGCCTTCGCCGCTACGGTCAGCTCGCGAATGATCTTGGTGAAAACCTTGCCCCGCTTGGCATCCTGGGCAGCTTTGCGGTGCTTGATGTTGGCCCATTTACTATGTCCCGCCATCGAACTCTCTCCGGTCTACTTCGTTATGAGGCGCATACAAACCTGATTTGCCCCAGCGAAAACCGAGGCAGCACAGAATACGTTAGCCTACCTGCTCTTCTTTCTGACGCAGGCGAATGCTCAGCTCACGCAGCTGCTTGGCATCCACCGCACCCGGAGCGTCGGTCATAACACAGGCCGCGCTCTGGGTTTTCGGGAAGGCAATCACGTCGCGAATCGACTCGCTGTCGGTCATCAGCATCACCAGGCGGTCGAGACCAAAGGCCAGACCACCGTGGGGCGGCGCACCGTACTTCAGCGCGTCCAGCAGGAAGCCGAACTTCTCGCGCTGCTCCTGCTCGTCGATACCCAGCACACGGAATACCATCTCCTGCATGGACTGGTCGTGGATACGGATGGAACCACCACCCAGTTCGGTACCGTTCAGCACCATATCGTAAGCGCGGGACAGAGATTCCAGCGGGTTCTTCTCCAGCTCTTCCGGCGCACAGGACGGCGCGGTGAAGGGGTGGTGCAATGCGGTCAGACTGCCGTCATCGTTCTCTTCGAACATCGGGAAGTCCACAACCCACAGCGGCGCCCATTCGGCCACGTACAGGTCGAGATCTTCGCCCAGCTTGCAGCGCAGAGCGCCCAGCGCTTCGGAAACGATCTTACCCTTATCGGCGCCGAAGAAGATCAGGTCGCCGTTTTCGGCGTTCAGACGTTCGAGGATTGCACCGCGCACGTCGTTCGGCAGGAACTTTACGATCGGAGACTGCAAGCCGCCTTCCAGGTCCGACTTGTCGTTGACCTTGATGTACGCCAAACCTTTTGCACCGTAGATACCGACAAACTTGGTGTAGTCGTCAATCTGTTTGCGGGTCAGTTTGTCATTGCCACCGGGAACCTTCAGTGCGGTCACCCGGCCTTTCGGATCATTGGCCGGACCGGAGAACACTTTGAAGTCCACTTCGGTCATCAGGTCTTTGATGTCGACCAGTTCCAGCGGGATACGCAGGTCTGGCTTGTCGGAACCGAATTTCGCCATCGCCTCACTGAACGGCATACGCGGGAACTCGCCCAGCTCGATACCCTTAAGCTCTTTGAACAGCTTGCGGATCATGTTTTCAGTGATCGACATGATCGCGTTTTCATCCAGGAACGCGGTCTCGATATCAATCTGGGTGAATTCCGGCTGACGGTCCGCGCGCAGGTCTTCATCGCGGAAGCACTTGGCAATCTGGTAGTAGCGGTCGAAACCGGACACCATCAGCAACTGTTTGAACAGCTGCGGCGACTGCGGCAGGGCGAAGAACTTGCCGCCGTGGGTACGGCTGGGCACCAGGTAATCGCGAGCACCTTCCGGGGTGGCACGGGTCAGAATCGGGGTTTCGATATCCAGGAAACCCTCGTCATCCAGGTAATTGCGGATGGCGTTGGTAATCTTGGAGCGGAAACGCAGGTTGTGCTGCATTTCGTTGCGACGCAGGTCGAGGTAGCGGTACTTAAGGCGTACATCCTCACCCACCGCGGTGTGCTCATCCAGCTGGAAGGGCGGGGTTTCTGCGCTGTTGAGAATTTCCAGCTGCAGACCGTACACCTCGATCTCACCGGTGACCATATTCGGGTTCACCGCTTCCGGGGCACGCGCACGCACACGGCCGGTAACCTTGAGGACATATTCGCTGCGCACACGGTCGGCGAGTTCGAAATGCTCTGCCGCATCGGGATCGAAGACCACCTGGGCAATACCATCGCGGTCGCGCAGGTCGATAAAGATCACCCCACCGTGATCGCGGCGGCGGTCTACCCAGCCACACAGGGTTACTTCGCGGTCAATATCGGCGGATCGCAGGGCGCCACAATAGTCGGTGCGCATGGAGTCTTATTCCCTTAGTAGTATCGTCTTGTATTCGCTTTCTTAGCTTGCTTTGGCTTCCGAGCTACCGGATTTCCCGGCAGGCTTGGCGGCATCACCGGCAAGGTTCTTCTTGCTGCCGGTTTTGAAGTCGGTTTCGTACCAGCCACCACCCTTGAGGCGGAATCCGGCGGCACTGATCTTTTTACTCAATTCCGCCTTGTTACATTCTGGGCAATCGGTCAGCGGAGCATCGCTCATACGCTGCAGGGCTTCCATCTGGTGCCCACAGGCCTTGCACTGGTATTCGTAGATCGGCATGGCTCTAATCCGGATCTCACTGGATATAAAGGGGCGCAGATTATACATGAGCACCTGCATAGGAAGAAGCTGCCAACAGGCGGGAAAGCGCAATCCAGTCCAAAGAGGGCGATCGGTACCGCGCACTGACAATTTACGGGCCATTTTTCAGCCAAAACCCTAAAAAAAAGCACTTTTTTTCTGATTTAACCCGGTGCGCGCAGAAAAAAACTGGATATACTTCAGCTCAGTACTTCGGTTATGCCTGTTGTACACACACTTTCACTGGAATAAACACCTATATAGAAGGAAGCTAACGATGGCCGCGAAGAAAAAAGCAGCAGCTAAGAAAGCCCCCGCCAAGAAGGCAGCAGCCAAGAAGGCTCCAGCCAAGAAAGCAGCAGCCAAGGCCGCTCCGGCCAAGAAAGTGACTGCGATCAAAGACAAGTACACCAAAACTCAGATCCTGAACCAGATCGCCGAGAACACCGAGCTGTCCCGCAAGCAGGTTCAGTCTGTTCTGGACGAGCTGAACGATCTGATCCACGGCCACATCAAGAAGCGCGCAGTTGGCGAATTCGCACTGCCGGGCCTGATGAAAATCACCACCGTGAAGAAGCCGGCCAAGAAAGCGCGCAAGGGCATCAACCCGTTCACCGGCGAAGAGACCGTGTTCAAGGCCAAGCCTGCGAGCATTCAGGTGAAAATTCGCCCGCTGAAGAAGATGAAGGAAATGGCCGAGTCCTAATCCTCGCGTTTCTCAGCCACGAAAACCCCGCTTCTGCGGGGTTTTCTGTTTATGACTCCCCCTACCAATAAGGGCATCCTGCAGCGTAAAATGTCCGCCCTTACAATTTCACACACAGAACTAAGAAAGCACTATGCGCGCATCCCGCTATCTGATCGCCACCCAGAAAGAAACTCCGAATGACGCAGTAGTCATCAGCCATCAGTTGATGTTGCGTGCCGGCATGATCCGCCGCCTTTCCTCTGGGCTTTACACCTGGCTGCCCACTGGCCTGCGCGTACTGCGCAAGGTGGAGCGCATCGTACGCGAGGAAATGAACGGCGCAGGTGCACTGGAAGTGTTGATGCCGGTGGTGCAACCGTCGGAACTGTGGGAAGAGTCCGGCCGCTGGCAGCAGTACGGCCCGGAACTGCTGCGTATTCAGGATCGCCACGACAACGCCTTCTGCCTGGGCCCGACCCACGAGGAAGTGATCACCGACCTGATCCGCACCGAGGTAAACAGCTACAAACAGCTGCCGGCAAACTTTTACCAGATCCAGACCAAATTCCGCGATGAAATCCGCCCGCGCTTCGGGGTAATGCGCGCGCGTGAATTCACCATGAAGGACGCCTACTCCTTCCACCTCGGCGCCGAGTCGCTGCAGGAAACTTACGATGTGATGCACGGTGCCTACTGCCGTATCTTCGACCGCATCGGCCTGGATTACCGTCCGGTACTGGCGGACACCGGTTCCATCGGTGGTTCCCACTCCCATGAATTCCACGTTCTGGCGCAGAGCGGCGAAGACGACATCGCCTTCTCCTCTGAAAGCCGCTACGCCGCCAACGTTGAGCTGGCAGAAGCCGTAGCTCCCGCCGGCGAGCGCCCCGCGCCGAGCAAGACCATGGAAGAACTGCACACCCCGGGACACAAGACCATCGCCGCACTGGAAGAGGCCTACGGCATTGCCGCGAATACTTCCGTGAAAACCCTGATCGTTCTGGGTGAAACCGAAGAAGAAGGCGGCAAAGCGCCGCTGGTCGCGCTGGTACTGCGCGGCGACCACGACCTGAATGAACTGAAAGCCGAGAAACTGGCCGGTGTTGCCAGCCCGCTGGAGTTCGCCCCGGAAGCGCGCATTGCCGCGGAACTGGGTTGCGGCATCGGCTCGCTTGGCCCGGTGGGCATGCAGATTGACGTCATCGTCGACCGTGCCGCGGCACACCTGGCGGACTTTGTTTGCGGTGCCAACAA
Source organism: Microbulbifer agarilyticus (assembly GCF_001999945.1). Lineage (NCBI taxonomy): Bacteria > Pseudomonadati > Pseudomonadota > Gammaproteobacteria > Cellvibrionales > Microbulbiferaceae > Microbulbifer > Microbulbifer agarilyticus. The sequence goes on from NZ_CP019650.1 coordinate 3,303,277, forward strand.
GGACGACTACCACCTGACCGGAGTGAACTGGGAGCGCGACGCAGCGCTGGGCCGTGTGGAAGACCTGCGCAATGTGGTTCCCGGTGATGCCAGCCCCGACGGCCAGGGCACCCTGGAAATCAAGCGCGGTATCGAGGTGGGCCACATCTTCCAACTGGGCACCAAGTACAGTGAAGCCATGAATGCGGCGGTACTGGATGAAAACGGCAAGGAGCAGGTCATGACCATGGGCTGCTACGGCATTGGTGTTTCCCGGGTGGTTGCCGCCGCGATTGAGCAGAACCACGACGATGCCGGCATTATCTGGCCCGAAGCCATTGCGCCTTTCCAGCTGGCAATTGTGCCGATCAACATGCACAAGAGCGAAACCGTGCAGCAGAAATGCGAGCACATTTACGAGACCCTGACCGCGAAAGGTATCGATGTATTGCTGATGGACGAGCCAAAGGCACGCCTGGGCGGCATGCTCGCGGATGTGGAACTGATGGGTATTCCCCACCGCATCGTGATTGGCGACCGCGGTCTGGAAAAAGGTAATATCGAGTACAAAGGTCGCCGGGACTCCGAGAATCAGGAGTTCTCTGCAGACCAGATCCTGGATATTTTGCTCGAGAAAATCCCGCACTAATGAGACTTGCCCTCGCCACACTCAAGCTTTGTCTGCTGTGCCTGCTGAGCAGCACGGTTTCCGCCCAATCCAAGGAGGCGGACCCGCAGCTGCTCGCGGCCCTGAAAGGCGCAGTGACCGAAGCTGACTCGTTTGTCGATCGCTTCGATGCGGAAGTGTGGCTGATGGCAAAATCGCAACCGCTGGCGCGCTACATCAAAAATCCCGAGCGGCGCATGCACGTATTGAAGGCCATCCACCGGGAAGCCACCCGCGCGGGCCTGCAGCCGGAAATTGTGCTGGCGGTTATTCAGATAGAAAGTGCGTTTGACCCCTACGCCGTGTCGCGAGTAGGAGCACAGGGAATGATGCAGGTAATGCCGTTCTGGAAAAATGAAATTGGCCGCCCGGAAGATAACCTGATCGATATGGACACCAACCTTCGCTACGGTTGCACCATCCTCAAGCACTACATCAAAAAAGCCAAAGGCAATATGCCTAACGCACTGGCCTACTACAACGGCAGCTACGGTCGCCACACCTACAGCCGCAAGGTCCTGGACGCCTGGGTAGATCGCTGGCGCTGACACGCGGCGGCATCCAGGAATCGAGAAAAATAAAAGCACACGGGAAGAGGTACCTGATCCATGGCGTACAGCTTTTTTACCGGCGCAGCCTGCGGTTTGCTGCTGCTGGCCGCGGTCAGGATTTCCATAGGCCACAAACGCAGAGATAGCCGCTGGCTGGTTGTATTGTTGCTGGGTATTTTTTGCTACCTGCTCGCACCGCTGCTCAGTAATCAGGACTTCCACGTCCGCTTGCTGGTGTCTCTCCCCACTATTTTGATTCCCGGTGCCTTCTGGCTCTTTACCCACCAGTTATGCAGTGATCAGGAGACGTTTCCCAAGTGGGGCTGGGGAATCATTGCCGCGGGGCTCGCAATCGATTTTGCCAGCCAGCTCAACCTGCACCATTTCTTTTACCTGTCCGCACAACCCTTCAAGCTCGGCCTGATCGGCGCGGGACTGGCGACGCTACTGCAGCAATTACAGTCCGACCTGGTCGCCGAGCGCCGTCAGCTACGTATCGCACTGTTGATTGCCATTGGCGGTTACATGCTCATCGTGGTGTGCGCGGAATTTTTGTTTTCCTTCTTGCCAACACCTGCGGGGATTCCCACCCTGCACGCAGTGACTGCGACCCTGCTGGCGTTTGGGGCCTGCTTTTGGCTGCTATCCCTTTCACCAAAAGCACTTGAAGACTCCTTGCCACCGGCAAGTACCGGGCCCGAAGTTGATGAGACACCGCAGAAAACGCCAGAGCCACTGGACGAGCACCAACGCGAACTGCTGGCGCGTCTACAGGAGCATATGGCAGCGGGAGGTTACCGCCACACCGGGTTGACCATTCGGGAGTTGGCGGAACAGCTAGACGCAAAAGAGCACGTGCTGCGTGCACTAATCAACAAACACCTGGGGTTTCGGAATTTTAACGAGTACCTGAACCAGTACCGTATTGACGAGGCGAGCCAGCGGCTCGCTGACCCGGATGAGGCGCACCTGCCGGTGCTGAGTATTGCGCTGGATATCGGCTACCGTTCGCTCAGTCCGTTTAACGCAGCATTCAAGCGCCGGCACGAGAAGACACCAACGGAATTCCGGCGAGACGCCCTGCCCACCTGACGGCTGCGTCGCTGAACCGATCCGACCCTGTTCAAAAAACCGTCATAATTTTGCTTAGGCTTACGCCAACTGACGCCGGATAGGCCACACTGAATCCTGCAGGACCTGCTCTACAGGCAATTAGCCCAGTCACCACTTCGCCTGTAGTTCAGGCTCCTGCAAACCCTCTCTATTTCCACCCCGGTCGAATCCCGGCGTGGAAAAAAACGCAGCCGGCAGGCTACGCAAAATACCCACCAACCGGCTTACCGTTTCGGTTTGGACATAAACTCGATCAGCGCCTTATAGTCTTCATCGCTGCAATCGGCACACATACCACCCGGCGGCATAGCGTTAAGCCCATTTTTAATCGAACTGACCAGGGTGTCCATGCCTTTGTCCAGGCGTGGCTTCCACGCTTCAACATCGTGTACCTTGGGCGCATTGGCCACCCCGGTATCGTGGCAGATGTGACAGGACTTCTTGTACTTTTCCTCCACACTATCCGCCATTGCTTGACTACACAGAGCCGCTCCACAGGCGAATAAAGTAACGGAACAGATTGTCGCAAGCTTCATCACCATAACCTTTTGTTGCTGTTGATACTGCGCCAAAAACCACTTCAGCGTTCAGTGTAGTTTCACCATCCCGCCATTTACTACATTTGCGGCAGATTTCATCCGCCGACAGCACATGTCTCCATGTATGACCGATCATCCAGCCAAATTGAGCGAGTAGGCAGTACCCCCCGCTGCCTATCTATCTGAGGCTCTCCGACCTGAGGTATTCTACGCCCCGTAACTCTTACGATTTAGATTTCAGAACTTGGGCCAGACTCCATGAACCGATTCGCACAGTTTATTTCGGCGGCGCTACTTGCTACGCCAGCTCTCGCCACGGAGGAAACAGCTAAATTTTCCTACGACGACGTATTCAACCTGGAATACGCCAGCTCGCCACAGTTCAGTAACGACAGCGAGACCATTTTCTATGTCCGAAACTTTATGGATAAGATGGCGGACAAGAAACGCTCCAACCTCTGGCGCATTGGCGCGGATGGCAGCGACCACCGACCTCTGACCGCAGGGAAATATAGCGACAGTTCACCCCAGCTTTCTCCAGACGGCAAAGTACTCGCATTTGTCAGCGATCGTAGCGGGTCCGCACAGATCCATTTGCTATGGCTGGATAATGGTCACTTCCTGCAGATTTCGCATCTCCCGCATTACCCTGCCGGACTCACCTGGTCACCAGACGGGTCGATGCTGGCCTTCTCCATGTTTGTGCCAGAGAGCAAGCCGCTTCCCGTCAAACTCCCAACTCCGCCCAAGGGGGCAACCTGGGCAGACAAACCCGTATTTATCGACCGTGCAACCTATCGCGCCGACGGCAGGGGCTACTTGAAACAGGGGCACTCCCAGATATTCGTGCTGCCGCGGGAAGGCGGCACTCCGCGACAGATCACCAGCGGTGAATTTAATCATTCAGGCACTCTCAGCTGGGCCCCTGATGGCAACGCCATTTACTTTTCAGCCAATCGCAACCCTGACCATGAATTGGAGCCAGGGAACTCCGAACTCTATAAAGCCAACCTCACTTCCGGTGATATCCAGCCGGTGACCGAACGCTACGGCCCCGACTACGAACCGCGCCTTTCTCCAGACGGCAAATATCTCGCCTATCTCGGATACGATGACGAACACCTGGGGTACCACAATGTTGCACTCAACGTGCTCGATCTCAGCCAGGGAACAACACGCGTAATCGAAACCGCTACTGATCGCAGTGTGAACCAGTTCAGATGGCTCAGTGACAGCAAGCGTATCGCCTACGCCTACGATGATTACGGCAGTACCAAGATTGCGATCACGCGTTTAAACGGTAGTGAGAAGCTTGTGGCAAAAGATGCTGGCGGGCTTTCATTGGGAAGACCTTATGGCGGCGCGCACTTCGATGTTTCAGCATCTGGCAAAGTAATTTACACCCACACCGATGGCATGCAACCTGCGGAACTCGCAATCACTTCCGGGCGTCAGCCTCAGGTCCTGACCAGTTTGAATAGCGACTTGCTGCCGTTCAGAGATATGGCTCAGGTGGAGGAAATTACCTACAAGTCGAGTTACGACGGCCGGGAAATTCAGGGTTGGGTCGCCTACCCACCGAATTTTGATCCGGAGAAAAAATATCCCCTACTTTTGGAAATTCACGGTGGCCCCTTCGCCAACTATGGGCCGCGTTTTGCCGCCGAAATTCAATTATTTGCAGCAGCCGGTTACGTCACGCTGTATACCAACCCGCGCGGTTCTACCAGTTACGGCCACGAATTCGCCAACTTGATTCATCACAATTATCCCAGTCAGGACTACGACGATCTGATTTCAGGGGTCGATGCGCTTATTAGCCAAGGCTATATCAATGAAGACCAGCTGTACGTTACCGGCGGTAGCGGCGGCGGCACTTTGACCGCCTGGATAATCAGCAAGACTGACCGCTTCCGCGCAGCAGTGGTTGCCAAGCCGGTGATCAACTGGGAAAGCTTCGTGCTCACTGCTGACTACTCGCGCTTTTTCACCAAGTACTGGTTCTCAGGCATGCCCTGGGAAAAACCGGAAGAGTATCGACGCCGCTCTCCACTGACGTACGTGGGCAACGTGGAAACCCCTACGCTACTGCTGACCGGCGAACAGGACTACCGCACTCCCATATCCGAGACGGAACAGTTCTACCAGGCATTAAAATTGCGCCAGGTGCCCACGGCAATGGTACGCATTCCCGGTGCGTCCCACGGCATCGCCGCGCGGCCAAGTCAATTGATCGCGAAGGTAGCATCCATTCTGTACTGGTTTGACGAGTACAAAAATGAAGCTGACGAGGCGGAAAAGCCTGCCGTGGCGGTAAGTGACCAATAACGAAACCCACTGATTACGTGCGCGGAAAAGTTGTCGCAACAGCTTTTCCGCGTAGGTTCCACCGCCAACAAAAACAACCCGCTGGCGGCCAATTCTTCCAATTACCTCTCGCTGTCCATCTCACCCTGTGCCTTCAGCAGGCGACGCCAATCCCCCTCCGCGATTTTCCCAGCCGAATACGCAAACCTGCACTATCCTCTACTTTGTGAGAATTTTCTCTCAATTAGTTTTATCTGTTGCCACGCCATAACATCAATAAGTTGGAGCTCATAGATGAAGCTGCATTGGATCAAGGATCCCAGTTTCCAGTTTGCCCTGATCGGGGCACTACTCTTTGGTGTCAGCAGTATTTTTCAGAGTGGCAGCTTCGCCCCTAAAGAAGAGATCGTCATCAGTGAGGCGCGCATTCGCAATATTTCCTCGATCTTTGAACGGGGCTGGCAGCGCCCGCCCAACGACCAGGAACTGCAACGCCTGATCGACGAGTATGTACGCGAAGAAGTGCTTTATCGGGAAGCGCTGAATATGGGGCTGGACCAGAACGACGCCGTAATCCGTCGCCGCCTGCGTACCAAGATGGAGTTTTTGGCAAAAGATCTGGTAGACGCCATCGAGCCGTCCGAGCAGATACTGCAGCAATTCCATCAGAAGAACTTGCAGGAATACACCAGCCCGGCGCAATACAGTTTTGAGCAGATTTTTCTCGACAGCGATAAGCGCGCCGAAGTCGCAGAAGACGCCCGTATCGTGCTCACCCGCCTGACCGCCGGGCGCGACCCGCGCAAGCTCGGTGATCGCTCGCTATTGGATTACCAATTCGAATCGGTAACACCGGACCGCATAGACCGGGTTTTCGGCAGCGACTTTTCCCTGCAGCTCGTCGACCTGCCCACCAGCGAATGGACCGGCCCCCTGACCTCTGCCTACGGCGAGCATTTGGTGCGCATTACCGAGTTGGTACCCGAGGTGCAGCCTGCGTTTACTGAGATCCGCGATCAGGTACTGAGCGACTGGCAGGAGGCAGAACGCAAAGACGTACTGCATGTCCAGTATCAAACCCTGCGGGACAAATACACCGTATCCATTGCGCCGCTATCGCCCACTGCCGAATCCGCGTCAGCACAGAACCGTTCAATAAGTACAGATGAGCCCACCGCCGGGGAGGTAGCCCGCCAGTGAAAAGCCTGCTTGCGGTGTTCATCCTGCTGATGTCACTCTCGCTGCACGCGCACGAGTTGCGCCCTGCGGCTCTGGCCTTGCAGGAAGTCGTTCCGGGAGAGTTCAACGTGACCTGGCGCGTGCCGGCTCAGGGCGACCTGAGATTGTCACTGGATGTGGTTTTTGACCAGCAAAGCCAACCTCGAAGTCTGCCCACCGCACTTTTTGCCGGCGGCTATTACGTGGAGCGCTGGCGCGCGAGCCATCCGAACGGGTTTGTAGACAGCACCATCACAATCGACGGCCTGGAAAACACCCTCACAGATGCTCTGGTACGAATCCAATGGCTGGATGGGCGCGAGCAGGTGGCGCGCCTATTGCCGGATAGCCCGCAAATGCGGGTAGAAAACAAAGCGGGCAAAAAGGAGATTGCCAACATGTACTTTGTTTTGGGGGTTGAACATATTTTGCTGGGAATCGACCACCTGCTGTTTGTGCTGGCCTTGATGGTGCTGGTCACCGGGACCAAGCAGCTGGTTACCACCATCACCGCCTTCACCCTTGCCCACAGTATTACCCTGGCGGCATCGGTGCTCGGGCTTGTGTCGATCCCACAGGGGCCGGTGGAAGCAGTGATTGCCCTGAGCATTGTGTTTATCGCGGTGGAAATTCTGCACAAACTGGAGGGACGCAGCACCCTCGCGATTCGCAAGCCATGGCTGGTGGCTTTCGCATTCGGCCTGCTGCATGGCTTTGGCTTCGCCGGGGCACTGTCCGACATCGGCGTACCCGCCCACGAAATCCCCCTGTCGCTGGCGGTATTTAACCTGGGCGTAGAGGCCGGCCAACTGGCCTTCATTGTCGCGGTCAGCATATTGATGCTGACCCTCAGAAAGCTGCCCAGCGTGCACCAATGGGAAGTCCGCACTGGCCATTCGGCAAGCGTCGCCAGTGCACTACCGGTCGCTTATCTGGTGGGGGGAGTCTCCGCGCTGTGGCTGGTGGATCGAACCATTGCTCTGGTGATCTGATTTGCAGATGCCTGAGCCAAGCGCGGTATTGGCTGGATGGTGTTTTGCTCGTCCAACAACAACGAGTTCTGAAATAACTAGTCCTGGAACAACAGCTCGAGCGGGTAACCGTTGAAGGGTTTGGTTTTCTCAATCACCAGATGTGAGGTCATGCGGGTAATAGCGGCATCTTCATCTGCCAGCAGTTGCTCCGACACCCGGTTAAAGTCCCCGGCGTCCGGGCACACAAACCGCAGCATATAGTCGAACTCACCGGACATTTTCACACAGGAAACAATCTGCTCAATCTTGTTGATGGCGCGGCGGAAGCTCTCGCTAGTACGCGCGTCCTGGCGTTTGAGCGCGACGTTTACATAAAACTCCGCGTGACGCACCTTATCGAGGTTCACCTCCGCCTGGTACTCACGAATAAACTTCTCACTGGTGAGTTTCTTTACCCGCGCCAGACAGGCGCTTTCCGACAAACCAATCTGATCCGCCAGGTTCAGATTGCTGATACGCGCGTTGGTCTGCAGGACTTCCAGGATTTTGAGGTTGTGGCGATCAATTTTCACGGCAAATGCTATCGACTGATTTTTAAAATAAGGTCAACTTCGAAACAGCATAGCGGGAAATACACGACACCGAAACACATGATCGGCAACTCGCTGTGATCCCGCCTTCTACTATCCCACGATCTATTATCCCGCTTTCAGGCAACCCCCGACCACAAAGCGCTCTATGCGGTCCAGCGCCCGCGAGAGGTCGGCCTCATCCGCTGCCAGAGTCAGGCGCACATGATTTACCGCACTCGGGCCAAACGGCTTACCCGGCAACACCGACACGCGCTCCGCGTCCAGCAAAGCGCTGGCAAACGCCTCGCCATCCTGGGCAACGGCGGAAACATTCACCATTACAAACATGCCCGCTTCGGGCGAGTAACAGCTCAGCCCTGGGATCTTGCCGATACGCTCCACAATCAGGTCGCGGCGGCGCTCGTAGGCGTCGCGCATCTGCTTTACAAAGTAGGTATCGAATTCCAGCGCAAACGCCGCGGCTTCCTGAATGAATTGGGGGCAACCGAAAATAGTCGCGCCGGCGTATTCGATCAGCCGCTCAACCAGTTCACCCTGTGCCACCGCCCAACCCAGACGCCAGCCACTCATGGCGTGGGACTTGGACAAGCCGTCAATCACCACCACGTTATCGAGCTTCTCCGCAGCAGTGCGCAGGGATGTATGGCGGCGCGCAAAGGTGATCATCGAGTACATTTCGTCGGAGATCAGCCACACACCGCGCTCGCGGCAATAAGCCGCCAACTCACGCAGCTGTTCCGGGGTCGCCATGGCGCCGGTGGGGTTGACCGGGGTATTAATCATCACCGCGCGGGTATCTTCGCCAATCGCCTGCTTGATGGATTCAATTTCAAAGGCAAAGCCCTTGTCCGCAGGGCAGGACACCTTTTTCACGTCCAGCTGTAATGCATCGGTGATCGGTACATAGCCGATGTACATGGGTTCGGGAATCACGATTTGTTCGCCAGGATTCAGCAGGCACGACAGCACCCCGAAAATGGCATTGGTTCCGCCGGGGAACACCACCACATCGTCCGGGCTACATGGGTGATCGCTCACCTTGCTTTCGATATCGGCGATCGCGCGGCGCAGCACAAGCTCACCGGCAGCGGGAGAATAGTGGGTGCGACCTACACCGAGACGGGCGCGGGCGAAATCCAGGATCGGCTCGGGGGTGTCGAAGTTTGGATCTCCGACACACAAGAAAATTACATCTTCACCTTTGTCTGCCAGCTGGTGGGCGCGGTCGCTCACTGCCCATACGTCGGCATCGGCGGAGTGGAGGGCCTGGCTCAATTTGCTAAAGCGCGGAGCGTACATCTTCAGATCCATGGTTTCGGTTGTTATCGATACCGCTAACTTAACAACCGATGGGGTAATCCATGCCGCTTCGGCCTAGCCGATTTCGCAGCAACCGGATTTTTTCGCCGCCGCTGCCGCAGATTATGCGGCGTTGTGGAAATGACTCCCTATCCAGGGGCGGAGGGTCACAAATTTCCCGCTCAGGCCGGACCTTGCGCCCCCTCCCAACACGTCAGAACCGATAATTCAGACTCAATCCGCCCACCGCGTCATCTGGCCGTACCAGTACATCTGCCGCAATGCGCAACTTCTCATTGATGCTGACACCGACCATAGCGCCTACGCCGTTCTGGAAGATGCCAGTGTTGTCGCTGCGATAGGACGGCAGCCGCGCCCAGTTATTGAAGATCGAATTGACCCCGATACCCAGGTCCGCGTAGTCATCACCACTAGTATGTTCGAGCCAGAACTCGCCGAACCACTGGTACTCCCCGACATCGTCACCGTTATAGAAGAAGCCCAGTTTCGACCGCAGGTATTCCCTGTCCTGTCCGTGTACCCACAAGCCCAGAGGATCGAGGCGCTGGCCCCAGGAGCCGGTGTAGGTCAACCGGTCGGCCGTGCGCTCGCGGAAGCCATTCACATCCACCTCGGTCCATTCAAAAGACACAAAGGGACCCAAATGGCCACAGGCCTGCAGCGCAGTATCGTAACCGGCGCGCAGGAATACGCTGTAGCCTTCGCCATCGGTGTCCCCATCGAGGCGATGACGGAATTTATTGCCGATGCGTATGGTGCGCTGTATATCGTCATAATCGATGTCCGAGAAGGTCACACCGCCATCCAGGAAAAAGAGTTCGTTATCCCAGCGGGCGAAGGCACTCAAGTTGAAACTGCGCGCCTTGAAAAAGAGATCGGTCGGCTCGTACTCGCTGCCCCCATAGGACATGCTGAGCCCCCACTCCAGGTGATCGAAGCCGGCAAAGCTCATACCCAGAAAGCCATCCCAGGTCGGATATTCGTCATTGACCGCAGGCGCCACCCCAAGCTCTGAGTGGCCGACACTGGCGCCAAAAAATACGGTGGTCGTTGGATCGCGATAGCGCTGGGATATCAAATGATGATCGATATTAATGCGGTGCTGACGCATGTTTTCATAACCGAGATCCGGCAACACACCGAAGTGAATCGCCGCGGTCAGGGTTTGATAGTAATAGTCCGCCAGCATCCGCTGAGCCGCCAACGTGGGGTGGACACCGTCATCGAAGATCAGCAAGTTCGCATTGGGATTGGTACCGTTCGCGCCGTAAATTGGGCTCGGTGTTGCGCAGTTTTCGTAGCAAAACGCACTCTGGTCAATGTTGGCGAAGCCAAACGCCGTCGGGTCTGCGATGGCAAGCTCGAGTATCCCCTCCATATCCAATAACAAAATGTTGCCGATCGCATTTACCTGGCGTCGCAGGCGATCGTTGAATATTTCGGTGCCGAGATTCGCATAGTTGATCGCCGCCTGCCCCTGCACATTGATCGCAGGAGTGTTACCAATACGCGGGGTGTTGGTCATAACGATGTATTTCGCACCGTATGCCTTGAGCACACCGCCGGCGGTCGAAAGAAACGTTGCCGCGCGCGTCATCGAATCAAAATTGATGGTGCCGGTGCTCACACCATTCAAGATGTTGTTGGCACCGCCATTCAGAAAATAAAGATTATTGGGCGATACCGCATTTTGCGGCAGGTAACCCTGACCAGTAGCGAAGGGCACGCCAGTCAAGGTGATATTGTTGTTGGGATCGTCCACCAGCGCCTGCAGGGCAGCCGGGTCATTAAATGCAGCGACGGCCGCCGCCACCTCGGCAGGACTGAGGTAGGGGCTCTCCCCCTGTGCCGGGTTGCAGATGCCATCGGGCCCGCAACGACTGGAGTCCGGCAATATCGTGGTCAGGGTATTGTGATCCGCCACCGTGGTGTCGGGAAACAGCACGCGGAATTGCTGTGGTCCAACAAGATCCAGCAACACATCCGCGGTTCGGTTGCCGCCAACCGCCCAGTTGGGGCCGTTGGTCAACACAGAGTCCACAATTTGCTGCAGCTGCTGATCGATGGTTCCGGGCGCCGGCGCGCAGGGAATAGGGCCACCGAATGCGGGTCCCAGCCCAAAACAGGAATTTTCCTTGGGCACGCCAAGCATATCCGCGAGAAAGGATACCGCGGGCTGGCGGGGATAGATTCCTTGAGGGTCTTCGGAGGTAAACACGCCGGCATTGCCGTTATCGGAAAGGCTATCGCCAAATACGATCAGGGAACCGTATATCGCCTCTTCGGCCTGCCCCTCCGTTGCAACGATTCCCATCCCCAACAGCAGGGCAATCGACGTCGCCAAACTCGCCCTGCCAACGTTGCCAGCACCCAAATCCTTTGTGTCTCGCCGCACTGGGTTCTCCTTACCTCCGCGAAATTTCGTGGCAAGTATAGGTTAATCGCGAGAAAGGAATTTCTTGTTGCGATGATCAGCCGACACGGTTTTCCACTGCATCCATCTGATTGACCAGCGGCGCCAGCACCCCACTGATCAGCGCAGCCAGCAGGCTCCACACCAGGGCAATACTCAACAGGCACTGCCATACCGGCCGCCCCCAGCCCGCCGGGCCAAAGTAGACACTGTTCAGGTAAAACACCGGCGCAATAAGCAAGCCCGCAAGCGCCGCATGCAGCGGTTTATGGATAAGCCAGGAAAGGGAATAGCGTACGGTGGTCGCCAGCATCGCCCAGATACAGATCACCCAGGCTGGCGGCAGAGTGGATTGATATTCCTGTACGCCATACAACATAAACGCCCACTCGACGCCAAAGCCACAGAAAATAAAACCGAGAATCAGAAAAATATCACGAATATCGCGCCATATAAAAAAGTGCAGCATAAGCACCACAAATAGCGCAATTAATGCCATGGCATTGCCACCGAGTAAGGCCACCCACCACCCGGCAACAAACAGCGCAAAGTTGGCCATTTTTTTATAGTGCATTTAGCAACACATCCGTCAGAAGATTCTGTATCGCGAGCGCAATCTCTCCGGCGACAAAAGCGCAGAGATATAGGGAATAAAACAGAGGTTTACTATTTCTTCAAGTTAGCGAAAGCTTCAATCGCGATTTTTCGCGATTCAGTCACATCGCAAATGGGCGGTGGATAGCTGTGGTCGGAAAAAAGATCTTGCGGCGGGCAATGAATATCCCGGTCTGACACCTCCGCCAGCTCCGGAATATACGCGCGAATAAACGCACCCTCGGGATCAAAGCGTTTCGATTGGCTATAGGGGTTAAACACACGAAAGTAAGGTGCTGCATCGGTGCCGGTGGATGCCGCCCACTGCCAGCCACCATTGTTGGCAGCGAAATCCGCGTCCACCAGTTGCTGCATAAAATATTGCTCACCCTTGCGCCAATCTGTGAGCAGATTTTTGGTTAGGAAGGAGGCGACCACCATACGCAGTCGATTGTGCATCCAACCCGTCTGATTCAGCTGTCGCATCGCCGCATCCACAATCGGCACGCCTGTTTGCCCGGCACACCAGCGCTCGAAATCCTCGGCTCGGTCGGACCAGGGTACCGCTTCAGTTTCGGGCTTGAACGGTTTATTGCGGCATACCCGGGGGAAATTTACCACCAGGTGCTGATAGAACTCACGCCACAGTATTTCACTGAGCCAGACCGTTGCTCCCTTGCTCGGCCCATCCCAGCGACCATCGTTGTGCGCCACCGCCAGCTGTACGCATTGACGTACGGAAACTGCACCACAGTTTAAATAGGGTGACAGCCGCGATGTGTTTTCGCGCGCTGGGAAATCCCGCCACTCTTCATAGTCGTCAATTATGTCGGCGAATTTTTTCAGCGTGCGCGCGCCGGCCACCGCTCCCACCGGCCAATCCAGCACCCGCCCTTCGCCACCGGCAGCCACCCCATAGCCAGTCAGCGTATCGGGAATGCTGCGCACCAGGTTGTGTTCGCCATCGAGTGCAATCCACTCCGGCCACTGCGACAGGTGATCTGCAGGCTGTGTGCGCGGTGTGGGCAAGCTGCCAAAAGCCTCGCCACTATTGCTGTGGGCGGAAATAAACGCACGCTTGAATGGGGTAAATACTTTGAAGCCGTCGCCACTGCCCGTGGTAAGGCTACCCGGCGGAATCAAGGTGCGGTCGGTGAAGTACTCAACCGTAACGCCCAGCTTGCCCAACGCGCTTTTTACCGAGTGATCGCGCGCCAGCTCGTTTACCGGGTATTCCGCATTGGCAAACAACGCATCTATCTGCAACTTCTGCGCAATTTGCGCCAGCGCAGCATGGACGTCACCAAACGTCGGCACCTCAAGAAAATACAGCGGAATATTTTTTTTCTGCAGCGTCGCCTGCAACTGGCGCAAAGAGCGCAGCCGCATGGCAACTACATTGTCGCCGTCGCCATGGCTCGCCCAGGTGTTTGGACAGGCGATAAATACCACGGCGAGCGCATCACAGCTTTTCGCGGCGCGGTACAGGGCAGTGTTATCCGCCATGCGCAAATCGTTGCGCAACCACATCAGGCCTCTTTGGATGTTTTTCACAGGTATGCCTGGGCTAGCTGAAATCACACAGACCAAGCTCTGCGGGCTCTGCCGCGAGTAGCACCTGGCTGTGGATAAAACTGTGGGGGCTGCGCGGAAGGTAATGACGGAGCAAGGTCAGGACTGCTGAAAGCGGCTTGTGCCCCACCCGATAGTCTTCGATCAAATCTTTGAGCTCGGCCTTTTCACGCTTATCCAGGAACTCGCTCAGGTGCCCGGCACTGTGCATCAAAGCGTTGGTCTTATCTTTGCGTGAGGCCGGCCGGGAAAGAATCTCCATAATGCGCCCGCGCACCTCAAATGCCAGCTCCGCCTCACTCATCGACTTGGCGTCAGCAAGCACCTTGCCCAGTGCACGGGTCTTGTCCTGATGATGTGCCATCAGCAGATATTTATATGCGGTGTAAAACTCGATAACCCGCGCAAGGAAAGACAGCGGCCTGCCGGAAATACCGGGACGCTTATCGCCGCTATTTTTGTCCACGCTGCCCTCGTCACCCTGCGCCACTGCATCCTCGCTCCCGTCGCTTTCGACGTAACGAAACCAGGCGTCATAGGCGAATACCCGGGTGAGAAAGTTTTCACGCAGCTCGTTGTTGTTCAGGCGGCCGACTTCTTCCATCGGCAAATGTGGGAACTGCTGTTGCAGACGGCGGGCAAATACACCGACACCCTCGCTGTCGATACCATGACCGTTAGCCAGATACCGACGCACACCGCGCAAGCCACAGCTGGGTGAGTTCTGCATAAAGATGTAACCGCGCACTTTTTGCAGCTCCGGCACCACCGAGTCGGCGTAATCCCGCAACGGCGCGGTCACATCCACACTGGCATCGTCGACACCGATCACCCGCACAGCGTCCACCGGAGCACCGTCCTTTTCTACCAATAGATGAATAGGTTTGCGCGGCACCCCCATGCCAATGGCCACCTCCGGGCACAATGGCACATAGTCAAAGCATTGACCAAGTAACTCGGTACATACCTTGCTGTGCTTGTGACCGCCGTTAAATCGCACGGCATCGCCCATCGCACACTGGCTGATCCCCACCGGAATTTTTCGCGAGAAATTCATTCTTGGCTGTGCCTCCCATACTACGGGCGCATGCGCACCCCAACGCCATGTAGACCTATACGACCAGCTACCCTGTTCAGATTAAGGTACACACCGCTGGGCGTACCCGCAAAGGATTCCCATCTTACTGACCGATAATTCATCAGCCATCGGCCCGTCGCGCAAATTCTTCACAGATTTCGCGTGTTTTCGACGATTTTGCGCAAAACGATCCGGCTCAGGCCGGCGAACAGCCGGTAATTGTTGCGCAGGCCGCCACCGTCGCTAAAATGCCAGTCCTTCATTAGTTGTACCGTGTGTACAGACACTCGTCTTACCAGACCCCGGGGCCCGGAATGATTCCAGCACTGCGCGAAATTAACGAAGTACAGGCGCTTTACCTGCAATTTCTCGAGACGCTCAAGCGGCGTGGTTTTCATGGCGACGCCAGCCCCAGCTACGCCAGCCGCACAGTGCTTTCCACCGACAACTCCATTTACCAGGTCCTGCCACAGGCGGTGGTGTACCCGCGGGACATTCACGACCTGCAGCTGCTGATGGAACTGGCCGAGTGCGAGGAATTCCACAAGGTGGTGCTGTCCCCGCGCGGCGGCGGCACTGGCACCAACGGCCAGTCACTGACCGACGGCATCGTGGTGGATATCTCCCGGCACATGAACCGGATCCTCGAGATCAACGTCGAGGAAGCTTGGGTAAGGGTACAGACCGGTGTGGTCAAAGATCAGCTCAATGCCGCACTCAAGCCTCACGGGCTGTTTTTTGCCCCGGAGCTGTCCACCAGTAACCGCGCCACCATCGGTGGCATGATCAATACCGACGCCTCCGGTCAGGGCTCCTGCCTCTATGGCAAGACCCGCGACCACGTGCTGGAACTGAAGACCGTACTGATGGGCGGCGAACTGTGGCACTCCCATGCCATCGACGACGAGGTCCTCAACGAAATTACCGCGCAGGAAAGCCGCGCCGCCAGTGTCCACACGCTGGTGGACGGTATCGAGCGCGACAAGCGCGACCTGATCGCGGCCAAGTTCCCCAAGCTCAACCGCTGCCTCACCGGCTACGACCTGGCGCATATCCGCGACCGGGAGAAAGATGGCCGCTTCAACCTCAACAACATTCTGTGCGGCTCCGAAGGCACCCTCGGCTTTATCGCCGAGGCCAAACTGAACCTGCTCAAGATTCCCAAGTGCGCCGCACTGGTAAACGTCAATTACGATCACTTCCAGGACGCACTCAAAGACGCCACCGACCTGATGAAGGCCGGCCCCACCTCCATCGAGACCGTGGACAGCAAGGTGCTGCAACTGGCGATGGACGACATCGTGTGGGAGAGCGTGAGCGAGTATTTCCCTCAGGATGAACGGCCGGTAAAAGGCGTCAACCTGGTGGAGTACACCGCCGATTCTGAAGAAGAACTGGATGCGGCACTGGCCAGATTCACCGCCCATGTCGACAGCGCAATCGGCCAGCCGGGCAAGAGTTTCGGCTACACCATTGCCCGCGGTCACGCACAGGTGAACAAGATCTGGGGCATGCGCAAACGCGCGGTGGGCCTACTGGGCAATGCCAAAGGCGAACAGCGCCCGATTGCGTTTGTAGAAGACTGCGCGGTGCCACCAGAAAACCTCGCGGACTTTATTGCCGAATTCCGCGCGGCGCTGGACGATGCCGGTTTTGCCTACGGCATGTTCGGGCATGTGGATGCCGGGGTACTGCACGTGCGCCCGGCCATCGACATGAAGGATCCAGAACAGGCCAAACAGGTACGTATCATCACGGAAAAAGTGGTGGACCTGGCGAAAAAATACAACGGCCTGCTGTGGGGTGAACACGGCAAGGGCGTGCGCTCTGAGTTTGCCCCGGAGTTCTTCGGTGAACTGTACCCGGAACTGCAAAAGGTGAAGGCGGCGTTCGACCCGCGCAACCAGCTGAACCCCGGGAAAATCGCTACCCCCAATGCCGCCTCCGGCCTGCTCAAAATTGATGAGGTCACCACCCGCGGCGAGAACGATCGGCAGATCCCGGTACAGGTTTGGGAAGGGTATTCCGAAGGCGTTTACTGTAACGGTAACGGCGCCTGCTTTAACTGGAACCCAGACGACGCCATGTGCCCCTCCTACAAGGGCACGCGCAACCGTATCCATTCACCCAAAGGCCGCTCATCACTGATCCGCGAATGGCTGCGCCTGTTGTCCGCGCAATCCATCGACCCGGAAACCGAAGCGCGCAAAAGCCGCGAAAAGTCATTCCTGCTGGGCCTGCCCGGGCGCTTCAAGAACAGTCTGGCCAAGGCCCGCGGTGAATACGACTTCAGTCACGAGGTGAACGAATCCATGCAGGCGTGCCTGGCGTGTAAGTCCTGTGCCGGCCAGTGCCCCATCAAGGTGGATGTACCCACCTTCCGCGCCAAGTTTCTGGAGCTGTATTACGGCCGCTACCTGCGCCCGGTGAAAGATTACTTTGTCGGCGGCCTCGAATTTATGATGCCGCATCTGGCGCGCGTGCCGCAGGTGTACAACTGGCCGCTGAAACTCAAGCCAATCCGCTGGGTAATGGAGCGGGGGCTGGGCCTGGTGGACTCCCCGTCCATCTCCGCTACCCGCCTGGACAAGGCGATGCGTGAGCTGGGTGTGCCCTACGCCAGCCGCGCCAGCCTGAGCGCCATGGGGCCCGCCCAGCGCGCCAAAGCCGTGGTGATCGTACAGGATGCCTTCACCAGCTATTTTGACGCGGAGGTGGTTGCCGACACCCTGCGCCTGCTCAAGCTGCTGGACTTCAACCCACTGGTGGCTCCGTTTCGCGCCAACGGTAAGCCGCTGCATGTGCACGGTTTCCTGCGCCAGTTCGCCAATACTGCGGCCAGCAACAGCGCCATGCTGAACAGCCTGGCGCAAAGCGGTGTGCCGCTTGTGGGCATAGACCCATCCATGACCATGACCTACCGCGCGGAGTACCAGAAACTGCTGGGCGACAAGGCGCCCAAGGTGCAGCTGCTGCAGGAGTGGCTGTCCGGGCACACCGAGCATCTGGCCACCAACAAAAATCGCCTGCAATCCGGCAGCTTTACCCTGCTGCCGCACTGCACCGAGCAATCCAACGCCGCCGGCTCCACCCGCCAGTGGCAGCAGGTATTCAGCGCGCTGGGTATACAGCTCAATACCCAGGCCGCCGGCTGCTGCGGTATGGCCGGCACCTATGGTCACGAAATGGCGAATCGCGAAACCTCGCGCACAATTTTCCAACAGTCCTGGGCACCCAAGCTGAGCGGTGATACCAGTACCATTCTCGCCACCGGTTACTCCTGCCGCTGCCAGAGCAAGCGCTTCGCTGACACCGAATTGCGCCATCCGTTGCAAGCTTTGCTGGCACAAATCGAAGATTCAGGGTTTACTGTCAGTAACCACTAACTAAGCCATCGGCCAGCGCCGGTGGTGCACTCTGATAGCGGATAGCGGATAGCGATACCAGAGCAGCGATACAGCGGCGGAGATCCATGGCAATGGCGAATACGACAACAAGACCCGGCCAGGCACTGCGCGCGCTTCTCGGCACAGCGCTGCTGGGCCTGCAGCTGTTGGTTGGCAGTGCAATGGCGGCCGGCTCTGAGCAATCCAAGGTGTCGCAGCTGATCACCACGGCCGAGGAGTACGCGCTCTCCGGCAACTACGATGAGGCACTGCCGCTGTATGAAATGGCTATCGCCAACTTGAGTGAGAAACCCCATCGTCAGAACCAGCTGCGCTACCGCTACGGCATCATTCTGAACGCTCTGGGTGGCCAGCGCCCGGACCTCTACCCACTGGCGCGCAGCCAATTCGATGTTGTGCTGCGCTATATCGAGTCCTCCCCCGGCATTCCCTTCGAGCACTCCGCCGCACGGGTGCGCTCGGCCCTCGCCCACACCTACCACCAGCACTCCGCGATGCAGGAGAACCCGAACCGCCGTGCGCTCATGCTGCGCAACGCCTACCAGCTGTATTCCAGTGCGATTAAAGACCTGCGCGCTGAAGGTGACTGGCAAAACCTGGCCATCACCGCATTCAATATCGGCCAGGTGTGCGAGTGGCAGGGTAATCTGGAAGAGGCCATTGAGTGGCTGGAACAGGCAGTCGCACTGGATCGGCAATATGGTTTTGCCGATCTGGAGGAGGATCAGGCCTACCTGACCGCCCTGCGTGAGCTGGTCAACCCCCAGCAACCAGTGGGCAACACGGCCATCTGAGCCAACAACGCCATCTGAACCAACACCCTGAGCTATGACCGGTCACGCCCGCCAGTTCCGGGATAAATTCCCGCTGGCGACACACCTAAAAATGGGTATGAGCGACCGCAAGCCACCTGATTCAGGTCATGTCACCCCGCGAAAAAGTCCGTGAACCGGAATTCAAAGCCGGCTGATCCCTGTGTAACATCGCTGTCAGCAGGGTATGTAGGCCAAATGAATTTACGGTCACAGAAAAATCAAATAAAAATCTTATTCCAGCGAATAGCGGGTCCACATACCCATACTGTCTATTCTTTCGCCAAACACAGAAGACATCGCTGTCAGGACACACCCTGTGACTGAGGCCCAGATACGAATGAAATGAGAACTTTCGTATTAAATTCAGTCTCGCCAGCCACTTTTCTGGTCCAAAAGTACTCAAAATCTGCCTTTGAGGCGGTGGAAATTCCTAATTCCACCGCAGAAACTCCTGCCTTCGCTGCGACCAGATAGTTCGCCGCACACGCTTGCGCAAAATCTCCCACGCTCTAATATTGCCCACCCTGATCAAAACTTGATCACTTATGAAGAAATCAACTTGGAGCCGCACAAACATCTTTTGTTTGTGATTACCGAGCTTCCGGAGGAGATACATATGCGACAGAGTCTTAAACAGTTTGCCATCGTGCTTACCGCTTCCTTTGCTGCCCTGGGTGGTGGAGAGGCCTTTGCCGCCATCAAAGAATCCCCGGAGAAGAAGAAAAAGAAGTCCATGACCGTCACCGCGACCGCCTACAACTCTGTTGAAGGACAGACCGATGACGACCCCTGGGTAGCGGCCTGGAACAACCGCCTGCGTCCGGGTGACAAGATCATTGCAGTGTCCCGTGACCTGGAAAAGCACGGCCTGACCAATGGCGCCAAAGTGAAAATTGAAGGTCTGTCTGGCACCTATACCGTGCGGGACCGTATGAACAAGCGCTACACCAACCGTATTGATGTATGGATGGAAGAAGACATCAAGAAAGCGCGTAAGTGGGGCAAGAAGAAGCTCAAGATCATCTGGAATCACGACAAAAAATAAGTGAACCGGAAGACAGGGCCTTGCCAACGCCAATCGATCGATAAAAAAGCCCCCGCAATTGCGGGGGCTTTTTCATTTGTACACGCGGGCATTATTCAGGGTTCCGTGGTGACTTCCACTCCCGGCACTTCACTGCAGCCAGCGTTGCCGATGAAGTAAAGGCTCGGTTGATGGGACTGGTTGTAGCGGTGCTCAATCCCCTCGTCACGAAACACCAGCAGGTACTCTTCCTTCACCCACCCTTTGTCGGTGCGATATTCACTGAGCCACAGCAACGCCGGCCCATCCTCGTGGCACTTGCCATAAAACATACGTGTTTTTTCCACCAGTTCTTTGGTTAGGTAATCGCGGTAGACGCCCGGGTAGGTAAAGCGCTCACCGGAAAGATCCATATTCAACACGCCATCTTCGTTACCTTCGAGTTCCGCCTGAGACCGATCGCGCTGCTCCGCCAGGGAGCTTCCCGTCGGTGCCTGTGCCGCAAACTGTTCCGGCTCGGGAATGTCATCGCCACCCTTATTGCGCGGCTGTCGCACCTGGGGTGGCCCACCCGGAGCGACCTCAATGCGCTCAAGAAAAATTGCCGTGTTCTCGTCGCAATCAATACAGGTGCGCCCGGCGATGATGGCATAACCATTTAGCTCGGAAATCAGTTTTGCTTCCGCGAGATCCACATCGATCACACGGTCATTGGAGATTTTTAGCTGGATACCGGACAGTGCCGGCATGGCGGGAGAAAACCCGCACAGGAAAATAAGAAGACAAAGAAGGAATATTTTCATGCAGAGCAACCACACTTAATACATCTGCAGACCGCGACCAGTTGGTGCCGCCAGGGCAACTTTCCTTGCTGCCCTTGGCGACACCGCGATTGGGTAGTGCTGTTACACTGTCGCGATTCCCTTCTATGTATAACCATAGCAGGCGTTGAAAATCCTGCTGCGCGGGGCCGTTACTTTTTACACACGCATCCCCGGTGTGCAGTCACATAATGTGGAGCGTCAGGGAGCCTTCCAACCACCATTCTCTTCTGCCGGGCCGATGAACGCTCCGACACCTTCTTCTTTCAAAGCATCTAGTGCCTCCTGCAACGCCTCGGCATCGCTGTCGAACACGTCTTCCCACACCGTCGTATTGCTATTTTCATCGACAATTTCCAGCAGCCAGCCGCCATCACCATCCTCGTAAATATCGATGTTCACGGTGTGGTTGCCGTCGCTATAAGCACGACTCAGGGGGGAATCTTGCGGGGTAACTTCTTCGGCCATGGGGATAACCTCGCTGGCAAAGGGGGATGCGGAAAGTGGCACTGCCGGTCTTATGGGGGGACAGTAAAGCGAACTCCTGAACGCCCGGTCAAGCTTTATTCAGCACTGTCGAAAAAGTGTACGACGCACGACAGAAAACTTGTTAAAATGCGCGGCGATTTTTACCCATGCCCCGGATTTACGCTCCGGCTTGCACAAGGAAACTCTCATGACCAATACCGCGTCCGTTGTGGTCTGCGCGCTGTACAAGTTTGTGCGCCTCGAAGACTTTGAATCCCTCCGCGATCCCCTACTCAAGGTAATGCTCGACAACGAAGTGCGCGGCACCCTGCTGCTCGCTGACGAAGGTATCAATGGTACCGTCGCCGGTAACCGTGCCGGTATCGACACTCTGCTCAACTACCTTAAGTCCGATAGCCGCCTGGCCGAGCTGGACTACAAAGAGTCCTACACCGAAAACATGCCCTTCCTGCGCAGCAAGGTAAAACTGAAGCGCGAGATCGTCACCATGGGCATCGAAGGCATCGACCCTCGCCGCACCGTTGGCACCTATGTGAAGCCCGCGGACTGGAATGCGCTGATTTCCGACCCGGACGTTGTGCTGATCGATACCCGCAATGATTATGAATATCAGGTAGGTACCTTCGAGCACGCGGTGAACCCGAACACCACCACCTTCCGTGAGTTTCCCGATTATGTGAAGGAAAACCTGGATCCGGGTAAACACAAGAAAGTGGCAATGTTCTGCACCGGCGGTATTCGCTGTGAGAAGTCCACGGCTTACCTGAAGGAGCAGGGTTTCGACGAGGTGTATCACCTGCAGGGCGGCATCCTTAAATACCTGGAAGATGTGCCCAAAGAAGAAACCCTGTGGAAAGGCGAATGCTTTGTGTTCGATGATCGGGTGACTGTGAATCACGATTTGGAGCAGGGCTCTTACCATCAGTGCAACGCCTGCCGTATGCCGATCACCGAAGAAGAAGTACAGTCTCCGCTGTTCGAACAGGGGGTAAGCTGCCCGCACTGCCACGATACGGTGACGGAAGCAGACAAGTCGCGCTTTCGTGAGCGTGAAAAGCAGATTCAGCTGGCCAAGCAGCGCGGTGAGCGCCACCTCGGCGAAGATGCCAAGGCTACGACGTTAAACCGTCGTCAGCACAAGCAAGCGCTGCGCCGTAAGCAAGCGGAACAGGCGCGCAAGGCCCAGGACGTATAGCCGACGCGTTTATTCAATCGCGTAAACACGATTGCGCAAAAAGCCTTCTCAAAAAACGATTCTTTGAGCCCCGCACTCGCGGGGCTTTTAGTGCTCATCCCCGATCAACCAGTGTTCCGCCGCCTGCTCGGTAACGAATTCCATCAGCGCCAGACCCTCTTTGCGGGCAGCGCTGTCGATCACCACGTTGGCGTTATATTCCGGTGCGTGTAACACCGCGAAACGACCCTGGCTAATTCCCGGTAGGTGCGCGATATAGCTACCTAATGCGCGCCGCTCCTCCAACGACATTTGGATATCCGCTTTACGCACGTCGGCAAGTACCAGCAGCGGGTGAAGATGGCCGTACTTCTCTGCCACCTGGCGCACGGCGGCATGTTTTTCCGCCCCGTCCACCCGGTCGAAAAAACCGATATTCACCACGCGGGTGGCCGCATTAAATCGAACCTGAAAACTCACTGCCTTCTCCTGTACCGGCTCACCAAGCGGCTCAATGCTGCTCGGCACTGGGCGAAGCCCGTTTAATTCTGATTGTTCCTATACCGACGCCGAAATAAGCTTCGGAACAGACTTCGGGCTACGCACAGGTGATCAAAGGAGTACATCATTTGCCGCCTACGAGTATATTCAGGCGTTGAGACGGAACCCAACGCGATTTAGCGGAACCGTTTACTCCATATCGATCTCTGGCAAACCTTCGTCTGCATCGGCGGCCAGCCACACCTGAGCGGCAGCGGCACGCGCTACCTGTTTGTACAGTGCCGCCACCGCGCCTTCTGGCTCTGCCGCCACGGTGGGTTTACCACCGTCTGTCTGCTGGCGAATCGACATCGCCAGCGGAAGCTGTCCGAGCAGGCGCGTATCGTAATCCGCCGCCATTTTGTCGCCGCCACCGGCGCCAAAAATCGGCTCCTGATGACCGCACTTCGAGCAGGTGTGTAGGGCCATGTTTTCCACAATACCGAGCACCGGCACCGATACCTTGCGGAACATCTCCACGCCCTTGATCGCGTCTACCAAGGCCAAGTCTTGCGGCGTAGTCACAATGACGGCACCTGCCAGCGCCACCTTCTGCGATAGCGTGAGCTGAATGTCACCGGTGCCCGGCGGCATATCGACAACCAGGTAATCCAACTCGCCGTCTTCCACAGCCTCACCCCAGAGTGTCTGGGTCAGCATCTGATTCAGCGCGCCGCTGGCCATTGGGCCACGCCATACCGCGGGCGTATCCTCGGTCAGCAAATAGCCCAGTGACATCGTCTGCAGGCCCTGTGCTGGAACCGGTACAAAAAACTTGCCAGCTTTTACCTCGGGCCGTGTGCCCTCGGTATCAAGCATGGTCGGCAGGCTAGGGCCGTAAATATCCGCATCCAGCAAACCCACGTCGGCGCCTTCCGCCGCCAGCGCCAGTGCCAGGTTTACCGCGGTAGTGGACTTGCCTACTCCGCCCTTACCGGACGCGACCGCGATAATGTGTTTCACCGCCTTCAGCGGCTCAGGCACCTCTCCAACATCAGTACGCGGGATGTCGAAAAACAGATCAAAGTTCAGTGTGCTGCCCGCCAGAGGCCCGCCTGCAAGGACAGGGGCGCAGGCCGCGCGCACACGCTCCGCCCATACCTGCTGCTGGCTCGCGCAGGGATACCCGAGGGTCACACTGGTAAATATGGTCTTGTCGCCATCAAAACCCACCTCAATATCAGCATCCAGTGCATCCAGTGGCAGAGCGGTGGCCGGGTCTTCGAGGGCGCCAATCGTTGCCGCTACCTGCTCGAGCTGTTCCGTAACCTCGGGAGAGAAGTCTTCATGGTCTTGGTGGTCGTCGTTCACGGCAGCATCCTCACTGGCTCTGGAATTTGGGCGGCATTGTGGTCAAGCTCTGGCGTGAACACAAGGGACGCCCCAGTACAGCATTCAGTACACACTATTGGGTGCACACCCGGCAGTCCCGCACAGCGCGGCGGGCGTCGCCGGCAGGTGCCTTACAAGCCCCATTTCTGCTATATTCCGCGCTCTTTCAGGCCCACGGCCGCCCAATCAAAGAATCCACACAGACTAATCTCGCAGCCTTTGGAATCCATGATGTCTCAAACCGACCATCAGCCCAGAAACATTCTCGTCACCAGTGCCCTGCCGTACGCCAACGGTTCCCTGCACCTGGGTCATATTCTCGAGTACATCCAGACCGATATATGGGCCCGCTTCCAGCGCGCCCGCGGCAACCAGTGCCTGTATATGTGCGCCGACGACGCCCACGGCACTGCCATCATGCTGAAGGCCGAACAACTGGGTATCACCCCGGAACAGCACATCGCCAACATGCAGGCGGAGCACGAGCGCGATTTCGCCGACTTCCTGATCGGTGTGGACAACTACCACTCCACCCACTCCGACGAGAACCGCGAACTGTCTGCAATGATCTACAAGCGCCTGCGCGAGAACGGCCATATTGCCTCCCGCACTATTACTCAGGCCTATGATCCGGAGAAAGAACTGTTCCTGGCGGACCGCTACATCAACGGCACCTGCCCACGCTGTAAGTCCGAAGACCAGTACGGCGATAACTGCGAAGTGTGCGGCGCGACCTACAGCCCCACCGAGCTGATCAACCCGGTATCGGTCATCTCCGGCGCGACGCCCGTGGAAAAAGAGTCCGAACACTTCTTCTTTACCCTGCCGGCCTTCACCGACTTCCTGAAACAGTGGACCCGCTCCGGCACCCTGCAAAGTGAAGTGGCGAATAAGCTGTCCGAGTGGCTGGATGAAGGCCTGCAGGAGTGGGATATCTCCCGCGATGCGCCCTACTTCGGTTTCGAAATTCCCGACGCCCCCGGCAAATACTTTTACGTATGGCTGGACGCGCCGATCGGCTATATGGCGAGCCTGAAGAACTACTGCGATGGGAAAGGTCTCGACTGGCAGGAGTACTGGAAAAAAGACAGCACCGCCGAGGTGTATCACTTTATCGGCAAGGACATCGTCAACTTCCACGCGCTGTTCTGGCCGGCCATGCTGGACTCTGCGCAGTTCCGCACCCCAACCAAGGTGTGTGTACACGGCTTCCTGACCGTTAATGGCAAGAAGATGTCGAAGTCGCGCGGCACCTTTATTAATGCGCGCAACTACCTCGACCATCTGAACCCGGAATACCTGCGCTACTATTTTGCGGCAAAGCTGACCGCTGGCGTGGACGACCTGGACCTCAACCTGGAGGACTTTATCGCCAAGGTAAACTCGGACCTCGTGGGCAAGGTTGTGAACATTGCCTCGCGCACCGCGAAGTTTGTCAGCAAGTCCGGCGGCGCTCTGTCCAGTGAGCTGGCCGACCCTGAGCTGTGGAATCAGTTTGTAGAAGCAGCCCCGCGTATTACCGAGTTCTTTGAAGCGCGCGAATACAGCCGCGCCACCCGTGAAATCATGGCGCTGGCGGATGCCGCCAATGCGTGGATTGCGGAAAAAGCCCCCTGGTCTCTGGCCAAGGAAGAAGGCAAGGAACAAGAAGTACTGGCGATCTGCTCGCAGGGCGTGAACATGTTCCGCGCGCTGATCAGCTGGCTGGCACCGGTACTGCCGGAAACCGCGAAGAAAGCCGAGGAGTTCCTCGGCGTGGCACTGGACTGGAATACCGCAACCACACCGCTGGCCGGCCACACCATCAATAAATTCAAGCCGCTGATGCAGCGTGTAGAAAAAACTCAGGTGGAAGCCGTGCAAGAAGCCGCGAAAGAATCCCTGGCACAATTGCAGGCTGAGACCCAATCCAACACCGAGGTTGCGAAAGGCCCGCTGGCAGACGATCCGCTGGCGGACGAAATCCAGTTTGACGACTTTGCCAAGGTGGACCTGCGTATTGCGCTGATCGCCAATGCGGAACACGTGGAAGGGGCCGGCAAACTGCTGCGCCTGACACTGGACCTGGGTGGCGAAACCCGCAATGTATTCGCCGGTATCAAGAGCGCCTACAGCCCGGAAGACCTGATCGGCAAGCACACTGTAATGGTTGCCAACCTGGCACCACGTAAAATGCGCTTTGGTGTGAGTGAAGGCATGGTTCTGGCGGCAGGCCCGGGTGGCAAAGACCTGTGGATCCTGGAGCCCCATGCAGGTGCTCAGCCGGGTATGCGGGTAATGTAAGCCACCCTCTTGCTTCCCGCCGTGGTGGGGCAGCCATACTGCCCCACCCGCTGTTTCGCCACCTACTCACCACCTAGTCGACGCCTACTGCCAGCAGCTTAGGTCCAGCACTGCCATCCCCTCCTCTCGGCTCCCCCAGCGACCGCCTCGCTTTTGACAAATGTCCTTGTCAGGACACCTCCCGCTGCTTCCAATGGAGTAACATCCTAATAACGCTGCCGTGTCGAGCAGATGCTGACGCTCAGCAACGGGACAAACGATTCGAGGCCAACAATGTCCGCAGTCATTTTTCCTACCTACGCACTCTGCCATGCCATTCTGTGTGCCTGGGCCTGCACTCTGTGGAAATCTCAGCGTGCCCCCGGTGCTGCACTGATCGCCCTTGTCTGCGCCGCGCTCACTTACGACAACATCATCCTGTCGATCGGTGCATCCATCGGCATCGGCCCACTACTCGAAAGCCTGAGCTGGCCGCGTTTTGTCATGCATGCCTTTCTCACCCCATTGCTGTTGATCGTGGCAAGCAAAGCCGCACAGGCCGCTGGGTTGCGCTGGGCCCAGGGCCCGAACTGGAACCGCTTTATCTGGCTGCTTGTTCCGATGATGATTCTGCTAGGTATTTATGAAGGGCTTATCGGCCTTAAACTGGTGCCCGCGTGCTTTGACGATACCCTGCGTTACACCTCCAACCTGCACCCAACCCAACTGTGCTTTGAGGGGCAGCAGCCGGTGGCCGGCAATGGCCCACCTATTCCTTCGATTGTCGCCACACTGCTCACTCTTATTGTCGGCATCGGCTTGTGGCGCCAGCTAGGGTGGCCGTGGATGACCCTCGGCGCAGCCGTCATGTTCTTTGCCGCCGCTATCCCCTCCAGCGTGCTGGGACTCGCCCCGGGCAACGGCGGTGAAGTACTGCTGCTGGCGAGTCTGGTATATAGCGTTGCCCACTTTGCCGGCAACGCGGCACCCTCAGTAGAACTGGCAGCGACAATGAAATAACCCGATCGCGCGCTGTGCACGATTGACCACACTGCAAGCACACCCAATCGCCAAACCGGCCTGAACCGTTTACCATCCCCGCCAGCAGTCCTACCCTGCCAACCAGCGCTGCGAACCCGCAGTGCTGGTTGGCAATAACACAGCCGGAAACCTTAAAACCTTAAACCCTAAAGCCTTAAACCTAGGAGCCAACAATGCGCGGTGTATTTCTCGATACCCTGACCATGAAGCTGGACGAGTTGGATATCTCCGCTCTGCAAAGCACACTGGATCAGTGGGAGTTTTTTGAAACCACGACACCAGAGCAGACCGAACAGCGCATTGCCGATGCCGATGTGGTGATTACCAATAAAGTAGTGCTCGACCGCGCGCTGATCGAAATGGCACCAAATTTAAAACTGATCTGTGTGTGTGCCACCGGTACCAACAATGTCGATCTGGATACGGCGGCTGCACGCAACATTCCGGTAAAAAATGTTACCGGCTACACCGGCACCTCCCTCGCGCAACATACCCTCGCCTTGATTCTGGCGCTCGCCACCCGCTGGCACCAATACCACAGCGACGTCGGTAGCGGCCGTTGGGCAGAGTCCCCGGTTTTCTGTCGCCTCGACTATCCGGTAATCGAACTCGACGGCAAAGTGCTGGGCATTATTGGCTACGGCGACCTCGGGCAAAAAGTCGCGCGATTGGGCGAGGCGCTCGGTATGAAGGTATTGATTGCGGAGTCGTTTACCGGCGAGAAAAGACAAGGACGTACACCGCTCGCGGAATTAATTAAGCAAGCGGATGTGATCAGCCTGCACTGCCCACTGACCAAAGAAACCGATCAACTGGTCAATCAGCAATTCCTGTCCGCAATGAAAGAAACCGCCTTCCTGATCAACACCGCACGCGGCGGACTGGTAGATGAGGCGGCCCTCGTCGCCGCATTAAAAAACTACGACATTGGCGGTGCCGCACTGGATGTGGTCAGCGTGGAACCTCCACCGGCGGATCACCCCTTGCTGGCAAACGATATCCCCAACCTCATCATCACTCCGCACAATGCCTGGATCAGCCGCGAGAGCCGACAACGCCTGCTCGACGGTGTAGTCGAAAATATTTTGAGCTGGCGAAAGTCCTAACAAGTCTAACGCCAACCCTGCTCATACAAATTACTTCCATAGGGCGGCTAAGCCTTCGCGGTCGCCTCTCCTCACCCTATCCTTCGCCCTCACCTTGATTGCTATCGGAGGGTAACACCATGGCAACAGCAAAAGCGCCGAACTCAGGTTCCAGTCACAACAAACTGCATCAGGCTTACAATCTTGCGGGCGAGGCTGCCCACGAGACCGCTTCGCAGTTAAAGTCACGTGCGCGTGAAACCGCAGATACCGTGAAAACTCGTGCCCACGATGGCATGGAGAAAGGTAAGCAGCGCGCGCACGACGTTGCCGAACGTGCGGAGAATCAGATCAAGGCTCACCCTCTCGTTAGTGTGGGCTGCGCTTTCGCCGCCGGCTGGCTGATCGCCAAAATCCTGAAATAACGATGATTGACCTAGACTTTCCTAGTGCACAACCAGTGCCAGAGCGATCAGTGCCTGTGCAATGAGCGCAGGCACTGATTGTAGTACCGAGTTCTACCCGCTATCGACTATCGAAAACAACCATCCAGCATCACGCAGATTCATCGAGGTATTGATTGATGGCAGCCCCCGGAAATCAAAATGACGATTCGAACCAATCGGCTGGCGCCAATCAAGATTCCGAAGTCAATGCATCCTCACAGGAGCCGACAGGCACATCGCCTCAGCAGACGGCAGACGCACCGCAAGTCGAATCACTGCTCGACGATTTCAATACGCTGCGCGACAGGGCCGAGGCCACCATGACCCTTGCGTCGGCTTGGGCAGAAAACCTGACGAGCCTGGTCCAGTTGGAATTCCAGCGTACCTTACAGGCGGGAAAGCGCATCGTCGTCATGCTGCTGTTCCTGTTCTTTCTGGCAATCGCCTTAATTGTCAGCTTGTGCGCGGGGCTAGGTTTGCTTGGCTACTACTATTTCCAGTCTATCTATATTGGGTTCGGCATTTTTATGTTGTCCCAGATCATCATCCTGACAGTGCTCCTGCTGTCGATCAACCGATTGAAAAATTTGCTGGGATTCGACGAGTCTCGCAAACAAGCTCAAGAGGCGCTCGATAATGTCACTGCGCTCTTTAAACAAACAGATTGAACAACGCCGGCAAGCTTTGGAAAAGCAACGCCGCTGCGCCCTGAGTTTAATGGAACAGCAAAA
This sequence comes from Microbulbifer agarilyticus, assembly GCF_001999945.1. Classification (NCBI taxonomy): domain Bacteria; kingdom Pseudomonadati; phylum Pseudomonadota; class Gammaproteobacteria; order Cellvibrionales; family Microbulbiferaceae; genus Microbulbifer; species Microbulbifer agarilyticus. The sequence goes on from NZ_CP019650.1 coordinate 3,333,362, forward strand.
GGTCCAGGCGTTAACCCAGGCGAACCGGGTCCCATTACCCCTCGCGATGCTGGGCGCGTTTGCCGCCGGCTTTATTATTCAGCGGGTTTACAACAAACCTTCTACCCGTTCGCTGGTGAACTGGTATCTGACACTGCGGAATTTCTAGATATTGGCCCCGTGCTCACCATCCGTAACCGTAGCGCTTGTTGTTTTCACTGAAGCGGGACGCTTCTCGACACTGGCATCCACGATCCGTTGCGCGATATCGACCAGCTTGAGGTTCATGTCCATCGCGCGCTGCTGCATTGTTCGATAGGCGTCATCCTCACTCATGCGCAGGCTTTTCATCAATAGTCCTTTCGCACGCGCCACCAGCTTGCGCTCCACTAGCGTCTTGCGGGTTTCTTCCAGCTCGGCGCTCACTCTTTGGATATGTTCCACCTGCGAACGAATCAGGCCATAAAGTGAATGCGCCAGTGGTTGCCCGTGCAATGTGGATACTCCAGCAGACGCGCGGCCGCCGTAAAGCCCCGGCAACTGCGGATCAAACAATACCGCCAGTGTCGGTAAACGATTCCAGTCCATGGACTTCATTCGCTGTAATTGCGCATAGTGCTGTCCCAGTTCCGACTGGGCACCGGACACACGCTTGCGGCTCACTTTGAGCAATTGTTCGGTGAGCGCATCCTCAAGACCGTGCATGGCATCAATCCGTGCACTGGCCAATTGATACCATACCTCGCTGATCTCAGCCGCGATTGGCTCTCCATCCTTCAAACCCGCAATCACTTCTCGCAACCGCTGCAGGTCTCGACTCGGCTGACTCTGTTCGATGGATTTCCATTGCGCAGTATCCGTCTCGCCGGCGTACTCCAGAAATACATCCACGCTTTGCCGCTGGCATACCTGCAGTTGCCTGATACGCTCATGCAGGCTCTCATCGAAGCGGCTGCCAGCAAATCCAATTGCTCCCCAAGCGCGCTCTTGCCCGGAGAATTCCTTGGCTTGCATAAAGTTAAACAGGGCCACCAGTATGCGGGTAACTTCAGGATCATCGGCGACATCCGCCGCTTCCAGCACGACGGACAGCAGGCCCGCAATCAATCGGCAATAGGCATCGGTAGACTCCAGAGCGGAGATTTCAAACGCGGCGATGTGATCCCGAAGAATGCGCAATTCATCCAGGCCATGTAATGAGTAGGCAATGCAGTTGAGCAGGCGCATGTTGTGTACGCGCTCACTGTGCCCATCTTTCAAATAGCGCTCTCTCAATACATGTCGGAAGCGGCCTTCACTGCTCAGGCAATTCTGAATCTGGCTGGAACGCTGCTCGCGAAAATGATCCCCTGCAGAGACCAGGTAGATATTACTCATGCCACGCTCTCGCTGCAGCTGATGCACCAGATCGGACACCCGGATTACCAGCTCGCAGCTTCCCGCAAGATGTTCCAAGGTCTGGATTTCCGCTCGCTTGGCGGCGAGCAGGAATTTTTCTGCATCCTCTTGGTGGTCGGTCATAATCGTGGCTCCGTTTAAGGTTTCCTACACTGGGTATCCGCGCGAGAAATCCACAACATCTATCGAGTAATTAGCAATTTGCATTCCACATTGCATCGGGACCGAACCATTCGCTGACACACGTTGCGTCCACCCAACGCTGCCAGACTGGGTACAATAGCGGTTCCACAGCCACCCATGAGGCGCCGCGAACCATGAGTCTGAGCACACTATCCCCCTCTTCGCTCACCGGCGAAAACCTTGTTGCGGATTCCGTATTACCCAGTGCGGAAGCGGCAGCGCAGTTGGCAGACTTTATCCAGCGCCACCCGCGCCTGACGGTGTTGACCGGTGCGGGCGTTAGTACCGACTCCGGCATTCCCGACTACCGGGACCAGCACGGACAATGGAAACGCAAGCCGCCGGTGGACCATCGCGATTTCATGGCCAGCGCAGCCACGCGGCAGCGCTATTGGGGCCGCGCACTGATTGGCTGGCCGGTCATCCGCAACTCGGCGCCGAACGGTGCGCACTATCACCTGGCAGAGCTGGAGCGACGCGGGCATGTTCACTTGATGATTACGCAGAATGTCGACCGCCTGCATCAGCGCGCGGGCAGCCAGCAGGTTATCGACCTGCACGGGCGCGCCGATGAAATTCGCTGCATGCAGTGCGATTACCGCGCGGTGCGTCAGGAGATACACGATCGTAGTTACACGCTGAATCCGGAGTTTCGTCACTACACCGCGGAGGCCGCGCCGGATGGCGACGCCGATTTGGAAGTAGATTTCAGTAATTTTCGCGTGGCCGACTGCCCGGAATGTGCGGGAATCCTAAAGCCGGATGTGGTGTTCTTCGGGGACAACGTGCCGCGCGAACGCGTGGAAACAGCAATGGATGCGTTGCGCGCGAGCGACGCACTGCTGGTGGTGGGGTCTTCGTTGATGGTGTATTCGGGATTCCGCTTCTGCCGCTATGCAAAGGAATGGGGCAAACCCGTCGCCGCCCTCACTCTGGGACGCACCCGCGCCGACGATCTGCTGGACTTAAAACTGAATGCGGGCATTGGAGAAACCTTGCAGCATACGCTGACCAGGCTTGCCTGATTTTCTCCAAGACTCGCACGGCTCATTTAACAACAAACAGGTTGTGGATCGTCGTTATTCGTCGCTGCTTTCGCCGATCTTATCCTGCGTGCGCAACTCAAAATCAGTGGCGTCGTGCCGTTCATGCAGTTGCTTGGCCGGATCACCCCAGGCGCGGTTCACCATAGCGCCACGTTGCACCGCTGGACGCTCACCAATCTCGTCCACCCAGCGGTTTACGTTCTTGTAGGTGTGCGCCTCAATAAATTCGGCCGCGTTATAGGCTTCGTTTTTCAGCACCGCGCCATACCAGGGCCAGATAGCCATATCGGCAATGGTGTATTCACGACCCGCAATAAACGGGTGCTCCGCCAGCTGGCGATCGAGCACATCCAGCTGACGCTTTACTTCCATGGTGTAGCGATTGATCGGGTACTCGTATTTTTCCGGCGCGTAAGCATAGAAGTGGCCAAAGCCACCCCCAAGGAAAGGTGCCGCACCCATTTGCCAGAACAGCCAGTTCAGGGTTTCGGTGCGCTGCTCTGGGGTATGCGGCAGGAAGGCGCTGAACTTTTCCGCCAGATACAACAGGATGGAGCCGGATTCGAACACACGGATCGGCGGGTTGGTGCTGTGATCCACCAGCGCGGGAATCTTGGAATTCGGGTTGATGTCGACGAAGCCACTGCTGAACTGTTCGCCCTTGGTGATGCGGACCAGATGCGCGTCGTACTCCGCCCCCTCGTGCCCGAGCGCCAGCAGCTCTTCCAACATAATGGTGACTTTCACCCCATTGGGGGTACCCAGGGAGTAGAGCTGCATGGGGTGTTTCCCCTTGGGCAGCTCCTTGTCATGGGTCGCGCCGGCTGTAGGGCGGTTGATGTTGGCAAATTGACCGCCACTTTCCGAATCCCACTTCCAGACCGCGGGTGGGGTATAGCTCGCATCCGACATGATCACTCCTCGTTAGCATTCCGTTTGGTTGCCTAAGAGTAATCCGGTGGCCGTTTTTTTTAAACGTCCGGCAGGTTTTCGGTCACGCCCTCGTAACTGCACTGGCTTTGCAGCAACTCAATCACTTGTGGCAGGGGGTCTGCATAAACTTCCGGCAGGTCGCGCTCGCCATCGGCAGAGGGGACATAGGCAAGTCGCTCTTCCGGGGGAATAAACTCCGCGGTGATACCGGGCTTGTTGCCGCGGGCATCCACCCGAAACCAGCCGTAGCGCTCCAGATACACACTGTTCAGGCCATGCAGGCAAAAATGCGCGGAAGCTTTATCCAGCAGCAGGCGCTGGTAGCTGAAACCGGCGGGGATATCATTGGCCCGCAGTAACGCCGCCAGCAGGTGGCTTTTGGCAAAACAGAACCCAGTGCCCTCGCGCAACACATCCGAGGCCCGGCAGGTAACCGGGTTCAGCGCAAAGTCGCCACTGTGGCGAATTTCGTCGCGCACAAACTCAAAGCTGTTGCGCGTGGTGCCGAATTTGGCGCCCGAGGGACACTTCAGGTCGGCAGCGAGGGCCAGAATTTCCGGGTGCTGCCAGTCGATAATCGGAGTTTGCTGTAGATACGGCTGCATGATCGTGTTGTTCGTTTGCAATGCTCTTTCAGAGGGTCAACTTAGAGAATCAACCTCATATACACGCTGTTGGGGTCGTCTGTATATGCTGCGAAGGGCGGACATTCAGTGAATCCATGGCGCGAATAAAGTCGGCGCGCTGGTGCAAAGAAGTCCATGGAGCCGGTTTCCAGACTCAGGTGCTTATACCCTCTGGCGCGGGAGGTTTGAATGATAAATCGCAACATAGCTCCACCTACCCCTTTGCCCCGTGCCGCCGCTCCGGTACGCATGGACTTGATTTCACCGTGGTCTGGCGCCAACTCCTTGAGCGCGCCACAGCCCACTAGCGTATCGCCGTCATATACCGACCAGAAGGAGATCTCCGGCTTCCGCAACCCATCCAGATCGAGCGCGTGCTTGCTCTCCGGTGGTGAAGTGGCGCGCATATCCTCGATATGCTCTGCCAGAAACGCTGCAATGCGCTCCCCCGAAAGATCATCCAGAATGATGTTCATCGTGCATCCTCAACCTCAAATTCCGCTATTCCCGGGCACTGCAGCATATATGGCAAGTTGAACGCCTATAGCCTCTCCCCCATAATACCGCCTCTGATCAGGCAAAAATGACCTGCAACACTGGCCCGTGGCGCCGCTCGAAGGAACCCATCGAGAGGTCTGCAATCTTCGCGCCAATACAATGAGGACGGCGCCAGCTGCTTGTTAGGGCCTTGCCTTGAAAGAGCGCACACAAAAGAGCCTTCTATCTAGTGTGTGTTTAGCCAACCCCGCTTCTTCCTCGTTGTGCACGCCGCGGCCCGGCGCAGTGGGCAGAATGGAATCTCTATGACCGAATTTACCGTCATCCTGCTCTCCACCATCCTGGTGAATAACTACGTGCTGGTGCAGTTCCTGGGATTGTGCCCATTTATGGGAGTTTCCAACAAGCTGGAAACCGCCATCGGCATGGCCGGTGCCACCACTTTTGTCCTCACCCTGGCCGCCATCTGCTCCTATCTGGTGAACACCTACTTACTCGAACCCTTCGGGATGGAGTACCTGCGCACCATATCCTTCATTCTGGTGATTGCGGTGGTGGTGCAGTTTGCGCGCATGTTTATCGAAAAGACCAGCCCGCTGCTGCACCGGGTACTCGGTGTCTTCCTGCCACTGATCACCACCAACTGTGCGGTACTCGGTGTTGCCCTGCAAAACACCCTCAAGGCCAATAACTTTGTGCAGTCCACCCTGTATGGCTTCGGCGCCGCTGTGGGCTTCTCCCTGGTGCTGATTCTGTTTTCCGCGATGCGCGAGCGTCTCGCGGTGGCAGACGTGCCCAAACCTTTCAAGGGTGCCGCTATCGGCATGATGACGGCCGGACTGATGTCCCTGGCCTTTATGGGCTTTAGCGGGCTGGTATAAGGAGGCGACTATGGAATGGTTATCTGAAGTATCCACGCCCCTGCTGATCCTCGGCGGTATGGCCTTGGTATTCGGCGCCCTGCTCGGCTTCGCCGCGGTGCGCTTCAAGGTAGAGGGCGACCCCATCGTCGACCAGATCGACTCCCTGTTGCCGCAAACCCAATGCGGCCAGTGCGGCCACCCGGGCTGCCGCCCCTACGCCGAAGCCATCGCCAATGGCGAGGCTATCAACAAGTGCCCACCCGGCGGCCAGGCCACCATCAACGAGCTGGCCAACCTGCTGGATGTGGAAGCCACCCCGCTGGATGCCGAGCACGGCACTGAAGACGTTAAGAAAGTGGCGTTTATCCGCGAGGCCGAGTGCATCGGTTGCACCAAGTGCATCCAGGCCTGCCCGGTCGACGCCATTGTTGGCGCCGCCAAACAGATGCACACGGTGATCGTGGACGAATGCACCGGCTGCGACCTGTGTGTGGAGCCCTGCCCGGTGGACTGTATCGATATGGTACCGCTGGAAGCCAGCCTGCAGCAGTGGCACCCGAACAAACCCACAGACGGAGTGCTTCTGATCGCCAGCGACAGACCCGACCTGCACAGAGATGACCGGAGTGCAGCATGAGCCACACTGATGAAAGACAAAGCGCCGGCGAGCGCCGCGCCGCGCGTGAAGCACACCTGATTGCCAGCTCCAAGGCCCGGGATCTGTCCCGCGAACTGAAGATCAACGATTTCCACGGCGGCGTGCATCCGCCGGAAAACAAACACCAGTCCACCGGCGAGCCTATTGGCAGCATCCCCCTGGCGGAAGACCTTATAGTGCCGCTCAACCAGCATATTGGCGGCACCGCCATTTCGCTGGTGAAACTGGGTGATGAGGTATTGAAAGGGCAGAAAATTGCCGAGGCAGACGGCCCGGTCAGCTGCCCGGTACACGCGCCGACCTCCGGCAAAGTCGTTGCCATCGAGCCGATGGCGGTGCCCCACGCCTCCGGCATGGTGGCGGACTGTATCCAGATTCGCACCGATGGTCGCGACGAGTGGTGTGCGCTGGCTCCGGTGGCGGACTACCAGAACCGCGATATCAACGACCTGCTCGAGCAGATTCGCGAGTGCGGCATTGCCGGTATGGGCGGCGCCGGCTTCCCCACTGCGGTAAAACTAAACCCCCGCGGCGGCGCCGAGATAGACACCCTGATCATCAACGGCACCGAGTGCGAACCCTATATCACCGCCGACGACATGCTGATGCGCGAACGCGCCGACGAGATTATCGGGGGTGTGGAAATACTCGCTCACCTGCTGGAACAGCCAGAGCGAGTGCTGATCGGTATCGAGGACAACAAGCCCGAAGCCATCCAGGCCATGAGACAGGCTGCGGAAGGCACCCGCTTCCATGTGGTGACCTTCCCCACCAAGTACCCTTCAGGTGGTGAAAAGCAGCTGATCGAAATCCTGACCGGACGCGAAGTACCCAACGAAGGCCTGCCGGCCAATGTCGGCATCGTGTGTCAGAACGTGGGCACCGCGCGTGCGGTGTACCGCGCCATTACCCTGGGTGAACCGCTGATCAGCCGCGTAACCACCGTGGTGGGTGAATCCCTCAGCCGCCAGCGCAATATCGAGGTTCCCCTCGGCACACCGATCCAACACATTCTGGAGTGCCACAGTATCGATCGCGGTGTACTGCAGCGCATTGTGATTGGCGGCCCGATGATGGGCTACACCGTCGAGGATGAGGCGTCGCCGGTGGTAAAAACCACCAACTGTATCCTCGCGCCCACGGACAAAGAGTTACCGCCACCGCCGCCGGCCCAGGCCTGTATTCGCTGCGGACTGTGCGCCGAAGCCTGCCCGGCCAGCCTGCTGCCACAACAGCTTTACTGGTATGCCCGCGCCGAGGACCGGGAAAAGCTGCAGGCCTACAACCTGTTTGACTGTATCGAGTGCGGCGCCTGTTCCTACGTGTGCCCATCCAGTATCCCACTGGTGCAGTACTACCGCGCCGCCAAGGGCGATATCCGTGCGGCGCGACAGGAAAAGGAAAAGGCAGACCGCGCCCGCGAGCGCTTCGAGTACCGCAAGCTGCGCCTGGAAAAGGCCGAACAGGAAAAAGAAGCCAAGCGTCTGGCACGCAAGAAAGCCGCCGAAGAAGCGCGCAAAAAGCGCGAGCAGGACGCCAGCAGCCCGGAAGCCCAGGCTGCCAAACAGGAGTCCGACGTTGTCGCCGCCGCGCTGGCTCGGGTGAAGGCCAAACAGGCCACCCCGGAACAACAGCTGGCCCGCGCCCAACGCACCCTTACCAGTGCCGAGCACCGGGTAGAGCGCATGCAGCAGAAACTCGCCGACGCGGAAGAAGCACAGAAGGCACAACTGGAAGCGCAACTAAAAACCGCCGAACTGAAACTGCAGGAAGCCCGCGACAAGCTGGCGGAGGCGGAAAAGCTGCAGGCAGCTGCGCCGGCGCAGGAGCAGCCCCCAGCAGAAGGTAAAGGTGGAAAGGCCGAGCCATCGATCACCGAAGACAAGCTGACGGTGGCCAGCGCGTCATCCTCCGCCGCGGGCGCCGCCATCGAGCGGGCCAAGGCGGCAGCCGCTGCCCGCGCCAGTATGAGCCCCGAAGAAAAGCTCGCGTCGGAGATCGAGGCGCTGAAGAAGCGCGTAGAAAAAGCGGAGGCGCGCCTGGCAAAGGCCCGCAGCGAAGACGATCCGAACACCGGCGCCTTTGAAACCGCACTGGAAAAAATGCAGGCCAAGCTGCAGGAAAAACTGGCCCAGCAGGGTTCCGGCGAGTAACGCCGGGCGCAATACGAGAATTCCCATGTCCCTGATGCGAATCACATCTCCCCACGCCCACTCCGGCCAAAGCACCTCGAAGGTGATGGCCCAGGTGGCCGCGGCGACCATTCCCGGCGTGCTGGCTCTGGTGGTCTATTTCGGCCCCGGCGTACTGTTCAATATCGCCCTGTGTGTCGCCGCCGCCTGGCTGACTGAGGCTGCCGTGATGCGGCTGCGCAACCGCCCGGTGGGTTTTTACTTGAAGGACAACAGTGCACTGGTTACCGCGCTGCTGCTGGGTATCGCCCTGCCGCCCTACTGCCCCTGGTGGGTGCCGGTTATCGGCAGCGTGAGCGCCATCCTACTGGCCAAACAACTCTACGGCGGCATGGGCTACAACCCATTCAACCCGGCGATGGTCGGCTACGTGGTGCTGCTGATCAGCTTCCCGGTGGAAATGACCCGCTGGGTCGGCGCTTCCGATCTGATCCAGGGCGCACCGGACCTAAGCGAAACCTTTGCACTGATTTTCGGCAACATGAACGTGGATGGCTTCACCCGCGCCACGCCGCTGGAGATCGTGCGCCACAACGAGTCCACCATCCTCGCGCAGCTGTACGAGATGGAACCGGCCTTCAGCAAAGGCAGCGTGGCGGGACTCGGCTGGGAAATGGCGAATTTCGGCTTTCTGCTGGGCGGACTGTTCCTGCTGTTCCGCCGTCTGATCACCTGGCATGCGCCGGTGGCCATGCTGGTGACCTTGACCGCACTCTCTATTGTCTTCTACGACGGCGGCAGCTCTCTGAGCGAGGGCTCCCCCATGCTGCACCTGTTCTCCGGTGCCACCATGCTCGGCGCTTTCTTTATCATCACCGACCCAGTGAGCGGCTGTACCAGTAACAAGGGCCGCCTGATCTTTGGTGCCGGCGTCGGCATCCTGGTGTTTGTGATCCGCGCCTGGGGCGCCTATCCGGACGCGATCGCGTTTGCGGTGCTGCTGATGAACTTCGCCGCTCCGTTTATCGACAACTACACCCTGCCCCGCACCTATGGCCACAAGGCAGCACGCAAAGCCACCGACCTGGAGGAACAGTAATGCTGAAACGCTCCATCGGTAAAAATGCGGCCATCCTGGCGCTGTTCGCACTGGCTACCGCCGGCACCCTGGCGATCACCCAGATCACCACCAAAGAGCCTATTGAGCGCGCCATACGCGAGGCATCCGCCAAAGCCCTGCTCGAGATCATCCCCATCGAGCGCCACAGCAACGATATGCTGGTGGATACCTACCCCATCCCCAAGCAGTACTGGGCAATGCTGGGACTGAAAGAGGGCGGTGACATTAACCTCGCACGGGAAACCGACGGCACCATCGATGCGGTCATTATCCCCACCGTCGCCCCGGACGGTTATTCCGGTCCGATCCAAATGCTGGTTGGGGTAAACCGCGATGGCACCATTGCCGGCGTACGTGTCACCAACCATGCGGAAACACCGGGCCTCGGCGATAAGGTGGAAGTGAAAAAGAGCGATTGGATCCTGGCGTTCAGCGGCCAGTCCCTGGACGACCCGGGCCGCGATATGTGGAAGGTCGAGAAAGACGGCGGCGCCTTTGACCAGTTTACCGGTGCCACCATCACACCGCGGGCGGTGGTGAATCAGGTGCGCACGGTTCTGGACTTCGTCGCCGAGCATCAACAGGCAATATTCAGTGCTCCGGTCTCCAAGCGTGCGGTTGAGGTCAAACAGCCCGAGAATTCGAATGAGACACCCAAGGGGGAACAAAACTAATGGCCACCCCAGATTATTCGGAAATCTCCCACAACGGTTTGTGGAAAAATAATCCCGCGCTAGTCCAACTGCTGGGCCTGTGTCCGCTACTGGCCGTGACCGGATCCGTGGTTAACGCCATCGGCCTCGGACTCGCCACTACCGCAGTACTGGCCTGCTCCAACCTCGCGGTATCGCTGGTGCGCCATCAAATGCCGGAGACGGTGCGCCTGCCCGCGTCGGTCATGATCATCGCCACCTTTGTAACCTGTGCCGAATTGTTGATGAAGGCCTTCACCTACGAACTGTATCTGGTTCTCGGTATTTTTATTCCGCTGATCGTGACCAACTGTGCGATCCTCGGCCGCGCCGATGCCTTCGCCAGTAAAAATCCGGTGCTACCGTCTCTGGTGGATGGCCTGATGATGGGAATCGGATTCAGCGCGGTACTGATTGTCATTGGTGCGGTGCGGGAAGTCATCGGCCAGGGCACCCTGTTTAGCGATATGGACTTACTGCTCGGCCCCATGGCCGCCAACTGGACGCTGCCGGTACTGGGTCAGGACTACTCCGGCTTCCTGGTTGCCGTACTCCCTCCCGGTGCCTTCCTGGTTACCGGCCTTTTAATCGCAGCCAAAAATGCGATCGACGCGAACATTGAGCGCCGCCAAAAGGCAAATACCAGTATTGTCACCGGCAGCAAGCGGGTGCGCACCACCGGAAAGATTTCCTAAGAAACCTCAAGAAAAATACTTTATGAAGTGAAAGGTAACTTTAGGCAACCAAAAAATCCCACTTTGGAAGCACAAATATAAAAGCCGGCACACTGCCGGCTTTTATATTTTCGCTTTCCCAAGCGATATCCTGCTACCGCATTGACCAATCACGCCAAACAGCCCTGACCAATTCAGTCACACGAATAAACCACTCAGTGTAATTTTGCTCTAGTATCCGAAGCATCATTCAATACAATCCGAAGTATTATTCAACAACCACCCTTTGTAAGTACCCGTAATGGGATTTTTCTCACAAACCGCAATTCCCGGCTGGCCAAGCGGGGATACATAGATAAAATAGCGCGCACGTCCAAGATGCGTCTGACCAGTCAAACCTACTCGTAGATTCAACGAAGTAATTTTCGTTAGACTCTCAACATAAACACAATAAGACCGAGTCAGACCGGGACCAATGACAGTGAATAGGCAACGCAGCCCACTTTCAATCACTCACGCTATTTTCATCTGGATTAAGCATTACCTGATTTCCAATAGCTTTTTGCCCTCCATTGCAAAGGAAGTCTCGCAACCATGACTTTAGACAACGGAAAGTCTGAACTGGTTTACCAAGGTCGTCGCGCGCAGCGCGCCGATAGTCGTCAACGCCGTAAAGCTATTTTGGAAGGCACCCTTCGCCTTATCGTGAAAGAAGGCATTCGCGGTATTCGCCACCGCGCCGTTGCCAAAGAAGCGGAAGTTCCTCTCGCCGCAACCACCTATTACTTCAAAGACCTGAACGACCTAATCAGCGACGCGTTTACCTATTTTGTCGAGAAAAATGTCGACGAGACGCGCGCTCTCCAAGAGGAGAGTTTCACGGCGGTGCGCCAGCTTCCCAAAGAACAACTCCATTCTCCGGAAGGTCGCCGACAACTAACACAGCAGTTGACCCGCTTCGTGTTGGCCCACATACGTACGCAGGTAACCAGTCGCGACAACCGTATCATTGAATTGGCCTTTAAAAATGAAGCACTGCGCAATCCGCAGCTGACTCGTGCGGTGCGAATGGCCAGTCAGTCGATTGAAAACCTGATCGTGGAGTTCTTTGAACTGCTGCAGCTCACCGACCCATTGGCCACCGCGCAAATTGTTTACGGCACTATTCTGAACCTCGAGTTCCAGATTTTGAACGGTGCCATTGCGATAGACTCGCCGCTGCTCGAACGGACAGTCTCTTTGATGGTGAAGCGACTGATCCCGGCTCAGACGGTAGCACCAGTCGTTCAGACTGCTCGCCCACAATTCGCATAGAAGCCCCTTTCTGGTAGTGGGCAGGTGATCCCGGGTCACCTGCTCCTCCTCTCTTCTTATCCACCCCCTACCCTCTCCAAACATCCTCCTGCGCCAATTTCACCGCATCCAAACCGCACTCCGAGTGACGAGCTAGACTGATAAAGACGTCATTGGAAGTGTTAGAAGCATGGTCATGGAACTGCTGTCTGCCCGCCCCCCGAGCAAGTGTTTCCCGCGTCTTGCGGTGACTTTCTGTCTTGTCGCCTTTTTCACATTGCTGACCCTGGGCTGCAATCGCCAGGACGCACCAGAAGGCAAGCAAACAGACCAGAGCTCTCCGCCGTCGGAGCAAGCCGAAAGCACCGACGGCTCGACCGGAGACGACACAACAGATGAGGCCTCCGCCACATCGGATGAAGCAGACACAGAGGAAGAACCTCTCATGCCGGCGGCAAAGGGAGACCTACGCCCGGAGGCACCCTGGCCACCAGAGACATCCGGCGAATTTCCAATTAACGCCTACAAAAATTACGAAGAAACAGGAGACCTGCCAGCGATTGAGGAGCGCGGTACGCTGCGCATCCTCGTCGATATTTCCAATGTGGATTCCCTCCACCGCGAGGCCACCCAGCAAGATATCGAAATGGAAGAAGCGAAACGCTTTGCCAGGATGCTGGGTCTGGAACCTGTCGTGCTCTATGCGGAAAACTTTGACCAGTTGATTCCATTACTGAATAGCGGCAAAGGTGACATCATCGCCAATAACATGGTGATCACCGATAAACGTGAAGCTCTCGTCAACTTTTCCACGCCTACCGCAGATACCCAACTCATCTTGGTGTCTCGCACCGATGCCCCGGAATTCAAGAAAGGCGGAGACAACAGCAAGCTGTTTTCTGGCAAGACAATGAAAGTAACGAAAGGTACGGTATTTGAGGTTGCCGCCCAAAAACTTATCGAAAACAATCCTGAGCTAAAACTCGAGGTGGTTGAAAAAAACTATGTCGAGTTGATGGTCGATGTTGCCGAAGAAAACCTCGACTTCACCATCGTCGAGCAGCAGACCTTCGATCTGGTTACGCAATTCAAGGACAACGTTAAGGCCAATTATGTATTGCCGACAGAATTCCAGTTGGCGTGGGCCGTACGCAAGGACTCGCCCAAGCTACTGGAAGCCATCAATAAGTTCGTGCGCGACAGCATGCTCACCCGGGTGGTCAAGCGCTCGGTTGGCGACCTCGATGAAATCCGGAAGCGCGGTTATATACGCGTGGTAACCCGCAACCACCCCGGCACCTACTACATGTGGAAAGGTCGCATTCTTGGCTTCGAATATGAGCTGGCGCAAGACTTTGCCAAGAAAGAAAACCTGCGACTCGAGATCGTCGTCGCCCCCACGCACAAAGGGCTTCTTACCATGCTGAAAGATGGTAAGGCTGATATTGCCGCGAGCCTGTTGTCCGTCACCGAGCGCCGCGACAACAGCGGTATGGACTTCGGCCGCCCCTACATGAAGGAAAGAGTTGTTGTCGTAGGGACAGACGACGACCAAATCGACAGTATCGAAGAGCTCGATGGCAGAACCATCCACGTGCGCAAGTCAGCGAACCATTATGACATTGCCCTCGAGCTCCAGAAAAAAGTGCCCGGGGTCAAGATTGAGCTCGCACCTGAAGAACTCAATATCCAGCAAGTTATCGATAAGGTCGCCGATGGCGACTATGACCTTGCCATTGCCGACGACGTGTCGGTCAAACTGGAACACAGTTGGCGAAAAAATATCGACGCCCTGATCGACCTGCATATCGATGACAACGTATATGCGTGGATGGTTAGGGAAAACAATCCTGAGCTGCTCAAGGCCGTTGAGAAATTCTTTGACAGCAAGGGCACACAAAAGAAAATCGCCATACTCTACAACAAATACTTTGACTCACCGAAACGAACCCGCTCCGAAATTAATGAATTGAACGCTGAGGGCAACATTTCGCCCTTCGACGAGTACGTGAAGAAATATTCAGACGAATACGATTTTGACTGGCGCCTGATCGTCGCGCAGATGTTCCAGGAGAGCACCTTTAACCCCAAAGCCAAATCCTGGGTGGGCGCACGTGGCCTGATGCAGGTAATGCCCGATACGGGCAAACAGGTGGGCGAAAAAAACCTGTTTGACCCGGAAACCAGTGTGCGCGCTGGCCTGAAGTACCTGGAATGGCTGCACCGCAAGTTCGAGGACAAGGGCATCAGTCCCGAGAATATGATGTGGTTCACCCTGGCCTCCTACAACGCCGGCCTCGGCCATGTGTATGACGCACAGGACCTTGCGGAAGAAAAAGGCTGGGACCGCAACGTCTGGTTCGACAACGTGGAAAACGCCATGCTGTTGCTGTCGGAAAAGAAATACTATGAAAAGGCGCGCTATGGCTATGCGCGAGGGCAGGAGCCCTTTGACTATGTGCGCAAGATTCAATCGCGCTTCCGCACCTACGTCGCACTGCTTGAAGACTACGAACGGCGCAAGCAGGAGCAGGAAGAAGAGACTGGACAACTACTCGATACCCTATACCCGCAATTCAGCCAATGGGTTGGTACGCGGCCGCATCACGTCGCGAGTGCTGGCAGGCCCTAGGTAATTTGCCCGGTATGAGGCACAAACAAAAAAGGCGACGGTTCTCACCGTCGCCTTTTTTTTCGCTGCTGTAACGCTTTCGGCGTTTAGCTGCAGTTACCTGGCATAGACGCAATCCACTCTTTCAGCAGCGCGGTACCTTCGTCATGGACCAGGCTGCGTCCCAGCTCCGGCATCATCGCACCAGGGTCGGTGGACTCCACGCGGAAGTTGAGAATGGAATCGTCCGGGCTACCCGGGACAATCGCAAACAGGCGGTCACCGGAACCGGTACCGGCCGCAACTGGCGGCTTACACACACCCAGTCGACGCATATCGTGCTCGGCAATGTTGAGCATCAAACCGGAAGTATCCGCCGGGCCAGCGGGGTTGTGACAGTGACCGCAGTTGATGTCCAGGTAAGAGCGCGCACGCTCTTCCAAAGAGGCCGTTTCCTCTTTGAAGTTCACATTGCGCGGTACTGCCGCCAGTTCAGGCAAACCGGTGAGGAAGCCCATTTGCTGCCAGTACACCAGCTGATTCTGCGCACCGTCCTGAATCGGGCTTTCGCGATACTCGTAATCCTTGTTCAGGTGGCGAGCACGGGGACCAATCGGACGTACCGCTTTTTTGGAGTGGTTATCCGCATGGCAACCCGCACACTGGTTTGCATCGGGCACCACATAAGTGAAGGCTTCCTGAGTGCGGTCCTCACTGACCAGCTGCATGCGCGTAGCATCGCCGGCAATTTCGAGTACGGCATCGGTCTGCGCTTCGTTCCATACGTAGGGCAGCGCCTGCCAGCCGTCCGCGCGCTTAACCAGTACGCGGGTTTCAACGAGTTTCACCTTGGACAGATCGAGACCAGAGCCGGCAAAATCATTGCTGTGATCGTCGGTACGGATCACCGCGCCGCCTTCGCCACGAGGGTAGTAGAAGGTTTTGCTGATGACGGTACCTACCGGATAATCGAACTCCGCTTCACCGTATACCGCAGAGGTACCCTCGGGCATCCATACGGTGCGCAGCTTGTGCGCATAGTCAGTGAACAGTGCGGTGTTCAAGTCAAACGGCACGACCCGATCATTCAATGACAACTTACCGTCGATGGCCTCGACCAGATGCCACTCGCTCAGGTTATCCGGAACAGCGTTACGTTCGTGTACTGTTACCTGCTCACGAGGTGCCTCACACCCCGCAAGTATGAGGGCCAGTACAGCACCCCCAAATAACCTGGATGAAAACAGCTTACGCATCAGCTACCTCATTTGCTACGTGTTGCTCTTCCTGAGAGGGCTCCTTTTCTTTATCAAACTCAAGGACAACCTGGGGTAACTTCTTCAAGTTACAGGTGTGAGCACTGATGTCGGTGGTGATATTTTTGAAGCCACCCTGCAGGTCGACATTAATGATGCCCGCGTCGCCGTTGTCGATACATAGCTGCAGGTTTTCTGGCAGTTTGCCATCGACCATTTTGCTCTTATCGATGGCACCGTCCCACAGTACGTCTGGAAGACTGCCGCCGAGTCCGAACTTGGCAAGCTTCAACGCTTTCAACTGCATATCGTCGGGGGATTCACCACCACCAACGAAGGTGTTGTCGTAGATGTAGATACCTTCCGGGTACGGATCGAAATCTTCCTGGGTGGACTTGTCGCTGTAGTAGCCCGCCGCGTAATAACTGCTGACGATGACGTTAGCAGTGTCGTTATCGGAAATTTCGTTGTTGAAAATTTCCACAAAGTCATTGGAGTTGATCACCACACCGGAACCGGCAGGGATAGCGGCAACCGGAGTACCTTCGTGGCCGAAGTTCTCGTAGTTGTTTTTGAAGATCTTGTTGTCGTACACGCGGGTGCTGTGGCCCGGCTGCGGCAGGTTCGGCATGTTGAATACCAGAATACCGCCGGTGTTATTGGTGGCTACGTTGTCGTAAACATCGGCACCAATGGTGTTTTCAATTTCGATACCGGCAACATTAAATTCCGCGCGGTTGTTACGCACAATCACGTTGCGGCTCTGGCCAACATAAATGCCGGCGTCGGACGCGCCAATCGCCACGGTGCCTTCAACCAGAGTGTTCTGAGTCTGCACCGGGTAGATACCGTAGGCGCCATTTTCGGTGGACGGGCCATTGGTCCATTCAACACGAATATCGCGAATGATGATGTTCTTGCCTTCGTTGACCTTCAGCGCGTCACCGATGGTGTCTTCGATAGCAAGGCCTTCAATAGTGAAGTCACTGGCATTGACCAGCAGGCCTTCGGCGCCTTGAATCTGATCCTTAAAGGAAAGGATGGTTTTGTCCATACCCGCACCGCGGATGGTAACGCCGTCGACGTTCAGAGACAGGCTGCGGTTCAGCGCGTAGCGTCCTTCCGGAATTTCGATTACATCGCCAGGTTGCGCCTGGATCAGTTGCTTCAGCAACTGCTTTTGAAACTTAGCCGCATCACCTGCAGCTGCGGGGCTCTCGGTGCTGGCTTCCTCTTTTTGCGAACACGCGGTTGCCAATGCTGCCAACAGGAGCGCGCCAAACTTAGCCGATGTCTTCATTTTCTCTCCAAACATTTTTATTCGTATTGATCTGTTGCCCACGGAGTTCTGGTACGAAACGCTTGCCTTGCAGTGATCTGCACACTGCGCAACGGGCAAAGCCGCTCCCCCATTCGTGACCAAAGCTTACTCTCCATTCTTAATTGGTACGACTGTACCAATTAAAGGGTGCAAAGCACGTCAACGACCCTTGGCTGGATACTATCTGCTCCCCAGCCTGCGAGCAATTCAGGAAATGGAACTTTGTCTCAATTTAACCAGTGGATTTGCGACCGGCAGGTCTCGACATGCTTTCGAGCGACTGCCCCCAGAAGAATGGCGCACGCCATTCACAGAAATGCTCCGGGGAAAACCTGGGCTAAGGCATCAACCCGAGAGCCCGGTGTATGGCCGGGCTCCAGGGTAAGCAGCGCAGATCAGCTGAATACGGGGGCGGCCACGAAGCTCCAGAAGAGCACCGTTCCGACCATGACCACCACAGCCATCACCAGACATACGGTAACCACGGCGCTGGCAAACAGAAAACCGCGCTCCTCGGAAACGTTCATCACGATGGGGATGCCCACATACAGCAGGTAAACGGCATATGCGACGGCCAGCGTGGCCACCAGGATATCAAGCCACAGGATTGGGTAGAGACCTGCCGCACCGGCGATAAAAATCGGGGTTGCAGTAAACCCGGCGACCACAATCCCTTTCATAGGGTGTGTCTTGGCGCCGTAGGTTTTCGCCATCCAGTGAATAAAATAACCGACGGCAACCACCGCCAGAATCATGGTGACGTAGAACACGGCCACCAAGGAAAGCGCACTATTGTTGGTAAGCGTGCGGACCTCTCCGCTGCCGCCGATGTTCCAACCAATTTCGGTCGTACCGAAGTACCAGCATAACGCCGGCACCAGCGCCAGGATAATGACGTAAGGAATCTGGCGGTTGACCCCTTTTTCGGATAAACCGGCAATTTCCTGCCACTGCCTGCGCGGTTGTACCATCAGGCCGTAGAGATGATTCAGCATTCCCATTCTCCTCACTCACGAGGAACCACACGGCTTTTGGCCGCAGGGGAGAGCCTTTCAGGGAGTCACAGACGCAATTCGACTCCTGTGTCTCAATTTGATCTGGATACTACTTATCAAAGTGAGGGATACCGCCAAAGGCTTTTCCCAAAAGTTCCAGTTTCTTATTTTTTCACCGGCAATTAGCTCTTAGCCATTGATACCAGTGTATTGCACAGTGCCTGTTTCTCTCAGGCACGTTGTTGTTGTAACACCTCCGTCATGCAAGTCAACGGACGCTCTGTATTTCGCAGAAATAAAAATGCGGTCGTTCCCCATGGAAACAACCGCATCCTGAATAGTGCTACCGAAACACTCGAACCCCGGTTTTCGGCGGCGGTTCACTCAGCGACGCAAAGGCAGCCGCCAAGCAAATTGCGCGAAAGTGCCAAAAGACGTCACAAGCTGGCCATTTGCACCATTTGCATCCAACCGAAACGATCCTCGACCCGCCCCTCCTGAATATCCAGCAGTGCCGCACGCAATTGCGCGGCAACCGGGCCGGGGGCACTGGCCAGGCGGTAACGGTTTTCGCTATCACCAAGTTCGCTGATAGGGCTTACAATGGCGGCGGTACCGCACGCAAATGCTTCGCTACAGGTGCCGGAGGCGACCAGCGCCAGCAGGTCGTCAATATCGATTTCCCGCTCGTGGACTTCGATACCCAGGTCCCGTGCCAGCGTCAGCATCGAGTCTCGGGTCACGCCTTCCAGGATGGAACCATTCAGCGCTGGCGTATGTAGAGCGCCGTCCATCACCGCGAAAAAGTTCATGCCTGACAGTTCGTCTACCGTGCGCCGGTTACCCGGATTCAGCCACAGGGACTGGTCGTAGCCCCGCTCCTTGAGGCGCGCAATACTTAACAGTGAGGCCGCGTAATTACCGCCCACCTTCGCATCGCCGGTACCCCCAACCGCCGCGCGGCTGTCTTCCCGCTCGACCCACAGGCGCATATTGCCCGCATGGTAGGCCTCGGAAGGGCTGGCGATGACATAAAACTCGTACGCCTTGCTGGCGGTCACCGAAAGGTCTGGCTGGGTTCCGATCAAAAAGGGTCGAATATAGAGAGATTCACCAGTACCCACAGGGATGAGTGTTGCGCAGTGAGACACCACCGTGCGCACCGCATCCATAAACAAGTCTTCCGGTACGGGAGGCATACACAAGCGGCGGGCGGAATGAACCATACGCTCCGCGTTGCGCTCCGGTCGGAACAGGCCGATCTCACTGCCACAACGATAGGCTTTCATGCCTTCGAAACAGGTTTGCGCGTAGTGCAGAACCTTAGCGGCGGGATCCAGGGCCAGCGGTCCGTAGGGCACCAGCTCACCATCACTCCAGCGTCCATCCTGATACCGGGCACGAAACATAACTGGCGCCATCACGGTTCCGAATCCCAATCGCTCAGGGACTTCATACCCGCGCAGGCTGGTAATGGCTTCTGGTTGTATTTTTATGCTCACAAAGCTCTCCCACGGTTTCTGGTGCGGTCAATCCTGAGAATTATGGCTGCAACAGGGCCACTTTCCAAACCCCCAGACCAACAAGAAGCCAAATCATGCAACGAAACAAACAAAAATAGACATCTCTTAGGATAAACCACACCCGAACAACCAAAAATTCCGCCAGAGACGAAACCGCCAGCCGTGATGACATCTTCCCCTGCCTGCCGACACCCTAGACCACCCCAGGCAGACAACAACACACTTCGTCACCCGCTTCCTCAACAAGCGCGAATTATTGGCACTGGGATAATTCACAACGCCCTCTTCCCCACCGTCAAAATGCCAGACTGTTTTAAGCAAAATTTGCATCCGGTTCGGCAACCCGAGCGATACCCGGCACCAGGAAAAACTGCAGAGAAAATTACCGCCAACATCGACATCCGGAATTGCAGCACCGACGTACGAATGCCAGTTCGCGCCGAGACCAATGCGCGCCAATCAGTGAAGTAAAAGCCGAGTGGCGCGCCTGCCTACGCGAGGAGGCAAAGCACGAAATATCCTTGGCTATACTGAAAACACATGGACGGTAATCGCCGTATACAAGGAAAACCACCGCCAATGATTGGCAAAAGATTTTCCGGCGACACCAAAGTCCAGCGTCGATATCGACAACACACCGGGAAACCGGCAGGAAAGAACACGAACCACACTTCAGGGAGAGAAGTTCCGCGCGGAATCGTCGGCGGCAGAGAATTGCATGACTGCCAACGATGGAAGTAGCCACGTGGATATCGAGCTTGTCGAATTTTGTGTTGCACAAAATTCTTCAGGTCAGGCAAAACATGTAATGGAAGTGGTTCTATCGTGACACAGACAGATACCAGCAACGCTATTGCTATCGGCTTGATGTTTACAGCCTCAGCTCTGCTGTGTGGCTCTGTTGCGGCGGAAGAAAAATCCGCTCTCGACAATGCCAAGGCTCCACCTACGGCGTATATAGAGGCCGCGTCAAAACCACTGGAGAAACCCAAGCGACGACTTCGCCGCTCAGTGGCCATCGACGAGTACCGCCAGCGCATTGAAGACATGGAAGCCGAGCACGGTGCCTACGGCGCGGGCATTGACGAACAATTAATGGGTTTGGGCCATGCCCTGCAACGACAAGGCGCCCACGACGAAGCGATTTCACAGTTTCGCCGCGCAATGCTCATTAACCGTGTTAATGAAGGGCTTTACTCGCTCAACCAGGTGCCGATGATCGAACGCATCATCGAAAGCCAAGTCGCACTGAACGAGTGGGAAGGCGCCAACGACAACCACCAGTATTTATTCTGGTTGCACGCAAAAAACTATGGGGAAAAAGATCCACGGATGCTCCCCATCATCAATCAGCTAAGCAGCTGGCACCTGCAAGCGTACATTGATGAGAAAGGTGCAACCATGTTCGAGCACCTGATCAATGCAACGAATCTCTATGCGTTGGCAGTGGATATTATTTCGAACAATTTCGGCGCAAACGATTTGCGACTGGTCGAAGCTCTTCGAGGTTTGAAAGCATCGAACTATTACCTGGCGACCTATTCCGGTGAGCCGCAGGAGGCCATCGTAATCAACACCGGGTTCGCCGGTGGCAACATGTCGAATGAGCGCCGCATGCAGCTGGATCACTATCGCATGAATAGTTTCAGCTCCGGAAAAACCGCGATCACCAAGATCATGGATGTGTACCAGAAAAATCCCGCCTCGCCACCGGCGGCGTCCGCCAAAGCCAAGGTGGAACTGGGAGACTGGTATATGCTGTTCAACAAGTGGCACTCGGCGCGCAAAACTTACGGAGAGGCCTACCACGCACTCTGGGATAACGGCGCGACCAACCAGGAAATCGATGAGATCTTCGGACGCCCGGCGGCGCTACCCAGCTTGCCCTTGCTCGATGAAGATCGCGAAGCACTGGCGAATGCCTATGTGACCGTCTCTTACGATGTCACCGCTTTTGGCAAGGCGCGCAATATCCGTATTCTCAGCGCTCAGCCGGAAGGCAAGGTAAGCATCCGCTCGCGGGTTCGTAATGTGCTTAAGCGCGCGAAATTCCGTCCCCGCTTTGAAGATGGTGAACCAGTGGAAACGAAAGGCATCGTCCAGCGATTCGTTTTCGACTAAGCACTTTGTCAGCAAGTTTATCGGGATTCGAGTACACAAAGCCGTAGACATAAAGGAAACACGACGTGTTCGACTGATGTATCGAGGTAAGTGGAAGCGGCACGAACAACAAGGGAAAAAGTGGCATGAAATCTAGCCACTCCTCTAAACCTAGTGTTGCTAACACTGTCGAACAGACAAGGAACACGCGGGCCGCAGCGCAATCGCTGCGGCCCGTGAACGCATCAGGAGAAAGCAATGACTTTAAGGACGCTCGCACGTCGTTTCGACGCTTCCAACAGTGGCGCGCATAGCCGCAACTGGAAAACCCTCGCTTCGGTACTGGTCCTCGCTGCGGTGATCAGCGGCTGTAAAAATCAACAGACACAGCAACAGCCTCCGGCACAACCACAACAGCCATCCAGTTCGAGCCCTTCAAGCCCCTCGCAGTCTCAGTCGCAATCTCAATCGCAGTCATCGAGTTCGTCGAGCAGCCGCTCGCAGTCCAGTCCGTCCACGGCCAGTAGCATGCCGTCGCCGAGTTCACCGAGCAGTAGCCGCAGCCCGAGCGTGTCGACCTCGAGTAGCCAGGCACAACCTAACACCTCCTTCCCCAGTATTGAGTCCGGGGATCGCTCCAGCGAGCAAGCGTCTAGTGCCTCTGACCAGGGTGAGGAATCCAAGCGTCGCTCCAGTGCTCAAAGCAGCAGCGACGCAGACCCCACTGCCAGTCGCAACCCCTCCTCGCCTGTGTACAGCGATTCCGACCAGCGTCCGGAAGAATCCCGTATGCCACCGGACCCCTCTTCCAATAGCGAGGGGGAACCGCCGGATGAAATCGACTTTTCCGAGGAACAAAACACGGCCAGCAGCGCGTCCAGTAGTAGCTCCTCAAGCGCTTCGTCCAGCGCATCCAATAGCTCTTCGAGCAGCAGCGCATCAAGTAACAGTTCGCAGGCTAGTGCCAGTGCCTCTGGTGCGCCAAGTAGTGCGTCCAGTAGTTCTCCCAGCAGCGCCGCAAATGGGGCCCCAGCCTCTGCGCAGGGTGGTCAGAGCGGCGGACAAAGTAGTGCACAGCAGTCGAGTGCCTCAGCCAGCGCGGGAGGCCCCGCCGGCGGCAGTAGCGCACCTAATGAAGCGCCGATGAGCAGCGCAGAACGCGTCGCCGAACTCGAAGGGCAATTCGAATCCACCATGGTCAGCTACGACGGCATGATCCTGCGCGAGCGGGATTACGTGCGTAACCGCCCCGCTTCCGAGCAGGAAGAGGAAGCCATGGAGGACGAGGCTCCGGCAGGTGAATCCCTCGAAGACTTGATCCAGTCCGCTGAAGCAGAGTTACCGGCACCGCCGCCCCCCGGCGGTCAGGGTGAAGGTGGCTCAGGCCCCGAGCAAAGCAATTCCAGTGGCCAGGCAACCGGCCCGGGTCTTCCGACCAAGGGGCGCATGGGTGAATTTGATCACGGCGGCAGCCCAGCAGTGGTACCGGAAGACATTCCGACCGGAGACGATGACGATGTTGTCGCGCGCCAGATCCGTGAAGCGGCCACACGAGAAACGGATCCCGAGTTGCGCGAGCGACTCTGGGAAGAGTATCGGAAATATAAAAAATCACAGAAATAACAACGAGTAATCATCAGGGACACTTGAGAGAGTTCGGAGAAAATAGGGAGAGAGTGACGTCATGTTTTTCTCACATTTACGCAGTACCGTGTGCAGTCTGGCTTTTGGTCTTTTGACCATCACCGGTTGCACAACCACCGAAGTACGTACCACCGCCTATACACCGCTGACGGTAGAAGACCATGCCATCGCGGAAAATCGGTTATTGGATGTGGGTATCGTTCAATTTAATGCCGGGCTTGATCGAGAGGATGAGCCAGAAGAGGACGAACTGGTTTTTCCTGAACTCCGCCGCGCGGAATCCCGCTATATCGCCGTCACTCTTGCTGATGCACTGCAGTCCAGCCAGGGCTGGGGCGCGGTACGGGTAATTCCCAGCGAGCGAACCAATATCGATGTCACCGTTTCGGGCACCATTGTGCAGTCAGACGGAGAGACCCTTACCGTTGAAGTGACAGTGCGCGATTCTCGCGGACAGCTGTGGTTTACCAAGGAGTACACCGAGCTCGCGTCGCATTATGCATACGACCGCAAACACCCTACCGAAGGCGATGCGTTCCAGGGTATTTACAACCGCGTTTCGAACGACATGCTGATGTACCGACAGGGCTTGTCGGATCAATACATTGCCGAGTTGCGCACTATTTCGGAAATTAAATTTGCCCAGAGTTTCTCACCCAGTGCATTCCAGCGTTATCTGGTCCAGGACCAGAACGGTATGTACCAGCTGACGTCCCTACCTGCGGACAACGACCCCATGCTGCAACGTGTGCGCCAGATTCGCGAACGGGATTATCTGTTTGTGGACACGCTTCAGGGTTACTACGGGACCTTTGTCAAAACCATGAAGGCACCCTATCAGGAATGGCGCGCCATGAGTTTTGAAGAAGTGAAGCAAATGCGCGAACTCAAACGCAAAGCGCGCAACAACACCATCATGGGGGTTGCCGCAATCGTCGGTGGCATTGCCGCTGCTGGTGCTGGTGGTGGTGCCGCAAGCCAGGCGGGTAACGTTGCCGTTGCCGGCGGTGGCTACCTGGTGAAGAGCGGCTTCGATCGACGCTCCGAAGCCAAGATGCATATCGAAGCCCTTCAGGAGCTTGGCGACTCGATGGAAGCAGAGGTGGAGCCGCAAATTGTAGAACTGGAGGACCGCACCGTTACCCTGTCAGGTTCGGTGGAAAACCAGTATCAGCAATGGCGCGAAATCCTCAGAGAAATCTATCAGGCAGAAACCGGCGGCCTGCAGGATATTTGACTGTCTTTCCGCGGGTGCCCATTTCTGTCGGGTACCCGCAACGCGGAACAGTACAGGGCGCGGTTATAAGTTAATCACCGCCGCCAATCAATAGACAATAACAGCGAGCACAGCGGAATACACATGCAACACCGCGATTCCAATTCCAAAGATCCGTCCTACATCCAACCCGCAGAATTTTCTTTTGGTGGCGCGGAAGATGGCAATGCCCCCCAAGGTAATGTCAGCTCGGCGGACAAAAAAAACCCACAACACCACCCGCGGAAAAATGCGAGAAAATGGGGTCCACTACTCATTGGCAGCGGCATGCTGACCGGGTTGATCACCGTATTCTGGCTACTGCCGAAAATGGTCGATACCCCCGAGCCGCCGGTAATTACGACGACCGCTCAGGCACCGACTGACCCCAAAGCCGCTCAACCCAAGGTTGAAGCATCGCCTTTTACCGAAGCGGAGATCATGCAACAACGCCGGGATGTCCAGCAGGTGTTGCAGGAAATTCTCCAGCTACAGGAAGAGCTCCTTGAACGACGTGTAGAAACCTGGGCACCAGAGGACTACTTCGCGGCGCGCACCCTCGCAGAAGGCGCCGATGGGATCTATCGCCAGCGCAAATTTATGCAGGCACTGGAGCAATACCGACAGGCATTGGCGGCGATGCAACAATTGCGTGACAGTATTCCTGCGCGTATCGAGCAGCATCTGGCCGAAGGCAATAGCGCACTGGACATTGGCGACGACAAGGCCGCACACACCGCATTTGATCTGGCGCTCACTATTTCCGAGGGGCACCCGCGCGGGGCAAAAGGCAAGGCCCGTGCAGATCTATTGCCCGAAGTATGGTCACACTTCACCAGCGGCAAAGAGGCATTTGAAACACTGGAGTTGGATCTCGCTAAAACCGAGCTGGAAAAAGTACTGGCGCTCGATGCCGATACAGCGCCAGCCAAAGCCCTGCTACCGAAAGTGAAGGCGGCTATTCTCGAGCGTGATTACAGTGAAGCCATGTCGGCAGGTTATGCCGCGATTGATCGCAATGAATTTGAAAAAGCCAAAGGGCTTTTTTCCAAAGCCAAAAAACTGAAACCTAAGGCGACCGATCCGGATGCCGGCCTGCAACAAGCAGAGAATGGTATCGCCCAGACAAAAATTGATCGTCTATTTGCCAGCGCAAGGAAAAATGAAAAAGCGGAGCAATGGCACAAGGCTACAGCACAATACACGAAACTCATTGAGTCTGACGGTAGCCTGGTGGAAGCTATAACCGGTAAAGCACGTGCCAGCGCACGGGCGGAGCTCGATGATCAGTTGCAAGAACTATTGGGAGACCCGTTAAGCCTGAGCCAGGCGAAGCGCAACCAGTATGCACGCAAGGTACTTGCCGACGCGCGTGGACTGAATGCAGGGGGTACGCGTATCAGCGGTCAGATTGAATCCCTGGAAATCGCACTGACCCGATCGCTGATTCCTATTACCGTAGTGTTACAGTCAGACGCCAGCACCCAGGTCACCATTTACCACGTAGGTAAGCTCGGCAACTTCTCGCAACGGGAAATCGCGTTGAAGCCGGGCCGCTACACCGCCGTGGGTACCCGCCAGGGTTACCGCGATGTGCGCCAGGAATTCATTGTCGATCCCAAGTCCGACTCACCGGTTGTCACCATTCGATGCGCAGAGAAAATTAACAGCGCCAATAATTCCTGAATAGGGAAACCCTTCCCCGGCGAACAGATCAAAAAGTACAAGATTTTTCACGTTGTACACGCTGTTCGCTGGCATCGCCACCTCCGAAAACCTGACCCATTGGGCGCGTATTTTTTAGCTATTTTGACGAAGTCATCAGTGGACGAAATTGTCGTCTCAGTATCGCCAAAACAAGTAAAGCTACGCCAATCATCCGGCGATTCAGGTCGCACAGACGAGAGCAGACTAAGCTGAAATGCGCGGCTTTGTGTCTCTTGCCCAGAGGTGTCTCCGCCGAAACTGCATGCGGATAAAAATGCGACAGCCGCGACGGAAAAATCAATAAGTACGCAGTAACAGGGAATCATAAATGACAGCCAAGGAAGCGGTATCCGCTCGCGATAGTGAGCCGTCCAACGAAGATGCACCCGTTATTCAGCCGATTGGCTTCACCCCTGCTCCGGTGTCTTCCGGCAGTAAGAAACTGCTGCTGTCCCCTAGAGCGATCATCGTCGCCAGCTGCCTTTTCGCCGGCGCGTTGATGCTGGTGTACCTGCTGATCGCCCGCTCACTTATTTTCGAAACCCAACCCGGCGATGCCGACGTCACCGTAAGCGGTATTGCTCTGCCTCTGGGAGACGGACATCTGGTGCTACCGGGCCACTACAGCTACACCGTGAGCGCCACAGGGTATGTGCCACAAAGTGGCGAGGTGGAAGTGCGCAGCGATCGCAACAGTCGCCACGCGGTCAATCTGGAGCGCCTCCCTGGCCACCTGCAGGTGGTCACTGATCCCAATGTACCGGTACGTATTTTGGTAAACGGCGCGGAAGTGGATAGCAACGCCGGACTGGCGTCTGCTATCCCAGCGGGCCGCAAACGCATCACCATTCTTACCGAACGCTACCTGCCATTTAGCAAAGAGCTCGAAATCGAGGGGCTGGACAACACCCAGACACTCACTGCGAATCTGCGCCCTGCCTGGGCCAATGTGTACATCACCAGCAATCCGGCCGGTGCCACGGTGAGCGTCGAGGGAAAAGTTCTCGGCATCACACCGCTGACCGCGGAACTGGTACAAGGCGACCGGATGGTGGACATTTCACTGTCACAATACAAGACCATCCAGATTCCGGTGCCGGTAACCGCCGGTGTCGACCAGACTCTGCAAACGGTCGACTTGTCTGCCGCCGATGGCACCCTGCGTGTTGTGAGTACACCTTCCGGAGCCAGTGTCACAGTCAACGGCGAGTACCGGGGCCAGACACCAATGGATTTGGATCTCGCATCCAACAGCCGGCATAAATTGCGCTTCTTTATGGACGGCTACAGTACCGTTGAGCGTTCGGTGGATGTGCGTGCCGGCGACCTGCGCGACATGAACGTTGAGCTGACCGCAGTATTCGGCAAGGTATCGATTAGCAGCAGCCCCGCGGATGCTCAGGTGTTCATCGATGGCAAACTCGCCGGCGTTGCAGGCCAGACCTTCACCCTGCCCACCCGCAGCCACAGCATCCTAGTGCGCAAGGCGGGCTATGAGGATTACCAGACCACCATTGTCCCCTCCAACAAGTTGAAACAATCCGTTCGTGCCGTCTTGTTAACCGGCGAACAGGCCCGCTGGAGTAATGTCCCCACGGAGATTACCCATGGGGCAGGCGGCAAGATGCTGCTTATGCGCCCGAAGGCGGAATTCACCATGGGCTCCTCTCGCCGTGAGCAAGGGCGACGCGCCAATGAAGTGCTGCGCAAAGTTGCACTTAACCGTCCGTTTTACATTGGCACAACGGAAGTCACCAATCGTGAATACCGTCGCTTCCAACGCATGCACAACTCCAGTCACGCCAACGGTGTCAGCCTGGATAATGACAGACTGCCGGTCGTCAATATCAGCTGGAACGACGCCGCGCTGTTCTGCAACTGGCTCAGTGCGCGCGATGGACTCAAAGAGGTATACCGCAACGAGGGCGGCCGCGTTACGGGATTTGATGCCAGCGCCGACGGTTACCGCTTACCCACCGAAGCTGAGTGGGCCTGGGCCTCGCGCTTTGAGCGCGGTGCCATGCGCAAATTCCCATGGGGGGACGCACTTCCCGTAGGCAAAAACTCCGGCAATTACGCGGATAGTAGTGCAGGGCAAATCGTTCCCGCTGTACTGCGCACCTACAACGATCGCTACCCCGCAACGGCCCCCGTCGCCAGCTATGGCCCCAACCACATGGGCCTGTTTGATATGGGCGGCAATGTATCCGAGTGGATTCACGACATGTACAGCATCGGCACCGGTCTCTCCCTCAAACAAGAGGAAAATCCTGTGGGCACCCAGGACGGCGACTATCACGTGGTGCGCGGTTCCAGCTGGAAACACGCGGGTCTGACCGAGCTACGCCTGTCTTACCGCGATTACGGTGCGGATCCCCGCAATGACATCGGTTTCCGTGTTGCCCGCTGGGTCAAATAATTGGAGGGCATATGACACAAGAAAAATCGCAAAACAGTTCTGCGCCCATTGCACAAACGCTACTTGTGGCGAGTTCCAGCAAGAAACGCATAGCGCTCATTCTTGCAACAGCCTTCGCTTGTGCACTCGCCTTGCAATCCGCTCCGAGCATCGCGCAACAAGAGGCCGCCGACACCGCCAGCGAAAAGACGCAGCAGAGTGACGATTCAGAGAATACGGCAGCCCCGAAAACCGCCGTAGACACCGAGGCAGCACCAAAACCGAAGAAAGTCAAAACCACGATTAAAGCGCAAAGCGCACAAAGCGCAGACAGTTACGAAGCAACGGAAGAAATTTCCGAGGACCTTTCCGTTTCGTATCCGGTGGATATCTGAAGGGAACACGGACATTGCACCTAACCCAGATAACGGACAGGTGCGCAGAAGAGCACACACAGACAATAGCAATACCGGGCCAATCACCAATGGAAGGCCCCCAAAAAAGCGGGAAATCTCATGAAATTCAAGTCTTCAGATTTTATGTTCCAGCTGTTTGCCCTGCTCGGGGCCATCATCCTGGTCCATGCCATCTATGTAGCAATCATCCGTCCAAATGCGGACGCCTTGATTGCAGAACAGATGGCGCGTGAAGAGGCCGGGGAAACCTACGCGCAACAGCGATCACTCTACATTGTGATGCGCGACTACGAGCAAGAAGCCTGTTTTGTCCTGATGCTTTGGGCCATGGCCATCATGGGGCTCAAAGCCCGCCGCTCAATACGTGAACGCAAACTGCTGGATGAAGCACTACTCAATGTCAGCGAGGGCACGCCGATACTCCCGGAAGACGCCCGGGATCTCTCGCGACCGATCCAGGCGCTGCCTGAAGACGAACGTAACTTTTTGCTTCCACGTGCACTACTCACTGCACTGCAACGTTTTGGCTCGACCCGCAACGTGGCTGCGGTTTCAAATTCCGTAAAAGAAGTCTGTGAGACAGAAGGTGATCGTCTGGACAGTGAACTAGCCATGGTGCGGTACATCACCTGGGCCATCCCGTCGATCGGATTTATCGGCACCGTACGCGGTATTGGTGAGGCCCTGGCACAGGCCCACCGTGCAGTGGAAGGCGATATTGCCGGCGTCACCGTAAGCCTGGGTGTGGCTTTCAACTCCACCTTTGTGGCACTGGTAATCAGCATCGTCATTATGTTTTTCACCCACCAGCTGCAGCTAATGCAGGAGCGCTTGGTACTGGATACACAGAACTATTGCGACAACAAATTACTCCGCTTCCTCAAGGTGAGTTAAAGCGGGAGAGAAGATTTGAGCAACACCGGCAACCCCGGTTAACCAGAGATTCGGCAAGTCACGGACCTGACTGCCCAGAGCAAAACAGGAATTGGCATGAGCAAGGGTGTACTGGAAATTAACGACTGCGGCCTGCGTGTTTTTGATAGCACAAACGAAATCCTCGAAAGCCCGGGGGTCGCGATTATTAACAGCCACGAAATCATTACCGGAACCGCGGCACTGATGCGTGCGCGCAGCCACCCCACCGAGGTTAATCATCAGTTCTGGCGGCGGCTGAGCCTGGAGTCGGTGAAGTCAAACAATCCGGGATGTCGTCACCATGCGGATCTCGCTTTTTGCCAGCTCAAGCACATTGCAGAACTTTGCGACCTGCCAGATGAAGTCGCCCTTGCGGTGCCCGGAAATTTTACCCATGAACAGCTAGCCCTGTTACTCGGCGTCGTGAAGGAAAGCGCATTTAACAGCGTCACACTCATTGATAGTGCCGTTGCCTGTATCAGTAGTTGCGCGCCACGCGGTGGTCATCTGCACGTGGAACTGCACCGTCATCAGACCCTGGTGAGCCGTGTACAGGTACACGAACACGCGGAACTGGAGATTGCGGAAACCGTTACCGACTCGGGTCTGCAGCATTTCCAGGAAGCCTGGGCACGAGTGTTTAGCGATGCCTTCGTGATGCAGTGTCGCTTCGACCCGTTCCATTCGGCCGAGGCAGAGCAGCAGTTGTATGACCTGCTGCCCCAGTGGATAGCCCGCGCGATGCGCCAGGGTGAAGTCATGGCAGAACTGGACGACCGCACCGCAAAGGTCAGTCTGCGCCAACTGCAGGATGCGAGTACCCCCATTCTCTCCCGGGTGCGCGCGATGATCGACAATCTCGGCGATGCCAACAGCGTGGTATTCGTCTCCCATCGCTGGGCAGAAATCCCGGGCGGCGCACAACTCGCCGAACGTATCCATTTGCTCCCCCACAATGCGGTGGCCCAGGCAGTGGAAACCCACTGGCAGGAACTGCACTCGGAAACCGGCAATCTGCGGCTGATTACCAGCCTGCGTGCAGCGGAGGCCCACGATGTCGCAGTACAGATCAATGCGGCCGCAGAAGCAGGCGCTACCCATCTGCTGCATGGGCACCGCGCTCTCGCCGCACAACAGCCGCTGTTTGTGAGCTGGCAGAACGGCAAGCTGGACGTCACTCCTACGCCACCCACTCACCCTGCGGCCACCATCACCAATCACGCCGGGCGCCTCGCGCTGCGCGTGGATGCCGGTGCGGACTTGATGCTAAACGGCGAATCCATTGCCGCCCCGGTGAACCTCACTGCAGGAGATCGCATTGGTGTGGCGGACTTCGACGGCGTAATAACTGCGATTAGCGTGGAACAATATGGCGCGTAAAAACCGGCGTTTTACAACGTTCAGCCTGTCATTCCTCGACATCATGTCCTGCGGGTTTGGCGCCGTGGCGTTGATCTTCCTGATCATCAAACATGGCTCGGATCACGACGTCGAGGCGGAAAACCAGGACCTGTCGGCGGAAGTAAACCTTCTGCAGGAAGAAGTGCAATTCGGTCGTGAGCACATGGTGCTCGCCCGTAACACCCTCGACACCACTAGTGACGAGCTTGCCGAAGCTCAGGGGCTGGCGCGGCGAATCATGGAGCAGATCGAAGAGGTAAAAGGCAACCTTGCCGAAGTGGATAGTACGACCGATGAGATGGACATCGCCCGCCTGCAGAAAAAACTGAAAAAGCTGGAACAGGCCAAGAAACAGCTCGAAGAAGAAAACAAAAAGCTCGGCAATAACGTGCGTAAATTTGTCGGCGATGGTGACCGGCAATACCTCACCGGCTTGCGCCTCGGCGGCGACCGGATTCTGATCCTGCTGGACTCCTCTGCCAGTATGCTCGCCGATGAGCTGATCAAGGTTATCCGTACCCGCAACATGTCGGATTCGGTGAAGCGCAATACGGAAAAGTGGCGCCGGGCCAAGCAAACTGTCAACTGGCTGGTGGCTCAGTTCCCCCAGGATAGTCAGTATCAAATCTATACATTCAACACTGGTTTTCAGGCCGCCATTGTCGGCACCGAAGACCGCTGGCTGAATGTCGACGATCGCGACCAGATTGATGAAGCCATGAAGTCGCTGGATAAAGTTGTCCCACAGAATGGCACCAGTCTCGAGCGGGTTTTCCACGCGGTGAACAATATGTCTCCGCTGCCCGACAACATCATCCTGATCACCGACGGCTTGCCCACCCAGGGCATGAAAGCGCCGCGTGGCAATACTGTATCCGGCAAGGACCGACGGAAGCTGTTCCGCAGCGCGGTGAAGGTGCTGCCCAAGAGTATTCCGGTCAATGTGGTACTCGCCCCGATGGAGGGTGACCCCTTTGCCGCTAGTGAGTTCTGGAAGCTTGCAATGAGCAGCCAGGGATCCTTCCTCGCACCCTCTAAGGACTGGCCATGAGTAGACGTAGTAAACGACAGCAAGAAGAGTTCAGCATTTCTTTTCTCGACGTCATCTGTTGTGGATTCGGCGCAATCGTCCTTCTGCTGATGATCGCAAAAACCGTGGAGCCTATCGTGCTCGAAGAAGCGGAACTGGATCTGGACGGCCAGGTACAGGAGCTGCAGGAACAACTGGCAGAAATCCGCGGCGAAACCACCGTTTTGAACCGTGACCTGAACGCGAAGAAAGAGCAACTGGACATTGAGACCAAACGCATTGCCAAGCTGAAAGGCGAACTGGAAACCTTACAAGCCGTCTACGCCCGTAAAACCGAGAGCGAGTCCGAGGAAGGCAAGCTGAAAGGTGAGCTGACCATCGCCCTGCAGAGCATGACCGACGAAATGAAGCGTCTGCTCGGTGAAAACTATCAGCGCAAGAACAATGTGATCGGCGGTATCCCCGTAGATAGCGAGTACATCCTGTTCATCATCGACACTTCCGGCAGTATGTTCAATTACGGCTGGGATCGAATGATCGAAGAGATGGTAAACACGCTCAATCTCTACCCCAACGTGAAAGGCATCCAGGTGATGAACGATATGGGGGACTACATGTTCTCCAACTATCGCAACCGCTGGATTCCCGATACCCCCGGGCGCCGCCAAGCAGTGCTCGACCGGTTGCGCGCCTGGAATCCCTTCAGTAACTCGAGCCCAGTGGAAGGTATCCAGAAAGCCGTGCGCACCTTCTATGACCCCAACAAGAAAATCAGCATCTACGTGTTGGGTGACGAGTTTACCGGCAAGTCGATTCGCAACGTAATGATGGCGGTTGATCGCGTGAATGCACAGCGGGGTGAAGACCAGCGAATGGTGCGTATCCATGCCATCGGCTTCCCGATCCAGTTCTCGCGCCCACTGCACCTGCAAACAACAGGCCTGCGCTTTGCCGCACTTATGCGGGAGCTCACCTACCGTAACGGCGGCACCTTCGTAGGACTCAACGATTTCCGGTAAAAATAATTTGATCAGGGGCACGGATAGCCCGGGAGCAAACAATGAACATCTGGCTATATGGACTTCGCACAATGAGCAGGCTTTTCGCGATACTCGCCGTGGTGCTACTCACCGCCTGCGCCCATACCGTTTCGGTAGATGGTCAATTCCCCACCCCTGTGGGTAGTCAGCATCCACTGACTGTCGGAGTCTATCTGAGCGATGACTTCCGACAATTCACTTATAGCGAGAACCGGGATGACCGCGATGAGTGGAACATCAATACCGGACGCGCGCAGAAAAACCTTTTCGAGACCGTACTTGGCTCAATGTTCCGGGAGACCATCAGCCTCGCCCAGTATCCCAGCGATCTGCCCCAAGGGCTGGACTTGGTGATTGTGCCCGAAGTGCGTGAGCTCCAGTTCACCATGCCGCGGGAAACCCGCGTGAATATTTTTGAGGTTTGGATCAAGTACGACATGCATGCCTACAACCAGCGCGGGGATTCTGTGGCCGAGTGGGTAATTACAGCATACGGAAAAACCCCAACCGCATTTTTGAAATCGCAAGAGGCCGCATTGGCACAGGCGATAAATGTAGCACTGCGAGATGCGGGTGCCACACTGTATACCGGTTTTACACAGGTACCGGAACTGCAAGCGTTTATCGCTAATAAGCAGCGCGCACTGAGTATGCAGGAAGCGACAGACGACGAGTAATGCGCAGCCGCGCAGTAGGGATTTGTGAGTTCGGGCCGAGTCGTATCCGGCAGGCCCAATCAAGGAGGATGGTTCGGTGAAACCCCTGAGTAATTTGGCAGCACCACTATTGCTGGCCACAGCAGCGCTATCCAGCGGTGGTTGCACCACCGTGGTTATTGACGAATATCGGCGTAGTACCGGCGAGCTGGCTGTTGGCGATTCTGTGGTGATTCTCGGCAGACGGCATTCCAGTGAATACGAAACCGAGCCCGACCTGATTGATTGTGTCGGAGACACTCTGCACAACCCCGAGTCCGGGGTGAACGTTATTCCAGAACAGCAGTTTGTCGACGCCCTGTATCCATGGTTTGAACCGCGCAAAGCACCCATGCATATCAAATCGCTGAGCAAGCTGATGGATATTCCCGACGTGCGCGACCGCATGGAGCAGTATGGCGTGAAGTACATCGTCTGGATTGACGGTTCGACGGAAACCACCTCCAGCGCAGGCTCTATTGGCTGCTCGATTAGTACCGCAGGTGCGGGCTGCTTCGGTTTCGGCACCTGGGATAAAGAGTCGGACTATGAAGCGTCGGTATGGGATTTCCGCGATCAGGAGCTGTCAGGAAAGATCAGCGCTGATGCCCAGGGTACTTCTTACATGCCCGCGATCGTCGTACCCATCCCACTAATTGCCCGCGTACAGAACAACGCGTGCAAGGGCATGGCCGCGCAGTTACGGGAATTTTTATTACCACCACAATCCGCCAGTCGGTAGCGATCGGCGGTCACTTAGCTAAGGATCGGAGAGAATAAGACAGGAGATCATCATGCACACATTCAAAAAACTTATGGTCGCAGCTCTGCTGGCCAGTGCAGTGGGCTGTGCATTCAACCCAGCCACCAATCGACCAGACCTGGTGCTGATGTCAGAAGAGAAAGAGATAAAGATCGGGCGTGAAATGCACGAGAAGCTGGTCGCTAGCACCCCGACCTATAACGATCCAATTCTGAATGCCTATGTGGAACACGTGGGGCAAAAAATTGCCCGGGCCAGCGATCGTCCAGACCTGACCTATTACTTCACCATCATCGACAGTCAGGATATCAATGCCTTTGCACTACCCGGCGGCTATGTGTACATCAACCGCGGTCTGCTGACCTATCTGCAGTCTGAGGCCGAGATGGCGGCAGTACTCGCCCATGAAGTGGGGCATATTACCGCCCGCCACGCGGTCCGCCAGAAAACCGCCGCCACAGGCGCGGGTGTTGCCTCGGTACTTTCCGTGCTGGTTACGGGCAGCGGCGTTGTCGGCGATGTGGCAAACCTCTGGAGCACCGCAGCGGTGAAAGGCTACGGTCGTGACATGGAGCTCGAGGCCGACCGCTTTGGTGCCCAGTACATGTACAACGCGGGGTATGACCCGCAGTCAATGATCAATGTGATCGCACTGCTGAAGGATCAGGAAACCTTCGCTCGGCGCCGTGCCAGGGTCGAAGGGAAGAAACAACAGACGTACCACGGTGTTTTCTCATCCCACCCGCGCAATGACATTCGCTTGCGCGAAGTCGTGGAGGCCGCGGGTGAACTGCCGGAAGACAAGAAAATTACCAAAGTGGAATATTACCGGGAGCGCACCGATGGACTGGTGTACGGTCAAAATGCACAGGAAAGCGAAAAGAATCGCTTCAATCACAAGAGCCTCGGCTTCTCGCTTTTGTTCCCCGATGGCTGGAATGTAGAAAACCAGCGCAATGCGATCGTCGGTACCGCCCCGGACAAATCCGCTATGATGACTATTCGCGTTGGCAAACGCGATGGTAACCAGCCTGCGGATATGGCACTGCGTGGTGTATATGACGTGCGCAGCCTTGAGGAAGACGAAGCCCTCAGCCAATACCGTTTGGAGGGGCACACCGGCAAACTGCCTGTGCGCACCACAGATTCACCAGACCGTGTCGCGGTGCTGTTCTATGGTAGCCGGCAATACATCCTCGAGGGCAAAGTTTCCGAGGAGTCAGAGGATAAAGAGAAGCAGGCGGAATACGACAACTTGTTTATGACGAGCATTCGCAGTTTCCGTCCATTGCGTAAAACCGATATCGTGAAGCCAGATATCAAGCGCGTGCGCTATGTACAGGCAAACGATAAGACAACCTTTTCATCGCTGGCCCGACATATGGAAATCGGCGAATACGCGGAGGAGCAATTGCGTCTACTCAACGGCTACTATCCGCGCGGTGAACCCAAGGCCGGAGAATGGATCAAAATCGTTCAGTAATTTGACGTACTCATTGCGGGCGCCAAAATCAGCGCCCGCGCCCTTCCCTCACCTCTGACTGACACACTTTTGTCACAATTCACTTTCTGCCATTGCGCCATTTTTATTCCAGTTCAACCCGGGTATGTTTAGGCGAACTCTCAATTGCCAGTACCGCCATGCGCTCTCTTTGTTTCATTTTTATTACGTTTGCCTGTGTTTTTTCTCAGAGCCTGCACGCCTCTGAGCAGAACAATCCAATTGTTATCGCGCATCGCGGTGCGTCTGGCTATTTGCCTGAACACACACTCGAAGCGAAAACCCTGGCCTACGCCTTGGGTGCGGATTACATCGAGCAAGATCTGGTGTTAAGCAAAGATAACCACCTGATTGTAATGCACGACATCTATTTGGATCATGTCACCGATGTCGCGAGCAAGTTCCCAGATAAAGCCCGCGCCGATGGGCATTTCTATACCATCGACTTCACTCTCCCTGAACTCAAGCAACTGCGTGTAACCGGACCTTTCGTAAAAGTGCTTGGAAAGGAGATACCGAAATACGGCAAACGCTTTCCGCTGTGGCGCTCGCAATTCCAACTGGCGACGTTTGAAGAGGAGCTGGAA
The DNA here is from genome assembly GCF_001999945.1 of Microbulbifer agarilyticus. Taxonomy (NCBI): domain Bacteria; kingdom Pseudomonadati; phylum Pseudomonadota; class Gammaproteobacteria; order Cellvibrionales; family Microbulbiferaceae; genus Microbulbifer; species Microbulbifer agarilyticus. Next base: position 3,370,615 of record NZ_CP019650.1, read on the forward strand.
CTTATTCAGGGCCTCAACCAGTCATTGGGCTACAACACGGGCATCTATCCGGAGATAAAGAAGCCCTATTTCCATGCACAAGAGGGGCGCGACATTTCCCGCGCGGTACTGCAAGTACTTAAGCAGTACGGCTACACAAAGCCCGATAGCAAGGTCTACCTGCAGTCTTTTGATGCTGAAGAACTGCAACGTATTCATCAGGAGCTGCTGCCCGCAATGAACATGGATATACCGCTGGTGCAGTTAATCGCCGAAACCGATTGGGAAGAGAAACGGGTAAAGCAGGCGGGGCAGTGGCAGAACTACGATTTCGACTGGATGCACACACCAGAAGGGCTGAAAAAGATCGCGGGCTACGCTGCGGGGATCGGCCCCTGGCATCCAATGCTGGTTAACGATGAAGGAACAGCAAGCGCACTGCTAACGGAGGCGCGCAAACTGGGACTGCAGGTACACCCATACACATTCCGCGCAGACCCACTGCAGATCCCAGATGCTTACCGAGATTTTGAGGAGTTTATTGGGTTGTATGTGGAACAACTGCAGGTTGATGGTCTGTTTACCGACCATCCGGATAAGGTGCGCAGTTACCTGTCACAGCGTCGCGAACAGCAGCCCCGCGAGGAAGTCTCCCCCTAGGCAGCGAGCCCCCCGTACATGTATCAGGCGGGCTCGACACCCGCGGTGTCGGAAGTCGTTAAACGACGCTCGGTAGCAGTGTCAGCATCTGACGCATAATCCACCACTTGGTTACGCCCCTGCTGCTTGGCCCGGTACAGTGCCAAATCGGCCTGGCGCATTAATTGCTCGACGGACACATCGTTATCGGTATGTGCCACACCAATGCTCGAGGTGAAGCTTACCTCCCCTGCGGGGGTTGGCAGGCGGATACCGGCAATTGCGTCTCTAAGCCGCTCCGCGGTATGCAGCGAATCCGGCCTGGATTCGGTGATCAGTAGCGCAAATTCCTCACCACCCAGGCGGCCAAACACATCCGTCTCGCGTATCTTGGTTTGAATCGCTGCACTGAACTGGCGCAGCGCTTCGTCACCCACCCCGTGTCCATGTTCATCGTTGATGGACTTAAAGTGGTCGATATCAAACATCAATAAACTGGCAGGCTCACTTTGGCGATAGGCGCGCTTGATACAGAGTTCGGCGTCCGCAAGGAAGCTGCGGCGATTGCGAATACCGGTGAGTGGGTCAGTCCGCGCTTCCATCTCGGCGAGTTGCTTCGCCTTCTCCAGCTCTTCCGTACGCGCACGCACCAGGCCTTCGAGCTTAACTTTCGATTGTTCGAGGTGTCGCCGATACTGCCGTTCCGATTCCAAAGCCTGTATACGCACCCGACGCAGCTTGATCCCCATGGCGGCCATAATCGTCACCATTTCGACAAAAGAGCTCAATGGCGGCAGGTAGTAGTTCACCAGGTTGTGATCAACCACACCGAGATCGCGCAGTGCCTGATAGAAGAGCCCGGCCAGTAACAGTGTCCAGCCCACAGCGAATACTGCCGCCTCACTGGACCCCTGCCGCCAGCGCACCAGCGCAATGACCGTGGAGGCCGGGTACAACAGCAGCGCCAGGGTAATCGAGATCAACGCAACAGCCTTGAGCTGCAAAATTGCGCTGATCAACAAAATGCCCGCATTAACCATCATCAGGATGAGTATGTAGTCGAGACGTGGGGTGTACTTGCGGGTTTGCAAAAACAGGCGATCAAACACCACGCCACACAAAATGCTGATGGCACCGGTGGCGGACATATAGCTCCAGTGGAAGTCCTGCTGGAGAACATATTGGTGGGTGAACCCCAAAATCGTACCCCAGGCGACGATTTTGGAAATGCCATACACGAAATAGGCAAAGAAGCTGGAATCGCCTGTGGTAATACCCACAATAAGCGAGAACAGTGAGATCAGCGCAATGCCGCCGAACAGGAACGCGAGTATGGCGGTTTCACCGGTGTGGGACTTGCTGAGCGCATCCGGGGTCCAGATTCTCATCGAGGGGAACACAAAGCCCGCCTCCTCAGAGTCGTAGCGCACCAGAAACTTCACCGTCTCGCCCGGCGGCAACTCCACAGGTACGACAAATCGGTTGTGAAACACCGGGCGCTGGGTGAACGGCTCCCCCATTGCCAGGTCTACCAGCTCGAGGAAATCTGCAGAGGATTCGCCACGCGCAAACGCCTGCAGACGGATTAACTGGTGATCCACATATTCCAGATGTAGTGGCAATGCCTGCTGATGGGTATTGTGCAGTTCGAAGTAAGACCAGTAGCTGCCCTTTTGCAGCCCGGTGGAACCGCCTCCCGCCAGCGGGGAGAAACTGCCAGACTGCAGCGCCGCCAGTGCATCCGCCAGCGTTGCCTGGCCACTCGGGTCATGCCAGATATTCGCCTGTCCAGTGCGCTGATTGCCCTCTTCACCAGCACCGACTTGCGTAGCGACCTGCGCAAGCACCGAAACCGGAATGAGAAGTAGCAGCACCAGCACAGCAAAAAACCGAGCCGAGGCCCGCTTCACGCAGCGCGATGCCGACACATTGGAAACCCCTAGCGAGGACAGAGTGGCGTTCATGGACAGCCCGAAATTGCCAGTTATAAGTGTTATTCAATCAACTGCTGAGCTTAACAAGCCTCGCGGCAGTGCATTTTCCAGCCATATTTATTGTTCGCAGCTGGGGACTGGCCCGAGGAGCCTGCACAGTACCGGTGCGGAGCCTATCAGCCCCGTCTAACTGACTAGCAGTTTACCGGGTCAGGCCCGCAGAATCACGGTCGAATGAGGGCCTGATTGCGCAAGACTACATCCACATTCACTGGCGAAATAAGGCGCACCAACGAGCGACGTAGCACTCGGTCGATCAGGCAAATAGAAATTCCGATATATGGATATAAAAACAAAAATGGCCGCCCTACGGCGACCATTTTCGAACCCTGTTCCACTTAATAGTGAGCAATGCGCGCCAGAAGGCGACACCACTAAAGCGAACAGCGATGTAATAGTTTGTCACTCAAACCGGGAAAAATCTGCCGGCCGCTTTTCCATAAAGGCCGTAGCCGCCTCACGGAACTCCTCCGACTGCAGGCGCTGCTGGAAGTGCAGCGCCTCTTCGCGAATCACCGCCATACCATTCTCGTAGGTACCCTGACGCAGCAGTTTTTTACTCAGACGCACCGCTTCGGGGGCCCTTTTCGCGAGTTCTTGCGCATATTCACGCGCGCGCCCCAGAGCCTCGCCGGAAAATACGACTTCATTACAGATATTCACGTTAGCCGCGGTCTGGGCATCAAACTTATTGCCCAGCAACAGCAGTTCAGAGGCTTTGGTGTGGCCCATGATGCGTGGCAACAACAGGCTGGATGCATACTCCGGGCACAGCCCCAGGTTCACGAATGGCATCTGGAACATCGCGTGATCTTCCGCGATCGCCAGGTCACAGTGCAGCAGCAGCGTGGTGCCGATACCCACTGCCACCCCGCTGACCGCAGCAACAACCGGCTTGGGGAATTCGTACAGCGCGGTCATAAACTGAAACACGGGTGAGTCTTCGCTGGACGCCGAGCCATCGAGGAAATCTGTAAGGTCGTTGCCGCTGGTGAAGGCACCGCCGGCGCCGGTGAGGATGACAACCCGCACCTCGGAGTTCGCGGCTGCATCTCGCAGCAGCTGCGCCATGGCGGAGTACATGGCCTTGGTCAGCGCGTTTTTACGCTCTGGCCGATTAATGGTGATCTCCAGAACCCGGTTGCTTAATTGGGCATCAATTTCTGCACAGGGGCTTTCGAAAGGGCTTGGCATACGGGGCTCCGCTATTACTTGGTTTCGTTATATTCGTGGCCATCAGCGCTAGTTTAGCCAGTCATTGCGCGCTTACGAGGTCCATTTCGACCAGTTTGCGTTACCTAACCCGAATTCACGCCCCACGGCGATACAACCACACGTCACGCAATGTACTTTCCAAAAAATACCTTATCGACCTTATAATGTGGCCAAATTGGTGCAAATTAACGCAACTTTTAATTTAAATACCGGCGAATACCGTTACATATATTGCAACTGGCGGCATTCGACAAAAGGAACCCTCTGACATGACCGTTACCTACAGCTCTTACCTGAAGGTAGACGAGCTGCTGGAATGCCAGCAACCGCTCTCCGAAGGCCCTGAACACGACGAATTACTGTTTATTGTTATCCACCAGAGCTACGAACTGTGGTTCAAGCAGCTGCTGCATGAGCTGGACTTTCTGGTGCGCCTGTTCTGCGCAGGAGAGCGCAATCGCGCACTACACACACTCAAGCGGGTGGATACAATTTACCGCACGCTGATCCAGCAGGTGGATATCCTGGAGACACTAACGCCACTGGAATTCATGTCCTTTCGAGACCGCTTATCCACCGCCAGTGGTTTTCAGTCTTATCAATTCCGTGAACTGGAATTCCTCTACGGCGCTAAGGATCCGCGCAAACTGCAGAACTACGAGCAAGGGTCTGAGCACTACCAACGTCTTCAAACACGTCTCGAAGCCCCTACGCTGTGGGATGCTTTCCTGCAGTTCCTCGCCCACGAGGGGCACACCATTCCAGATAGCGTGTTAAATCGGGATTTCAGTCAGGTCGCAGAGTCTTCTCCGGCGGTACGGGCCGTGTTGATTGATGTTTACCGCAATGACCCGCTGGTAAGCGATATCTGCGAGGCTCTGGTGGATATCGACACCTCACTGCAGCAGTGGCGCTATCGCCATGTAAAAATGGTTGAGCGGACCATCGGCAGCAAAATGGGCACCGGTGGCTCCAGTGGTGTGGGCTACCTACAAAGTACCCTGTTCAAGCCGGTATTCCCCGACCTGTGGGCAATTCGCTCCGAGTTTTAACCCCGTGCCCACGAGCGGTCACTATCGGCCGCTCGTAACTAAGCGCAATTCCGAGGCCCCGACTCTCCAACACCAAATTCCGGGCATAAAAAAAGCCAGCAAGCGCTGGCTTTTTTTGATCCTGTGAGAGAGCAGCTCCCGCGGGACACTCTCTTCGTGAATCAGTCTTCGAACGGTACCAGGGAAACCTGAATATTCGGGTTTACCTCTTTCGCCGCGTCAGCGATGGTCACGTAAGTGTCCGCGCTGGACTTGTTGTGCGCACGGATAATCACGATCGCCTGCGGGTTTTCCGCGAAGAGCTGAGCAATACGTGCACGTACTGCACGGCTGTCCACTCGTGTCGGGCCCATCCAGATCTCGTCAGCAGAGTTCACGCTGATCAGGATGTTTTGCTTGTCGGGGTCGGGCGGAGTTTCTACCTGCTGATCCGGATCAGGTACATTCACGTCCAGCGCCTTCTCTTTTACGAAGGATGCCGTCACGATGAAGAAGATCAACATGATGAATACGACGTCCAACATGGGCGTCAGGTCGATATCCGCTTTTTCTTCTTCTACGGCCTTACCGCGTCGTCTACTCATAAAACACCGTACAGTTTTTGATTCGAATTCGCCGGATTCACCGGTCTAATCAGGTGGGGAAGATTGCCGCGAAATGGCCACCAATGCAAGTGCAACCTACACAACCACAACATAAGCCTTAAAAATCAAAGGCTTACAAACCGCAGAATACCCGAAAGCTCACATTTTATACAGCAAAATCGCCGGTACGACTCGCTAGATAGCCCTGATAGTCAGGTACTTCTCGGGCGAAACTTTGCGACATCAGGGCCGAATGAATCATCATATCCGCACTGCTCGCATTACATGCCACCGGGATATTCCATACCGCCGCGATACGCAGCAGTGCCTTCACATCCGGGTCGTGGGGCATGGGCTCAAAGGGGTCCCAGAAGAAGATCAGGATATCTACATCGCCCTGGCAGATCTTCGCGCCCAGCTGCTGATCGCCGCCCATAGGGCCGCTAAACAGCTTTTCCACCTGCATTCCCGTAGAAGCCTCAATCTGGGTGCCAGTGGTCCCGGTACCGAGCAACTGATGCTGTTCGAGAATGGCACGGTGCTGTTTGCACCAGTCAATAAGCCCCTGCTTCCGGTTATCGTGCGCTACCAGCGCGATGCGCTTTTGTGCGGCAATCGGCTTGTCGATCGTATTCATGTGACCTCCAGCTAGAATCGGGTCAGTTTTATCTGTCGCCAGTCACTCTCAACCGCTCTTGAATCGAGAGACATAAATAGACGGCAACATTGCGAAATTGTTCGCGTGGCAGAATTATGCAAAATTCCACGCCCGGCATCTATTGCCCTGTTATCTCTTAATGCGCCCCTAAACCTGACTCCGCGTCCCCCTTACCGGCTCCGCGCATCGACAAAGCCGCAATGTCACGCTCTAGTTCTAAATGTCACACTCTAAAGGCGGCGCCCTCACGCCGAGAAGCCTATGTATAATCCACGGTCGATGTACCCAATAGCGGGCAAGTTTTCCTAAAGGAGTATGTATGAGCGTCGGCGCATGGGAACCAGCCAAGCAGGCCTCCAATGATCAATCCCGAGAAAAAATCGACCCCACTCTGCTAACGCAGATACTGGAATTAATGGAAGACTCTTCCGATCAGGCCTCCTCGCACACCCAGGCGAGCACCGAATTAGCCGAACTTCCGGAAACATTGCGTTCGGCAAGCTGGCTCGCAGGATTACCCGCGGCCCAGTGGCTGGAAGAAGCCGCAAACTGGTCGCCGGAACAATTGTGGGATTTGATCCGCTTTTTCACACTGGCGGAAAGGCAACTGGATTGGCAAGGTGGCGCTGAATCTCCGGTGATCCCGCTGGCAAAATCCCTTCGCCGGCGCAAAACCCTCCTCAGCCGCGAGCAACTTTTGTGGATTCGCGGCAACTCTGACAATCGCTACCTGCCCTACGGCCCACTCTAACCAGCGGCAAGGGATCAAGTGGGCCAACAGGGCCCACCACCAAGCGCAATCGGTCGCTCAATTTATATAAGCCACACATTTAAAAAGGCGTATCGCACACCGCGATACGCCTTTCAAGTACCTGAGACTGATTGCCTTCTCTTACGCACTCAATCCACAAGCCGAAACCACTGCGCGCGCAACAAATCCGCGCGCGCTGGCGTGCGGTAGTTGACTGTCAGCTCCCGCCACAGGATTACGCCCTCACTATCTACAAGCCAGGCACTGGGCCGCGCCGCCGCGGTGTGCCACGGGTACATCAACAACGGCGCTCCTTGCCACGCGACGAATAAGGAGCAATTCTTTGCGGATTCATCCAATTGGCGCACGGAAAGCTCAGTTGTTGCTGAACCTCCCAGCTGGGTAAAAGTTTTGCCCCAAGAAGACGTTGGCTGCGCACTAAATAGCAGTATTCCAATGTTTCTCTTTTGCAACTCGGGCAGAAGATGTTCGAAGCCTGCTAACTGACCCCGGCTATCGGCACAAAAGCTCCCCCGCAGAAACACCACGAAGACCCCATCCAGCTCCCGTTCGCGACAAAAGTCCGAGATATCGCAGCTTTCCCCTGTTTGCTCCTCCAGATCAGGGAAACGTTGATTAACGCCGGGTAATGCAGGATGAGAAACCGAACTGAAGTGGTAAAGATAAAGTAAAACGATAAAAAGATTCGTAATTACCAGGTAAATGGGTAAACCACGCTGCCCATCTGCCAATAGCGCAACCGCAAGACCGATTAACACACCGAGAAATGCATTGGATTCTCGAATATCACCGTGAAATTTCTGTGGATACAAATAACGTAGCCCAATCCACACCGGCAGGGCCAACGCATTCAAAATTACGCCCGCCCAGGCGAGTTTTTCAGACGGCGCAGCATTGCCAATTAATGGAAAAAAAGCACCGACTCCACACGCCAATAGCCAGCTAAAGGCAAAAAAAGTAAAAAAAACCTTAAATTTATTCATTACAGAGTAAAAACGCCCCTAAAACACTTGCAATCAAGTATATAAATAAGCTGCAATTAGCGCGATGAATTCCACTCATCCAAAATAACACCTAAATACCAAATTTAGATACAGGGATATTTTATGGCCGGACGTAAAAAATCCACCGCGCGCGTGAGCGCCGTGGCAAAGCTGGAGGCGGAACTCGCTTCTTTGAAATCTCAGCTGGAAAAGGCGCGTAGCAGCCAAGAAGCTGGTGCAAAGAAAGAAGCCGATAAAGCTGGCAAAGAAGCTGACAAAGCTGCCAAAAAAGCACAAGCTGCCGCCGCTAAGGTTAAAGCAGCCCGTGCCAAGAAGAAATCTGCTGCTCAGCAGAAGCAAGTAAAAGCTGCCGTAGCTGCTGCTGCAACTGCCAAGAAAGCCGCTGTAGCTGCCAAAGCTGCTTCTGCCGTAGCGAAAGCGAAGCTGGCTACCATCGTTGCTGAAAACAAGCTGGTAACCAAAATCGCCAAGGCTGTAGCCAAAGAAGAAACAGCCATCACCAAGAAGCTGGCTGCCGCTGAGAAGAAAGCCGCCGCTGCCGCTGCCAAAAAAGCTGCTGCTGCTGCCAAGAAGAAAGCTGCCGCTGACAAGAAGAAAGCCGCTGCCGCCGCCAAGAAAGCTGCTGCTGCTGCCAAGAAGAAAGCCGCTGCTGACAAGAAGAAAGCCGCAGCTGCTGCCAAGAAGAAAGCTGCTGCTGACAAGAAGAAAGCCGCCGCTGCCAAGAAGAAGGCCGCTGCTGCTGCCAAGAAGCAAGCTGCTGCTGACAAGAAGAAGGCTGCCGCTGCTAAGAAGAAAGCTGCCGCTGCTGCCAAAAAAGCCGCTGCTAAAGCAAAAGCCAAGACCAAGACCAAGACCAAGACCAAGGCTACTGCCAAGAAGAAGCCAGGCCGTCCAGCCAAGAAAGCTGCAGCTAAGAAGCCCGCAGCCAAGAAAGCAGGCCGCCCAGCCAAGAAAGCTGCAGCTAAGAAGACTGCCGCCAAGAAGGCTCCGGCTCGCCGCGGTCGTCCGCCGAAAGCCAAGTCTTAATCGACACTTTCTGGCAGACATAAAAAAACCCCGGCTCGCCGGGGTTTTTTTATGTCTGCCAGAAAGTTATCGATGGCGGGTATTCATCCGCTCCGCCCGCCGTCTTCCATCAACTGCGTAAACGGCGCTTGGCCAACAGTCCAGCGGGCAGAGCCCCTTTCACCAGGTCACGCAGTGCCGAAGGTAGCGCAAGCATCACTGGCGTCACGATCAGCGTGAGCAGGGTGGAAAAACTGAGCCCGTACACGATTGCACTGGCCAGCTTCACCCAGAAAGACGCAATCACGCCATTCACGACAATATCACGCCCAACCATATCCACGCTCACCCCCAGTGCCAGGGGCAGCAAGCCGAGTATTGTGGTGGCAGTAGTAAGGAACACCGGCCGCAGGCGCTGCGCGGCAGCCTTAACCGCTGCAGCACCAGCACTCAGTTCCGGGTCTGCCTTGCGTACAAAGTTATAGGTATCAATCAATACAATATTGTTGTTCACCACAATCCCAGCGAGGGCCACAATACCCACTCCGGTCATAATGACACTGAGGGTCGACTGAGTAAGGGTAAGCCCAAGCAACACACCGGCAGTGGACATAATCACCGAAGACAGAATCAATGCAGACTGATAGAAGCTATTGAACTGGGTGACAAGCAGGATAAACATCAGGAACAGAGACAAAGAGAAGGCGACCTGTAAAAACACCAGAGTCTCGCTGGTTTCTTCATCTGCGCCCCGGTAGAGCAACTCTACATTGCCATCGATCGGGTGCTGCTTCAGCCACTGGCGTATCTCGCGTACCTTGTCGTCCGCCAACACACCATCCTCAACATCAGCCTTGATCTGCATACGGGTAATGCCATCAATACGCTCAATTTTATCCACTCTGGGCCCGGCCACAGTGGACACAAAGCTGCTGACCGGTACCGCACCGCCCGGGGTGTTTACCTTGAGCTCGTCCAGCGCGGTAATGCCGCGAGCGTAATCCGGATAGCGGATACGAATATCTACTTCCTCATCGGAATCATCCGGGCGGTATTCCGCCATCAACACACCGTTGGTCACCAGCTGCACCGCGCGCCCGACGCCAGTAAGATCCGCCCCGTAGAGTGCAGCCTTTGATCGGTCGACCTTAACTTCCCACTCAATGCCTGGCAGCGGAGCCGTATTCACAACATCTCGCAGCCCATCAAACTCATTCTCCAGCGCCCGATGCAGTCGCCAGGTTTCTGCCAGCAGGCTGTCGTAATCGCGGCTGCGTAATTCAAGCACAATGGCCTTACCCACAGGCGGACCACCTTCAAACGCCTTGGCACTGGTCTTAATACCCGCAAAGCCTCCTGTGCGCTGACGAATATCAGCAAAGATATCCCGGCTTTTACGATCCCGCAGATCCGTCGGCTGTAACTCAACCAGTAGATTGGCAATTTGGTCGGGCGACCTGTCTTGATTGCCGGAAATACCACCCGATCCAATCGAGGTATACACCACACGTACCTCGGGTACCTGCATCACCGCAGTTTCTACTTGAGTTACCAGTGCGCGCTTTTCCTCCAACGACAGGTTTCCCAGCGCTCGCACTTCAACGTTGCCGTATTGCTCCTCGGTTTCGGTGAAATACTCCATTCCCGGATTAAAGGCATTAAAAGCAATAAAGATACCCACCAGCACCGCAATGGTGCCGCCAAAAGATATCAGCGGATAGCGCACAACGGATGTCAGCATGCGGGCATAAAAGCCAGTGATTCCCCCTAAAGCGCTCGGATCGCCATGCTCCAGTTGCTTGAGATGCTGCTGTGAAGCCAGATCAACGCGGCCCTTGCCAAATACCGACCCCACTACGGGGGCAAAGAACAGCGCGTAAACCAATGACCCCGCCAGTACGGAAAACACGGTTACCGGTAAAAAGCGCATAAAATCGCCAACCACACCGGGCCAAAAGATAATTGGGAGGAAAGCGGCCAGGGTGGTCCCCGTTGACGCGACAACCGGCCAGAACATTCGGCGCACAGCAATTGAGTAGGCCGCGCGTGCAGATAGACCTTCAGCCATCTTGCGGTCGGCAAATTCAGTGATCACGATTGAGCCATCGATCAGCATACCGAGGGCCAACAACATGCCGAACATGACCATGAAGTTGAACGAATAACCCAGGTACCAAGTAATGATGAAGCCGAACAGTAATGAGAAGGGAATCCCCAGGCCCACAAGTAGCCCGGAGCGGAAACCAAGCGCGGACACGACAATGATCATCACCAGCAACATTGCGGTGAGGATATTGCCCTCCATTTCGCTCACCATGTCCCTCGCCCAATTAGACTGGTCAAATACAAAGTCGACCTTTACCCCGCGAGGTAAATACTCTCGTTCGGCATTTACCACCTCCCGGACTTTGTCTGCCAGGTCCACAGAGCTGGCGCCGGTGCGTTTTTCCACATTGACCGACAGGCCCTGTTGCCCGTTCACACTGGTATAACTCGTGGCGTCCTTAAAGGTCCGCCTGATATCGGTGACCTGACCAAGGGTCACAACACCATCATCCGACTGCTTGAGTGGAATCTGGTATACGTCACTGGCCGATTCGATTAACCCGGGAACCTTTACCGAGAAGCGCCCCTTGCTGACATCCATCTCACCAGCCGGGATCAGCAAATTATTCCCGAGCACAGCATTAATGAGTTCACCACTGGTTATTTGGTAATGCTCAAGCCGCACTGGGTCAATGATGGCTTCGACGACCTCCTCGCGACTACCACTGATGTCTGCACTCAGTACTTCGCTAACATTTTCAATTCTGCGTTTCAGCAGTTGCGCGCTGCGTAGCAGTTCGCGCTCACTGGCTCCCTCACTGGCCAGGGTTACCACTATCGTCGGGAATGGCTGAGCCGATGCCTCCTCCACTACCGGCTCGTCCGCATCACGCGGTAACTCTGCCTTGGCACGATCAACCGCATTGCGCACATCATCGACCGCAATATCAATATCGATCGCAGAGTCAAACTCTATGACCAGGTATACCAGTGACTCCCGCGCATTGGCGACAACTTGCTCTACGCCCTCCAGCGAGCGAATTTCCTGCTCCAGCGGGCGAATCAGCAAGCGCACCCCATCTTCCGGAGAAATTCCTTCGTGCCGCACCTGCACAATCACGATCGGCGGGTTAACTTCCGGGCTGGACTCCACCGTCATGGCACCGCGCGCGGCGATCCCCATGATGACGATGAGCAGCATCAGACTTATGCTGCTGCGGAAGCGATCAATAGCGCCGTCCAAGAGTTTCATTAGAGTGACTCCCCGGAAGCCTGTGCAGCCTGTTTCACAGAAACCGGTTCACGTTCTGGTTCGACGGCAGTAAAAGGGGCCGGTAAATCACCACCAGTCTCTTCCAACTCTACTTCGACCTGCTCACCGACGCTGACATATTCCTGCCCCACAGTTACCAGCAAGGTGCGCGGCGACAATCCGGTAATCCACACACCATCACTTTCATCACTGACCAGCTGGACACTGCGTAATACAACGCGCTGGTCCTCGTCGAGGATCTTCACCGCAAGCAGGCCGGCGTCATTCAAAGTTAACAGGGAAGAATTAATCCTGTGGGCCATGACCTCGCCCGTCGGCAACGCCATTCGCGCACTGATGCCGCTGCGCAAAGCCCCGTCGTCATTCGCCACCGCCACTTCTACGCGGTAGGCGCGTGTCACAGCGTGCGCTTGCTGGCTCACGTAGCGCAGCTGACCATTGATAATCTGGCCATTCTGCATTTGCGCGCTGGCGGGCGCCCCCAATTGCAGGCTACCCACCCTGGTTTCGGAAACTTCTCCCACAATGAGCATGGGATTCAGGTCAAGAATGGTTGCGCACTCCTCGCCGCGGCGAACAAAATCCCCCAGCTCCACCGCCCGGCTGTTGACAACACCGTCAAAGGGCGCGCGAATCTTCAGGTTTTGCACATCCAGCTGTGCCCGTTTCAGGTCTGCGCGAGCGTTGGCGAGAGCAACTTCTTGCTGGGCCATTTGCGTGCCCGACTGAAGGCCGCGCCCCTTGAGCTTTTGCGCGCCCGCAAAATCCAGCTCAGCTTTCTTTAATGATGCGCGTGCGCGCGTCAACTTTTCCGGGCGATCTTCCGCGGCAATCTCACAAATCACGTCACCCTTGGCTACATACTGCCCTTCATCGACCGGAAGCCCCGCGACCGCGCCGTCGAGCTCCGCTCTCAGCTGCACACTCCGGTTGGCCTCGCTTCGACTATTGACAACTACTCGGGTGGTATACGGCTGGGCCTCTATATAGCGCCCGCTGATTTTCATGCGCTCTGTCGGAATCGCAGATGCGCTCTTCGCGACCTCCGCTTCAAGCAGCGCTTGCTTCCCATCCTTGAGTAATACGCCGCTCAACAGCCACAGCGCAGCCAGGGCACCCACAATGGTTGCCATGCGATAGTTACGTTGCCGCCAGAGGCCCAACAGAAAGTTCATAACTGCATTCCTGTCTGCAATTTAAGTTTGATAGGAGATTTTATGCACAATTCTTGATCGAAACAGCGCCCAAGACTGCCGTATTACGAAATCCGCAGGGAATTTTAGAGGGACGAATAGCCTTCTGTACCTGAGAATGGTCAAGTCACAGGTACTTTTCACAGTTACTTTCAGATCTGATTAGATTTCGGACTGGCCTCGGAGACGGCCTCCAGCGGTCCCACGCACAAATCCAACAATGGTCATTGTACGCGGGAAAACGAGAAAGGGTTCACCTTCTCTATTATGAAAGGTGCGGATATGTGGTCAGGAGAGTATGGATTCGAGGAAGTCGGACATATCCGACTCTTCTGCGACGAGCTGGCCGCTGCCGAACTCGGCATTCCAATCCAGCAGGATGCGAGCCAGATCTCGCGCCTGGTCCGCAAGCGCCACCAACTCTTCTTTGCAATTTTTCGGGCCAGTGTAGAGTTTCAGGCGACGGTGACTATTGGCCAGCTCGTGGGTCGGATATTTAGAACGGTAGACCTCAAGCTTCCAGCGCAACGAATGCACCATATTGCGATAGAACACCAGCTTGGTGGGCAGCTGTAGTAGCGAAAAGTCCTCAAGGTCACCAAACAGGGTGCAATCTACCGCGAGAACCTGAATTTCCTGGCCGACCGGCGCCCCCACAATGGTCGCGCTACGGGGCTCCGCCAGCAGCATCGACAGGTCACCAAACACTTCGCCGGGGCGAATCTCCGCAAGCGGGCGATCGCCGCTGGAAGCCGCCGCATCGTCCACGTGTACCTGCAACTCCCCGCGCACCAGGAAATACACCCACTGGTCTACGTCACCACTGTGCAGCAGCGCCTCTCCTGGGTTTAGTGAAACCAAACGTGAGCGCTTCAGTAATACGTCGTATTGCCACTCACTGGTGGCACGAATATCACGAAAGAGGTGAATGACATTTAACAGACGGTCCACCGCATCGCGGGGAAAGTCACTTAGCGCTTTGTAATCCATGGAAATCTTGAATATTGCGTCGTGTTACCAGCTGCTGGAGCCAATCTCACAGCAGTTTGGCGGTGCACCTTGTTAGTACATATCCACATGCACAATGCACCACCAGAACACGCATTCTAGGTGCAAACAAAGCTGTGTCTTCCCCCTGCCACGGGGAAATTAAAAAAACGAGACATTTTACCCACTTCAGGGTTGAACTCCATTGCAGTTACAGTAGAGTTGAGTGGACCCTGGAAGAAAATCAAGGTAGTTGCGCGGCGGCTTGCCCACCTAAAAAACACCAGAATTTCCGGGGACGTACCTTTCGGGGGGAAGGTGCGAAAGAAGTAATGAGCATTCCTTGGGGTACATGGACGGGAGCTCAGCGCTTTTCTGCCGGTTTCTGCCCATCCGGCCACAAGCCAAAATAGATACCATTAAAATGAAATCGACAAAAATCGTCATTGCCCTGCTGCTGTTCGCCTCGGCTGTGACAGCAAATGCGGCCTCGCTGCTCAATGGACTCGCTCTGGAGCAGCAATTCAACAAAGACCGTTATTTCGTTGCTGTCTATTCTGACCAGCTTGCCGACAACACCAGCGCTCTGCTCGACAACAATGTTTCCCGCAGCTTACAAATCCGCGTGATCGAGGACCGGCTGTCCGCAAGACGCCTGCGCAACCAGTGGATGGAAAGTATCGCCATCAACAACCCGAGCGACACCCTCACTGGCCAAGCGAATAACATGGTGACTTTCGCCAACCTGTTTAAAGGGCGTTTGATGAGCGGCGATCACCTGAGCATCGATTACGCTCCCGATACGGGGACAACGTCCGTTTCCCTGAATGACATCATGCTGGGCATGATTGAAGACCGCGACTTCTTCAATACCTTGCTGCGCGCCTGGATCGGCCCGGTTCCGCCCTCGACCGAGTTCCGTGACAGCCTTATCTCTAGCGGCGACGTAGACTCTGGCTTACTCGCCACCTATGAATCCCTGCAGCCAGGTGCAGCGCGCGTAGCCCAAGTAGCAGCGATGCTCGACGAGCAGGAAGCGGCAAAAGAAACCAGCTCCGCGGCTGCGGCACCTGTACCAGCGGTAAAACCCAAGTTGGCCGCGAATATCCCACCTCCGACACTGGCCGCGATTAGCACTGCGGCAGTACAAAAGCCAACAGTAGAAGCGGCTCAACCTGCTGCAGAAGAGCCGGAGCCAGCCCGGACCGAGCCCGCGGCCACAGCAGTTGCAGCCACACCGCCTTCTCAGCCCAAACCACTGAAGCCGACCACAACCCGCCCAGCGACTCCGCCGGTAGAAGAGGAAGAGCTGGAAGAGGAAGAGGAAGCTCCACTGACCGCAGACATGATCCTGGCACGCCAGATTTACCACTCCATGCTGCTGCGGCACACCTTCAAGCATATCCGCTATCCGAAACGCGCCCAGGATCGCGGCCAGGAAGGGAGTGTGCGTCTGAACGTCACGATCGACAATAGAGGCAATGTGACCAGTGTGACTACCGTGCAGGAGTCCCGCTACTCCAGCCTGAACCGCGAAGCGCTTGAAGCCGTGGAGCGCGCCGGCCCTTACCCGGCCACCCCCGTCCAGCTCAAGATGGAAGAATACCGCTTCTCGGTGCCGATTACTTTCCGCCTGCCGGACTAAACATCGGCTTCAAGATCGCCCCCCGAAAAAAGCCCCAAAACCGGGGCTTTCTTTTGCCCGCTTAAATCTCCTGCGGCCGTTTAAATCCATCGCCCGCAGACTACCACTCACCGCACCTCCGCTTGCCGTAGCCGCCGCGCCACACATAATATGCAAGCTGCACAAACTCTATCCGCCCCACACACTGGACGGTCATCCAACCAATAAAAAGCCCAAAAGGCCCATTATGAAGAAACTGCTTTTACCACTGGCTATCGCCACTGCCGTTGCCGCCGTCGGCGGTTGTACCAAACCAGACGACGGGAGTGTTACAGCCAGTGACGCCAAGCCCAGCGCCGAGCAAAGTGCTGCCGCAAATACCACACTTGACTCCGGTATTGACCTGAGCGCCATGGATACGAGCGTGCGCCCTCAGGATGATTTCTTTTCCTACGTAAACGGAAACTGGATCAAAAATACCGAAATCCCTGCGGACAAATCCCGTTGGGGCGGTTTCAGCATGCTGCGCGACAAGGCCACCGAAGAGGTAAAAGGCCTGATTATGGAGGCCAGTGAAAACGCCAGCAGTGCGAGCGCCAAGCAAATCGGTGACCTGTACAACAGCTTCATGAATGAAGAACTCATTGAGAAGAAAGGTGTTAGCGCCATCGCACCCGAACTGGCCAAGGTCGACGCAATCGAAACACACAAAGACCTGGGTGACTTTTTCGCCTATGCCGACACTGTTGGCTATGACGTACCCTTCGGTGGCTACGTATATCAAGACCTGAAGCAGGTAGAGAACTACATTACCTATATTTCCCAGGCCGGACTCGGACTACCCGATCGCGATTACTATTTTGACGATTCAGAAAAGGGCCAGAAGCTCCAGCAAGCCTATCGTGAATTTCTGGTAGAGATGCAGCAAATTTCCGGGCTGGATAACGCGGAGCAATACGCGGAATCTCTGTACCAATTGGAAAAAAGCCTGGCGGAACACCACCGCACGCGCGTGGAAAACCGTGACCCGGTGAAATCCTACAACAAGAAAACCCTCGCCGAATTGAAGGCCCTGATGCCCTCCTTCGACTGGGATAGCTACCTGCAGAAAGCGCACCTGCAAAAAGCCGACTCCTTTATTGTTCGCCAGCCCGAGTATCTGGAAGCGGTAAATACCATCATCGCGGATACCGAGCTGGGCACCTGGAAACGCTATTTGAAACTCAAGGTGCTCTCCGCGGCCGCACCTTACATGCACAATGAAATTGCCCAGGCCAACTTCGACTTCTACGGCACCACCATTCGCGGTACCAAAGAAATGGAGCCACGCTGGAAACGCGCTGTACAGTTCGTGAATGGCTCCGCGGGCGAACTGGTAGGCCAGCTGTATGTCGAAAAATACTTCCCGCCGGAAGCCAAAGCGCGCATGGTGAAGCTGGTAGACAACCTGAAATCGGCGTACAAGGAGTCCATCGAATCACTGACCTGGATGAGCGAAGACACCAAGAAGGAAGCCCTCACCAAGCTGGCAAACTTCACCACCAAAATCGGTTACCCCGACAAGTGGCGCGACTACAGCGACCTGCAGGTGGAAGCGGACAACCTGGTGAACAACGCCATCGCCGCAACCCTGTTCGATACACTGAACGACCGCAACAAACTGGGTAAGCCGCTGGACCGCGGCGAGTGGCATATGAGCCCGCAAACCGTAAACGCTTACTACAATCCGCCGATGAATGAGATTGTGTTCCCCGCGGCAATCCTGCAGCCACCGTTTTTCAATATGAATGCGGACGACGCCGTGAACTACGGCGGTATCGGTGGCGTAATTGGCCATGAGATTGGTCACGGCTTCGATGACAAGGGCTCTAAGTTTGACGGCAAGGGCTACCTGAATAACTGGTGGACCGATTCCGACCGCGACAACTTCGATCAATTGACCGGCAAGCTGGTGGCCCAATATCAGGGCTTCCAGCCGCTCGAAGGCGAGCACATCAATGGTGAGCTGACCCTGGGTGAAAACATCGGCGACCTGTCCGGCCTCGGTATTGCCTACAAAGCCTACAAGATGTCCTTGAATGGCGAGGAAGGCCCGGAAATCGACGGTTTCACCGGTGATCAGCGTGTGTTCATGGGCTGGGCACAGGTATGGCGCAGTAAAATGCGCGACGAAGCCCTGAGCGAGCGCCTGAAAACCGATCCGCACTCGCCGGCCAAATACCGCGTACAGGGTGTTGTACCCAACATCGAAGCGTTCTACAGCGCATTTGATGTGAAGGAAGGCGACGGTATGTACCTGCCCAAGGAAGAGCGTGTAGAGATCTGGTAAGTTCTTTATCCACCCTTTACCGAAAAGCCTCGCCCCGCGGGGCTTTTTTATGTCTGCACCTCCTGCCCCTTCTGGCGCGAATGGCTTAACATGGTTTGCAAAGAACGCTTGCAAGCACGAGGGAGACCACCGTGGCCCACAAGAATCAGTTACAGCTACTCGCCAGCCGTCGCTTTCTACCATTCTTTTGCACCCAGTCACTGGGCGCCTTTAACGACAATGTATTCAAAAACGCATTGATCGTGATGATTGCCTTTCGCCTGGCAACCGACGAGGCGAACTTCCTGATCAACCTGGCTGCAGGTTTGTTTATCCTGCCGTTTTTCCTGTTTTCGGCCACCGCCGGCCAGATAGCAGACAAGGTGGACAAAAGCGTTCTGATTCGCCGTATCAAACTAGCCGAGATAGGTATTGTGTTGCTGGGCATCGGTGCACTCTATAGCGGTAATAACTATTTGTGCCTAGCGGTGCTGTTCTTACTTGGGGTGCAGTCTTCCTTCTTCGGGCCCGTGAAGTACGCGATCTTGCCCCAGCATCTGCAGAAGGCAGAGCTGGTGGGTGGCAACGCACTGGTGGAAATGGGCACCTTTGTATCCATCCTGACCGGCACCATCGTCGGTGGCCTGCTGGCCGGGTACACCGGCGAAGGCCAGTCCGGGTTACTGTGGATTTCTGCTGTACTGCTGACCACAGCAATTTCCGGTTATCTGGTATGCCGAAAGATACCCACGGCGGCGGCACCCGCCCCCGACCTCAAGCTCAACTTCAACCCGGTTACCCAAGTTGGGCGGGTGCTTAAAGAAGCGCTGAAAAAGCCATCGGTGTTTTACGCCATCATTGGTATTTCCTGGTTCTGGCTACTTGGAGCCGCCTATCTGACACAGATCCCCAGCCTGACTCGCAATGTACTGGGGGGCAGCGAGTCGCTGGTCACTTTGTTGCTGTGCTGCTTTACCATTGGTGTAGCGATTGGATCATTGCTGTGTGGGCGCCTGTCCGCCGGCCGCGTCGAACTCGGGCTGGTACCGATCGGTGCCGCTGGTTTGACGGTGGTCGGCATGCTGCTGGCCTCAGCCACCGGTAACTATCAGCCTCCTGCGGAATCCACCGTTGCCGCATTCTGGGCCAGTGACGGCTCGCTAAGTATTTTGATCAACCTGACATTGATTGGTATTTTTGGCGGATTTTTCATTGTCCCGCTTTACGCAATGATGCAGGAGCGCTCCGAAGAAAGTATCCGCGCGCGCATCATATCCCTCAACAATATCTTCAACGCCCTGTTTATGGTGGTGGCAGCACTGCTCGGTATCGTCTTCCTGAATGTTCTCGGGGCAACAATCCCACAGTTTTTCCTGGTCATCGCCCTGATGAACGCGGCGGTAGCAATCTTTGTATTTACCAAGGTACCGGAATTTGCCATGCGGCTGCTCATCTGGCTGCTTTCTCACACCATGTACCGGGTAAAACACGAAGGGCTTGAGCGTATTCCAGCGGAAGGCGCGGCCATCATAGCCTGCAACCATGTGAGCTATGTGGATGCGCTGTTACTGGCTGGCGCAGTGCGCCGCCCGATTCGCTTTATCATGTACAAGCCGATCTATCAGATTCCCGTACTGCATTTTATTTTCAAAACCAGCCGCGCCATTCCCATCTGCTCCAAACAGCAGGACCCGGAGGATTACGCGAAAGCCTTTGCAGAGATCGAACAAGGGTTGAAAGACGGCGACTTGCTGTGCATTTTCCCCGAAGGGCAGCTCACCAAAAACGGGGAGCTACAACCGTTCAAGGCGGGAATTGAAAAGATACTTGAGCGCACCCCGGTACCGGTTATTCCTATGGCGTTGAGAGGCTTGTGGGGAAGTTTTTTCAGCCATAAGGACGGCCATGCATTCAGCACACTGCCCCGGCGTTTTTGGTCAAGAGTCTGTGTCGTGGCGGGAAAACCGGTTGAGGCCACCAATGCAAGAGCAGAAGCACTTCAGGAAACCGTGCTGGACTTGCGCGGCAACCACCGTTAGATCGATACCCACTGCTCACTGTACATATATCGCGAAATCGAACAGGTCCAAAAACAAAAAAGCCGCGTCACAAATTGACGCGGCTTTTTATTTGAGAGCAAGCAACAATTACAGTGCGGCGGTAACACCGTCATAGTTAGGCTCGTCAGCGGTTTCCGCGACCTGCTCGGTATAAACAACCTTGCCAGTTTCATCGATCACCACAACAGCGCGTGAGAGCAAACCGATTAACGGACCCGTTGCGAACGCAACGCCATAGTCTTCGCCAAAGCTCGAGCGAAATGTAGAACCCAGCTTCACATTTGCAATTCCTTCAGCGCCACAGAAACGCGCCATCGCAAACGGCAGGTCCGCGGAGACGCAAACCACCACGGTATTTTCCAGCGCAGCAACCTGCTCGTTAAAGGTACGCACCGAGGTGGCGCAGGTAGGGGTATCTACCGAAGGGAAAATATTCAAGACCACGCGCTTGCCAGCCAGGTCCTGTAGCGTCAGGTCTGACAAGTCACCTTGCGCTAGGGTAAAGGCGGGGGCCTGGGTGCCGACCTGAGGCAGATCACCCACGGTGGTAATAGGGTTTCCTTGCAGCGTAACGTTGGCCATTGTGTATTCCTTGACTTACCGGTTGAATGTGTACGCAGCATGACTAGCGGGTTAAGAGTTGTCAATCTCGCCACCACCGATTGGCGGACAATAAAAAACCCCGCAAAGTGCGAGGTTTTTTAAGAAAAGATTAAATCGGCAAGTTAATTCTCGATGCTAACGCGACCGAAATCCCCTTCCATTTCCGCAGCCAGGAATGACATCACCACCCAGGCGGCAACATTCTGTTTCAGGTTATCCGGGTCGACTTTATCCAGGGTGTCATTCGGCGTGTGGTGATAATCAAAGTAATCGGTACCGTCCTGGTATAGCCCCATCGCCGGCACGCCGCGTGCGACAAACACACTGCTGTCAGGACCACCGTAGGTTTTGTTATTGCCTCGCTCAATACCCAGAGGGGCAAGCAGCTGCATCATTTGGTCGGCAATCACAAACTTGCTCTCTGGAATACGCGTATCAAAGCGCCAGATTTTGCCCGCGCCAAAGTCAGATTCGGACACCATGATAATTTTGTCCAGTGCATCCTGGTGCGCGTCCACATACTGCTTTGCACCTACCAGACCGATCTCTTCAGCACCAAACAGAACCACTCGCAGGGTGCGACGCGGGCGCTGAGGCAATTCAGAGATCAGGCGTGCGGTCTCCATCACAATCGCCACACCAGCGCCGTCATCCAGTGCACCGGTACCCTCGTCCCAGCTATCCAGGTGAGCGCCAATAAGAACCACTTCTTCTGGCTTCTCGCGGCCAACAACCTCACCAATCACGTTGAAGGACGGGCCATCGGGCAGAGGGGCATTGTGTACATCGAGCTTCAACTCTACCGGCTTACCACGCTGCAGCATGGCCTCCAGCAAGTTCGCATCCGGGGCCGAGAGGGCCAGGGCCGGCACCGGATTGGCCACGCCATCGACAGACATCATACCGGTGTGGGCAAAGCGGTCGGAATCGGTACCAACCGAACGCAGCAGCATGGCAGCAGCACCTTTTTCTGCAGCTGCACGCATACCCTTGCTGCGCCCCTGCACCGCCGGCCCGTAGCCTTCACCGGTGCGCGCACGCTCCATGCGTTTGTTAATAAAGGCGATTTTGCCCTTTACCGCGCTCGCCGGCGCCGCCATCAAGGCTTCAACATCGGCAAAAGGAACAATTTCGGCTGTCAGGCCACCTTCCGGAGTGGATGCGCCGTACCCCAGTGAGCTCACCACCAGAGGCTGGGGAAAAGGTGCGATAACCTCGGCATGCGCGTGTCCGCGCGCCCAGCGCTTTACGTCGATCTGTTCGGTGTACACGCGATCAAAGCCGAGGGCTTTCATTTTTTGCTGGGCCCAGGCTACCGCCCGCTCATCGCCCTTGGTGCCGGCACGTCGGGGGCCCACTTCCACAGTGAGAGACTCCACCAGGCTGTAGGCGTCTGAAGACTCCAGTGCGCGATCTCTAAGTACCTCAGCTACCGACAAGTCCTCTTTATTCAGCGGCGTCGCGTGTGTGGCAACGACCATCAACATCGCCGCTAAACCGCCGCTCATTGTCACAACAGGTTTCAACAGGTGCTTAAACATGATTTCTCCAATACTACTCGTGGATAGTTATTGTTATTCGATAAAACGATTTTCGATCTATTGTTTCGGCAGTGAAAGTAGACGTTCGCGTACCTCACGCAATCGTCGAATGCCCTCGTCGGAAAACAGGTAGGGCATTTTGCCGGTGTACTCGTCTTCCTCAATACGCAAACACTCTAACCGCAATAGCTCCAAAGGCGGGTCGTGA
This sequence comes from Microbulbifer agarilyticus, assembly GCF_001999945.1. Classification (NCBI taxonomy): domain Bacteria; kingdom Pseudomonadati; phylum Pseudomonadota; class Gammaproteobacteria; order Cellvibrionales; family Microbulbiferaceae; genus Microbulbifer; species Microbulbifer agarilyticus. The sequence continues at coordinate 3,393,360 of NZ_CP019650.1, forward strand.
CGCATGGGGTACCCGGTCAGCACACGCCATTCATTGTCATCCGCCTGCCCTGCAATCACATCCTCCAGCCCCTGCTGGAATTGCGCCCGTTCCATGCGGAAACGAGGCGTACGCATATGCATCAACCCCCAGACTACGAGTGCAAATACCGCAAAAGTCAGTCCGACGGTAATGAGCAGGTTCATTCGCTACCAACAAGTTCCGTTTGATTTTCCGGGTTGCGCCCACGATATTTACTGAAACGACGCTGCACTTCCTGCATGTCGGCCTCAAAATTACCGGTGGTGCGATACAGCGAATCAATACAGATACGCTTGGTGGGAAAATCCCAGGCGATCAGCAATACGGGCACATCCGCCGCATGCGCGATGCGCAGGAAACCGTTTTTCCATTTCGTCGCTTTCTTGCGCGTACCTTCTGGGGTAAGTGCCACCCACATTTTTTCATTTTGCTTGAATTGGCTTGCTACCTGTTTGGCCATACCACCCGCCGCGGAACGGTCGGTAGGGATACCACCAAGTGCCATAAACAGTCCTTTAAACGGGAAGAAGAATGCCTCTTTTTTCATTAGCCAGGAGGCTTTCAATTTCAATGCCAAAATAAAGGGCATCGCCACTACAAAGTCCCAGTTGGATGTGTGCGGGGCCAGTGCCACCATCAACTTTTTTTCCGCAGGGAAGTTACCGTCAAAGCGCCACCCCAGTATTTTGACAATCAAAAGCCCGAGGCCTTGTGTGAACCAATTGCCGACGCGCGGCATTTCTTCGGGTAACTGTGTAGGAATCGTGGTTTTCTTTACTGCTGTCACGGTAACAATCTCTTAAAAATTAAGCGGATTCCAATCCAGATTAATGCTCGCGGGTCGCATAGAAGCGCACGTCCGGGTAACGCTCTTCTGCAAGTTGCAGGTTAACTCGGGTCGGGGCCAGGTAAGTTAAATGCCCCGCGCCATCCACTGCCAGGTTGATACTGGCTTTGCGCTTGAAGTTCTCCAGCTCTTTGGCACTTTCACTTTCCACCCAACGCGCTGTATTCACATTCACGTTTTCGTAGATCGCTTCCACTTTGTACTCGTCTTTCAAACGATAAGCCACCACTTCGAACTGCAGCACCCCCACAGCACCGACGATGATGTCGTTGTTATCCAGGGGGAAAAACACCTGTGTAGAGCCTTCCTCGGACAGCTGCTGCAGGCCTTTTTGCAGCTGCTTCAGCTTCAGCGGGTCTTTCAGGCGGATTCGACGAAACAGCTCCGGCGCAAAGTTGGGGATACCGGTGAATTTCAGGGTTTCACCCTCGGAAAAGGTGTCGCCAATCTGGATAGTGCCATGGTTGTGCAAGCCGATGATATCGCCGGCAATGGCCTCCTCGACGTGGGTGCGATCACCGGCCATAAACGTAACGGCATCAGCAATTTTCACATCTTTGCCGATACGCACGTGCTTCATCTTCATACCGCGATTGTAAGTACCGGAACAAACGCGCATAAAGGCAATACGATCGCGGTGTTTGGGGTCCATGTTGGCCTGGATCTTAAACACAAACCCACTGAACTTGCCCTCTTCCGGTTGTACCTCACGCTCAATGGTCTGGCGTGATTGCGGGCCCGGCGCCCACTCGACAAATCCGTCGAGCATTTCGCGAACGCCAAAGTTACCCAGAGCGGTCCCGAAAAATACCGGGGTCAGCTTGCCGGCGCGGTAGGCTTCCAGATCAAACTCATGGGTAGCACCACGGACAAGGTCGATTTCTTCGCGAATTTCCTCGGCATCTTCACCCAGTAGCGCAGTGGCCTCGTCGGAATCCAAGCCTTTGATCTGAATGTCTTCAGGAATGGTGTGACCCTGCCCCTGCTGGAACACGTGAATCGTGTCCGTATACAGGTTGTACACGCCCTTGAACAGCTTGCCGGAACCTAGTGGCCAGTTAATCGGTGCCGCCTGAATATCCAGCACCTCTTCAATTTCATCCATCACTTCGATGGGATCGCGGATATCGCGATCCAGCTTGTTGATGAACGACAGGATCGGTGTGGTCCGCAGACGACATACGTTCATCAGCTTGATGGTGCGATCCTCGACACCCTTGGCGCCATCAATCACCATCAGCGCCGAATCCACCGCGGTCAGTACGCGATAGGTATCTTCGGAGAAGTCTTCGTGCCCCGGGGTGTCCAGCAGGTTTACCACGCGCTCCTTGTAGGGAAACTGCATGACTGACGAGGTTACGGAGATACCCCGCTCCTGCTCCATGGTCATCCAGTCCGAGCGCGCGTGGGGCCCTTTCTTGCCCTTGACGGAACCCGCAAGCTGAATCGCGTTTCCGAACAACAGCAACTTCTCGGTCACGGTAGTCTTACCGGCGTCCGGGTGAGAAATAATCGCGAAGGTACGGCGGCCGTTAATGCCCGCCGGAGATGAGGATTGACCCATAATGCAAACAATCGAACTGGATAAAAAACAGTCGGGCATTATACACGTCGGCACACATCTCTGGGGCTGTTAGACTGCAAAAACCCAACCAGTCTCACGCCGGGCAAACCGGACTCTCCGAGGACTTCTGGTCAAGCGCCCTCGATATTACCGACAGAGATGAACAATGAGTCAAGAAAACTTGCAGGCCCTGCAGCGGGCCTTGGTAGAGCAGCAGGTTCAGGGATTTCTGGTACCCCGCTGCGACGAGTATCAAAATGAGTATGTGCCGGCTGCAGACGAGCGTCTGGCCTGGCTCACTGGCTTTGACGGGTCCGCCGGTCTTGCCGCCCTCGCTCACACGCACACGGCACTGTTTGTCGATGGCCGCTACACGCTGCAGGCGCAGCAACAGATCGGGGACCAACCCATCGAACAACAGAGCCTCGCCACAGCCGACATCGCTAACTGGCTCTGTAACGCCCTTGAGTCCGGCGACACCCTCGGCTTCGACCCGCGCCTGCATACGGAGCCCGGGCTTGCCCCCCTCAAGCAACGTTTGAATGAGCAGGGTATTGAGCTGCGCGCGCTGGATACCAATCCAATAGACCAGATCTGGCCGGACCGCCCTGCCCCTCCCAGTGGCGCGGCACTGCCACACCCGCAAATCTTCACCGGTGAAGACTCCCAGAGCAAACGTCAGCGAATTGCCGAGGAACTCAAGCAGAGACAGCAGCAGGCTCTGTGGCTCGCTAACCCGGAAGTCTGCGCCTGGCTGTTCAATATCCGGGGAAGCGATATCCCGCACTTGCCGGTCGCGCTGAGCATGGGGTTCCTGTACCAGGATGGTTCCGCCACGCTGTATCTCGCCGCCGACGCCAACAGCGAGGCCCTGCAAAAGCACCTCGGCAGTGATATCGAGGTGGTGCATGACAAAGACAGTTTGTTCAGCGCAGCCGAACGGCAGCACGCTCAAAGCGTTTGGGCGGACCCGCAGCTGACCAATTGCTGGACTCTGCAGCAGTTGCGCGCACGTGACATTCAGATTCAGTTTTCACGGGATCCGATTACCGCCGCCAAAGCCCGCAAAAACGCCACCGAGCTGGAAGGCAGCCGCGCGGCGCACGTGCGCGACGGTGCTGCGCTATGTGAATTTCTCGCGGCACTACCGGAAGCGGTAATCCAACAGAATTTTGGCGAGATGGAAGCAGTTCAGTTGCTGCGCAGCAAACGTGAGCAGCGTGAAGGCTTTACCGACGACAGCTTTGATTCCATCTCCGGCTATCGCAGCAATGGCGCCATCGTTCACTATCGAGTCACCCCGGAGTCGAGCCTGCCGATGGCGGCAGAAGGAATCTACCTTATCGATTCCGGCGGCCAATACCCGGACGGCACCACCGACGTCACGCGTACCGTGGCTCTGGGGGCCCCTTCTGAGTCCGCGCGCGATCACTTCACCCGTGTGCTCAAGGGGCATATCGCCATCGCCACATTGAAGTTTCCCGCAGGTACCTGCGGCGAACAGATCGATGCATTCGCGCGCAAGTCGCTGTGGGATGCAGGGCTCGACTACGCCCACGGCACCGGCCATGGGGTTGGCAGTTTCCTGAGTGTGCACGAAGGACCACAGAGAATTGGCAAGGTCACCACCAACGTGGCTTTAGAGGCGGGCATGATTGTCTCCAACGAGCCGGGCTTTTATCTGACCGGCGAATACGGTATTCGCATCGAAAACCTGATTTTCGTTAAAGAGCGCGAAGGCTTCCCGGGATTCCTGGAGTTTGAAGATTTAACTCTGGCGCCCATCGATCGCCAACTGATTAATGCGGATCTGCTGAGTGACGCGGAGTTGCTGTGGCTGAATGACTACCACGATAAGGTGCGCACGACCCTTGCCAATGCAGTCGACGAGCATACTCGAGACTGGCTGACCGAGGCCACAGCGCCTATTACCAAGGAATAAAACACGCTTGTTTGGTAGCAGTGCTGCTTATGTGGCAGCACCGCTGCTCAACCGAGCGCCGCAGGCGCATCCTTGGCATATTGCCGCAAATGTTTGCGCAGCCACCACCAGGCGACTAGCCCCAGGACCAAATTGGATAACAGCGTTGCCAGAAACAGTCCGCTGATACCCCAGATCTGATTCCCCAGCCAGGCCAAGGGCAGATAAACCCCCAGTACCCGCAGGAACGAAATCATGGTCGCAGGGAGTGGGTGTCCAAGGCCGTTAAATGCGGCGTTCGCAGACATCACAAAACCATAGCCCGCATAGCTAAACGGCACCAGATACAGATAGGCCGTGGCCACATCGAGTACTTGCGGGGAATCACTGAACAGCCCCGCGATCGGCCCACCTACCAACCACAGCAACAGGCCGAGCACCACACCAAACACCAGGCAGAATCGCGTAAGTACCAACACCGTTTCATCCAAGCGCTGCAATTTTCCGGCGCCAGCATTCTGCCCCATAAACGGCCCGACTACAGATGACAGGGCGTAAAAGACAATCAAGGCCAACGGCTCAATGCGCAGCGCAATTCCGAGCCCCGCCACCGCATCTGCGCCATGGGCGGCGACCAGCGCCACTACCACACCACCGGACATGGGAATGATGACGTTGGTCGCGATCGCTGGCAGTCCGATGTGCAGCAAACTGGACCAGGAATCTTTCAGCACGGCCCAGTTCGCGGTCGGCATGGCGAGCAAGTGCTCACGTCGCGCGAGAATATACATCGCAACAAAAAAGCTAACCCCGCGAGATATGACCGTCGCCAACGCGGCGCCCTGCAACTCGAGACGCGGGAAGCCAAGCAGCCCGAAAATCAGCAACGGATCCAGGATCAGGTTAAACAGCGCAACCCCGAGCATGATGCGACCGGTCACGGAGCTATTGCCGATGCCGCGCAGAGCAGACAGGGCGACCATGGGCACTACGGCAAACACCGCACCGACATACCAGGGCACCATGTAGTCGGTAATCAGTGGCAGCAGGCGCTCTTCAGCCCCCAGTAGCCGAAATAGAGGCTCTATGGTGAGTAGCCCGGCAATACTCACGACCAGCGCGATCAGTATGGCCAGCACGGTGGCGTCGGTAACCAGGCGGCGTACCCGCTGCATATCTCCGGCACCGTAGGCACGTGCGACCACCGAAGACATTCCCGCACCGAGACCAATAGCCAGCGCATTGATCACCATCACCACCGGGAAGGTAAAGCTCATTGCCGCGAGGGGTCCATCTCCGAGCTGGGCAACAAAATAGGTGTCCACCACGTTAAATGACATGGTCGCAAGAATGCCCCAGACCATCGGCAAGGCGAGTCGACGCAAGTGCGCTGCGACAGAACCTTCAAGCAACGAAGGCTGTGATGTATGGGATGGCATGCTGATTCCGGACTTCAAGCAGGGAAATAGTGTGGTGATATATCCGCGGTCAACAGGGTAGATACCGCACCGCGCTCAACGTCATACGTATATACGTGGGCTTACAATATCAGACTCATTAAGAGCGCGTCTTCACGCGTACCATCGGATTTTGGATAGTAATTTTTTCGCCGCCCATCTTCAGAAAAGCCCAGCTTGTGATAGAGGGCGCGCGCGGAGCGGTTGGATGCCCGCACCTCCAGTAAGACCCGGGCAACGTCATCGGGGCATTGGGCGAGAACACGCTGTAAAAGCTGGGTTCCCACACCCCGGTTTTGCCATTCAGGTGCAACAGCCACATCGAAAACTTCAATCTCATCAAACAAACGACTCGTTACACAGCAGGCAACGAGGCCCGATAGCGGCTCATCCACGACCTCCGGAACCCGGAGTACCCAGCAGCGATGGCCGCTACTCAGGCTATCCCGGTATTGCTGGGCGCTCCAGGGGTGACTGTGCGCACCGCGAGCCAGTATCGCAAGCGCATCGCAGTCCCCCTCTTCCGCACGTACAAATGTGAGGTCAGCAACACTGAAACCAGAGGAAGGTGAGAAGGATGAGGAGTTCAAAGGCCAGCTTCCATGATCAACTTGCGCGGGGCAAGCGATAAGGTAGGTTATTGGCTGCGGGTCTGCTCGGGATAGAGTTTGCGCAGTAACTGCCAAACATCCCGTTTGCGCGCGGGCTCCGTCAGCAGCTCGGTAAGACTTGGCAGGGCCACAACCGAAGTGCCACCCCAGTCCGCTATCGAATCATCCAGGGAAACCGGCGCACAGAAGGACTGTGCTTGCTCGCCCATCAACCAGATGGACTTAACCGATTTCCGCGCACAAGCCGCTTCCAGCCAGCTGCGACAGGTTTCGCGCGCATCACTGACGCCTGCGGCCATGGCAAAAGGGTTTTCAGCCAGCGGCCACTTTAATTTGTCACGCTGGGAGGGTAGCTGGTGCCAGCCCAAAGCCCGCGCGATATTGCCAAACAGGGATTCCACTGGCAGAGCACTACCCGGTTCACGGCTGTCCACGGCCAGTAACTCTTCGCCGAGCCACCAGCAACTGAGAATAAACGGGGCCACCGGCTTTTCTGGAGCCGCCACCGGAGCAGATTGCACCTGTGGTTCCGGCGACTTGGTTTCGGCGGTAATACTGCCGATTACCCGCTCGACCTCCATAGGTGCAGGCGCGGTTGGCTTCGCCGGCACCTCGGGTCGCGGGTCGACACTGGCTCCGACGGCCTGCATGAGTGCCGCTGCCGAAGCAGGTTGTTCGCCTTCGCCTGCTCCCGCCGAATCCGGCGGGGGCAAAACAGCCTGGACGGGTTGCGGAGCCAGAGGCAGACAGAACCTGGGCATATAGCTGGTCACACCCAGCGCCGTCAGGTATTCGGTCCGTTGTAGCTCGTTCACTCTGATCTCCGCTTGTCCGCTCAGACGCCTTCCGGCTTTCTGCTTTTACTGGCGAGCAAGTTTAACGCATCCAGATACGCTTTGGCGGAAGCAACCAAAATATCGGTATCCGCACCTACACCGTTCACCAACTTGCCGTCACGCTCAAGGCGCACCGTCACACTGCCCTGGGAATCGGTACCCTGGGTTACGGCGTTTACGGAATACAGTTTCAGGTCTGCATTGCTGCCCACCACAGATTCAATGGCCTTGAAGGTCGCATCTACCGGGCCACTGCCCTCTGCATTGCAAGAGCGGTTTTCACCGTCGATCTTCAATTCCAGCTGCGCCTGTGGGTTACTGCCACTTTTACTGCGCACCTCAAGGTCGACCAGCTGGTAATGCTCAACTGGCTCGGCAGCACCAGAAATCAACGACTGCAGATCTTCGTCAAAGATCTCGTGTTTCTTGTCTGCCAGATCTTTGAAGCGCTGGAACAGCACATTAAATTCTGCCGAATCGGCAAAGGTCACACCCAGCTCTTCGTAGCGCGCTTTAACCGCGGCACGACCGGAGTGCTTGCCCAGCACCAAACGGTTCTGTCCCCAGCCCACATCTTCCGCACGCATGATTTCGTAGGTTTCCCGGTGCTTGAGTACACCGTCCTGGTGGATACCGGATTCGTGCGCAAACGCATTTGCACCAACGATGGCTTTGTTCGGCTGTACCGGGAAGCCGGTGATGGAAGAAACCAGGCGGGAAGTAGGCACAATGTGGCTTGTATCGATGCGGGTTTCCACCGGGTACAGATCCTGACGGGTACGCACCGCCATCACGATTTCCTCAAGCGAGGCGTTACCCGCACGCTCACCCAAACCGTTGATGGTACATTCCACCTGACGCACACCATTCATTACCGCGGAGAGGGAGTTGGCCACCGCCAACCCCAGGTCATTGTGACAATGGGTGGAAAAAATTGCCTTGTCCGAGTTCGGCACATTCTCAATCACGCGCTTGAACATAGCACCGTACTCACCGGGCTCACCGTAGCCAACCGTATCGGGAATATTGATGGTGCCAGCCCCCGCCTTGATCACCTCTTCGATGATGCGGTACATAAAGTCCGGCTCTGAGCGGCTGCCATCCTCCAGAGAAAACTCGACGTCATCGGTAAACTGGCGTGCGGTCTTTACCGCCTCAACCGCCTGACGCAATACATCCTCGGGCTCCATTTGAAGTTTGTACTTCATATGGATCGGGGAAGTTGCAATAAAGGTATGGATACGCGACGCATTGGCGTTTTTAAGCGCCTCTCCCGCGCGCAGGATGTCGGGCCCTACGGCACGCGCGAGGCTGCATACGCGAGAGTCCTTGACGGTTTCCGCAACGGCCTGCACGGCTTCGAAATCGCCCTGGCTGGCAATAGCAAAGCCAGCTTCAATCACATCGACACGCATGCGCTCGAGCATGGTCGCGATGCGGATCTTTTCTTCTTTGGTCATAGATGCGCCGGGGCTCTGTTCGCCATCGCGCAAGGTGGTATCAAAAATGACTAATTTATCTTTATTAGAGTTCATGAGGGCTCTTCTCCTAGTCTGGCCCGAGGCTAAACAGCGCAATTGTCGCTGTCTACGCGCTACTCAAATTAAGTACGGAATTCTGTTGAGACGTGTGGGGGTAAAATTATATGCCGCAGCGCGGCAGTCGTAGCGGGCTAGCTAGTAGTAGAAGGGCAGCGGTGGTATTTGCCATATCGGCACAGAGGTGGAACTTGTTGGCATTGGCACCGGTGCATACCGAGGTTTGACACCTCGCGACCGTCACTTTCGACTGGACTCTGTCCATGGATTGTTTGCGAAACATGGCTGCATCATATTCCTGATTAAAAACCTAGCTTGTGTAACCCGGCGCCCACAGCAACCTAAATGCTTATTTGCACCGGGAAACAGGACTATAAGCTTCAATCAAGCCGCAGATCAACAGCCATCCTACCAATCTGTAAATTAGGGCAGATCAAAACAACAAATAACTCGATAAATGATCCATAGACGGATAACCATCCTAGTATGGGATTATTCGCCTATGCATATTGCCTGATGCGGCAGTGACACCCATCGCACTCCAGGCAGACGCTTATAACAGCTTTTCGATATCAGCCGCGATCGCCGCCGGCTTATCTTTAGGAGCAAAGCGGTTAACCACTTCACCGTCGCGGTTGACCAAGAACTTGGTGAAATTCCATTTGATACCCTCAGTACCCAGGATACCCGGAGCCGCCTGCTTCAGGTGGGTAAACAGAGGGTGGGCATTTGTCCCATTAACATCCAATTTTGAGTAAACCGGAAAACTGACACCGAAGTTGAGTGAGCAGAATTCCTGGATTTCGCTGTCCGAGCCCGGCTCTTGCTGGCCAAACTGATTACACGGAAACGCCAGTACCGCGAACCCCTTATCTTTGTACTTCTCGTACAGCTCCTCCAGCCCCTGATACTGAGGGGTGAAGCCACACTTACTGGCTGTATTTACGATCAACAGCACCTTCCCCTTAAACTGCTCCAGGGTGGACTGCTTACCATCACCGCCTTCAACTGGAATGCTAAATATCTCGGACATAATTGACTCCTAAACGGGTACTTGGTCACTTCCTAATTGGCAATATAACGGCCCTATAAAAATCCGCAAGGGATCACAACAGCGCCGCTATACGACCTACGCCAACCGGTCCATTGTGGATTGATTTAATAAACAATTTTGGACTTATGCACAGCGCGGTTACACACAGAAACCTTGGACAGAGTTGTGGGTAACTACGGGATATTCGATGGGAGTGGCGTGGTTACTGGGGTTGCGGCGGCGCCTAAAAAACCATCATTGCGATTTGGGGATAAAACCCGCGAGGACTTACTCAATTTCAGCCTGTGGATAGGCGGTTACTGCAGATTTTTCCCACAGCGTAAAAGAAAAAAGGCCGTACAGTTTCCTGTACGGCCTTTTGGATTTGAAGCCTGACGATGACCTACTCTCACATGGGGAATCCCCACACTACCATCGGCGATGTTGCGTTTCACTTCTGAGTTCGGCAAGGGATCAGGTGGTTCCACAACTCTATGGTCGTCAGGCAAACTGGCTTGGGTTGGACTGGTCTTATGAGCTTTCTGCTCTGCGCTGCCTGTTATCGCTGTTTGCCTCGGTCTTGCGACCGGCGATAACCCCAAATAAGTCGGTAAAACATTCTGTAGTAATACACCGCAAGAACGTATGTCTCTTCTTGCGCACAATCCACTGATCATCCGATCAGTAATCGTTAGTAACCATCTCTGTTGTATGGTCAAGCCGCACGGGCAATTAGTACTGGTTAGCTCAACGCCTCACAACGCTTCCACACCCAGCCTATCAACGTGGTAGTCTTCCACGGCCCTTTAGGACTCTCAAGGAGTCAGGGAAATCTAATCTTGAAGGAGGCTTCCCGCTTAGATGCTTTCAGCGGTTATCCCGTCCGAACATAGCTACCGGGCAATGCCACTGGCGTGACAACCCGAACACCAGAGGTTCGTTCACTCCGGTCCTCTCGTACTAGGAGCAACTCTTCTCAAATTTCCAACGCCCACGGCAGATAGGGACCGAACTGTCTCACGACGTTCTAAACCCAGCTCGCGTACCACTTTAAATGGCGAACAGCCATACCCTTGGGACCGGCTTCAGCCCCAGGATGTGATGAGCCGACATCGAGGTGCCAAACACCGCCGTCGATGTGAACTCTTGGGCGGTATCAGCCTGTTATCCCCGGAGTACCTTTTATCCGTTGAGCGATGGCCCTTCCATACAGAACCACCGGATCACTATGACCTACTTTCGTACCTGCTCGTCATGTCTGACTCGCAGTCAAGCGCACTTATACCATTATGCTCATTGCATGATTTCCGACCATGCTGAGTGCACCTTCGTACTCCTCCGTTACTCTTTGGGAGGAGACCGCCCCAGTCAAACTACCCACCATACACTGTCCTCGATCCGGATAACGGACCAGAGTTAGAACCTCAAACATACCAGGGTGGTATTTCAAGGATGGCTCCACTGCAACTAGCGTCACAGTTTCAAAGCCTCCCACCTATCCTACACAAATAGGCTCAAAGTTCAGTGCAAAGCTGTAGTAAAGGTTCACGGGGTCTTTCCGTCTAGCCGCGGGTACACTGCATCTTAACAGCGATTTCAATTTCACTGAGTCTCTGGTGGAGACAGCGTGGCCATCGTTACGCCATTCGTGCAGGTCGGAACTTACCCGACAAGGAATTTCGCTACCTTAGGACCGTTATAGTTACGGCCGCCGTTTACCGGGGCTTCGATCAAGAGCTTCGCCGAAGCTAACCCCATCAATTAACCTTCCGGCACCGGGCAGGCGTCACACCCTATACGTCCACTTACGTGT
>NZ_CP019650.1:4077500-4255625 GCF_001999945.1 Microbulbifer agarilyticus
TCGATAACACTGGCATCGCGCTGATCAAAATACTGCCGCAACAACAGGCTGCCCATGGAGTGGGCAACGAAATACACCGGCGCTGCGCCTGCTTTTTTGCACGCCTGCAGGCCACGGGGGACGGTCATTTCGGCGAGGGTTTCAATGGGGTGTTTTTTTGACGGGTAGTCGAGATTGACGGTGTAAAAGCCAGCATCGCGCAGGGCGTTTTCGATGTCCGTCATCGACGAGGAATCTTTGGTAATACCATGCAGGAGAATGGCGCATGGGGACGGAGAAGGTGCCTGCTGCGCTGCCGTGGAGATCGACATGAGTAGCGACAGGATGAGCGAAACGACCGCGCCAAAAATCACGCCTGCACGCCGCACTGCCCGTTTCGTCATGTCACCGTCACCGTTTGCGTGGGTCTCTGTCGGGGCAATTTTGCCTCCGCATAAGAACATACGACAAAACGGTGAGAGCGGATGGGTACAGCCGGTTACTGGGCCTCTATTTCTTCGGGTTTGCCGCGTTTTACCCAGCGGCCGAAGAAAATCCCGACTTCAAACAGGATCCACATGGGCACCGCAAGCAGGGTCTGCGAGATCACATCCGGTGGGGTCAGCAGCATGCCCATAGCAAAGCAGGCGACAATCACATAGGGACGCTTACGCGCCAGATCTTTCGCGGTCACCGCACCACTCCAGATCAGCAGCAGGGTGGCGATCGGGATTTCGAACGCGAAACCAAAAGCGAAGAACAGCTTCAGCGCCAGGTCGAGGTAACTGCGGATATCCGGTAATACCTTGATATCCGCATGGGCCGAGCTGATAAAGAATTCGAAAATCAGCGGGAACACCACGAAGTAGGCAAACGCCATCCCCGCATAAAACAGGAAAATACTGGAAATCATCAGCGGCGCGATCAGGCGCTTTTCATGCTTGTACATACCGGGCGCGATAAACGCCCAGAACTGATACAGCACAAAAGGGATCGCCACGAAGAAGGCCAACACGAAGGTAGTTTTAAACGGCGTCAGAAAGGGTGAGGTCACCTCGGTGGCAATCATACCCGCACCTTCGGTAAGACGCGCCTGCAGCGGATCCGCAACGAAGTTATAGATATCGTTAGCGAAGGGCACCATGCAGGCAAATATCGCCACCACCACCAGCAGTGTTTTCAGCAGGCGGTCGCGCATCTCAATCAAGTGCTCGATAAACGGCTGGTCTTTCTCACTCATTGACGTTTGTCTTCCGACTCGGTGGGACTGTCAGTATGCGGCTGAGGCGATGCCTCCTCGGCAGACGGTGCGGGCTCAGCCGGATCCAGGCGATCGACTTCTGCCCAGGCCGCGTCTTCTTCGTGCTTAAAGTGATCCGGGTGGTGCGGGTTGTGTTCGGGCTCGCCGTGATCGTGCAAATGCTCAGGGTAATCCGGATCTTCCAGATCTTCCTCTTCTTCCGGCAAATGGTCGTCGTCGAGATTGCCTTCGGCGAGCGCGCGCTTGTCTTCTTCCGGCAGGTAATCCTCTGCCTGCAGCAACTTGTCTGCTGCGGGGTCTGGCGAAGAGGGTTCGGTGGGTGCCGGTTTGGCCTCCACCGCTGCCGGCTGCGCATGCGCGGCGGCATCTTCTTTCAGTGCCTGCGCCTGGGTTTCTACCGATTTCAGATCTTTTTCGAACTTGCGTTCCGCTTCGCTAAAGGTGCGCTCCATCGCCTGTTGGCTTTCGCGCAACTCTTTCAACACGCGCTCATTGTGCAGTTCGCGCCGAATATCATCGGCACCCACTTCACGCTCGAGCTCCTCCTTGGCGCTGCCCAGGGTTTGCTTGATCTGGGTCCACCAGCGCACGGTGGTACGCACCGCATCGGGCAGACGCTCGGGGCCGATCACCACCAAGCCCACGACCGCAATTAACAGCAGTTCAAAAAATCCGATATCAAACACGCGCTACTCGCTCAGTTAACGACGGATGCAAAGCAAAACCGAAAACCGGTCTTACTTGTCCTGGGACTGCTTTTCTTCGGTAGAGGTTTTCTGCTGCGGCTTGCTGGATTCGTCTTTTTCCAGCAATTCCGGATCCTTGTCTTCCTCGCCCTTTTTGTCTTCTTCCTTCATGGCTTTTTTGAAGCCCTTTATGGCACCACCGAGGTCGCCACCGAGGTTACGCAGACGTTTGGTGCCGAAAATCAGCAGGACGATGACCAGCAAGATCAGCAATTGTTGCCAGCTAATACCCATAAGAAATGCTCCTGATTCAATCTTGAATTCGTATGTTCAATACACGCCGTCAGTCTTGGCTGCGTGACGCTTTTTCTTCGAGGCCGGAAAGGCCAAATCGACGCCCCAGCTCATCCAGTACTGCGCGGGAGTCCGCGCCCAGATGGTTAAGCATCACCAGGGAGTGAAACCACAGATCGGCGGTTTCCGAAATCATCGCCTGGTACTCGTCGCTGTCGGCGCCCTTGCCCTCGGCGTCTTTGGCGGCAAGCACCAGCTCGGTGGACTCTTCACCCACCTTCTCCAAAATCTTGTTCAGGCCCTTGGTGTGCAGGCTAGCGACATAGGAAGAGTCGGCATCCGCTTCCTGCATGCGCATACGCAGGACCCGGTCCAGTTGTGTCAGCATATTACTCATGACGCGGTCTTCTTCTCCCCTGCGTAGATCTCTTTCGGGTCGGTGATGACCGGCTGGCGGATACGCCACTGGCCGTTTTCCAGTACCTGATAGAAACAGCTGGTGCGCCCTGTATGACAGGCGATACCACCAAGCTGCTCTACCAGCAGAACAATAGTGTCGCCGTCGCAATCGAGGCGCATCTCGCGCACCAACTGTACATGGCCGGAAGACTCGCCCTTGCGCCACAACTTGCCGCGGGAGCGGGACCAGTACACCGCGCGCCCTTCCTCGGCGGTTAGACGCAGGGATTCGACATTCATCCAAGCCATCATCAGCACGCGGCCGGTTTTAAAATCCTGCGCAATGGCAGGCACCAGACCGTCGCTGTTCCAGCTGACTGCTTCTGTGAAATCAGTTTCACTCACCGTACGCATTCCTTACTGCATTCGATATTGTAGGCTCATCGCCCTCGCCTAAAGGCCGGAGTGTGACCGGCCTTTCGAGGTCCTCGATTAAGGGCTCACTAGAAACCCCAAGCCCAGACCTTCAGGGCCACAGTAGCAGCGCCAGCGCTGCCGCACCCATAATCCAACTGGCCGCCGGTATCTGCGCCAGTAACCCCGGTGACGCCACCAGAGCGGCGCCCGCCGCCAGCAAGCCACCAACAATCATCCGCGCATAACGGGTACGCCCCCGCTGGCGGCTGCCCGCCAGCTGGTCACTCAGCTGCTGCAGCTGGGGGCCCAGTTCGCGCCCCTGTTCCAGGGCGGAAAACGCCATTTGCGGAAGTTGCGGGAATTTTTCCAGCCATTCCGGCCCATATCGCTTAATTTCGCCGACAATCGTCTTGGGATGAATGCGCTCGCGCATCCACCGCTCAAGAAACGGATGGGCAGTCTTCCACAGATCCAGCTGAGGATAAAGCTGTCGCCCTAATCCTTCTATATTGAGCAAGGTTTTCTGCAAAAGTACCAGCTGAGGCTGAACTTCCATCTCAAAACGCCGCGCAGTCTGGAACAAACTGATTAATACGCGTGCAAAAGAGATTTCCCCCAGGGGCTTTTCAAAGATCGGCTCGCACACTGCGCGAATCGCGGACTCGAAGGCGTTGATCGGCGTATCCCGGCGCACCCAGCCGCTCTGCACATGCAATTCGGCGACCATGCGGTAGTCGCGGCGGAACATGGCGAGGATGTTGCGCGCCATGTAGTACTGATCTTCGCGCGTCAGGCTGCCGACGATGGCGGTATCGATGGCGATGTACTTGGGGCGATCCGGATGTTCGCGGGACACAAAGATGTTGCCCGGGTGCATATCGGCGTGGAAGAAGTTGTGCTCGAACACCTGCTTGAAGAAGATCTCCACACCGCGCTCGGCCAGCAGTTCCATATTGGTGTTTTGCGCGCGCAGCTGTTGCAGGTCGGTTACCGGAATGCCATCGATGCGTTCCAGCACCAACACGTTCTCGCGGGTGTAGTCCCAGTAGACTTCCGGTACATACAGCAGCGGCGAATTGGCGAAGTTGCGCTTGAGCTCGGAACCGTTGGAGGCCTCGCGCACCAGATCCAGCTCACCCTCGATGGTGTGGCGATAATCCTCCACCACCTCCACCGGGCGCATGCGCGGGCCGTCCGGTAAATAGTGCTCGATCCAGCGGGCGATATAGCGCAGCAGCTGCAGGTCCTGCTGTATCACCTTATTAATGCCAGGGCGCAGCACCTTCACCACTACCGATTGGCCGGGCTCGCCGTTTTCACCTTTCAGGCGCGCACCGTGTACCTGCGCCACCGAGGCGGACGCCAGCGGTTCGCGATCGAACTCGGCAAACAATTCATCCACCGGTGCACCCAGCGACGCCTCGATGCGATCGATACACTGGTCGATGGGAAACGGCGGCACATTGTCCTGCAGCTGGTTCAGCTCCAGCACCATGTCCGGCGGCAGCAGATCCGGGCGCGTGGACAGCAACTGGCCAAACTTCACATAAATAGGCCCGAGGTCTTCCAGCGCGCAACGCAGGCGTTCGCCGCGGGTCATGTTTTTCGCTTTGCCCGCGGGCAACAGCTTGTAAGGCGCCCACAGTGTGCGCAGCCACAACGGCTGATACTCCGCCGGCACCAGTTCATTCAGTCGGTAGCGCAGGAACACCCGCGCAATAGTGAGGCTTCTCGCTAGTGGCACGTCAACGCTTCTCCTGGCCGGGCTTGCCGCTGGCGGCCTTTACCTGTGCCGCAAACTTGCGCTGCAAAATCGCCAGGCGCGCTTCCAGGCGATCCACACCGTGGGAAAATTCGGCCACATCCTCGGCGAAGGCTTCGAACTGCGCCTGCGGCGGTGTCATGCGCCACTCTTCACTCACCGCTTCCGCGGTTGCTTTCGGTGCGGTGCCGAGCGCGTCTCTCAGCCAGCTCGCCGCCATGCGCACGCCGGTGCCCAGCTGATGGGCCGGCGAATCGCCAATTAACTTGGAGACAGGTTCTTCCCAGTCGATATCCAGCTCGCGCAGGGTCGACTGCAGCTCTGCCAGCAGTGCACTGGAACCGCGCACCGTCACCCCCAGCTTGGCCGGCGTGGCATCGCGGTTTCTCAGCAACTGGATAAATGCCAGGGCGGAACCAGACAGCTCGGTGGTTACCTCGCCGTCCCAGCGGCTGTGCACCTCGATATAGCCGCCTTCACCCTCGTCGTCGATAACCAGGAACAGGGACATGGCCGGCGCGGTGAGATTCACCCCCAGCACCTTGCCCGCCAGTTTGCCGAGGCGTGCGCGACTGCCCGGGTCGTAACGCAGGGCGGTGTTGATGGCGGTTTCCAGTGTGGCGTCAAAACCGGCGCGGAAGGTGGGATCGGTCATGATTATTTTTTCAGTGCCCGGAAGCTATACGCGAAGGCGGTGCTTCCGGTGTCTGTTCGCAGGACCTTCACCGCCAGGGATGGTGGTGCAGAGCCCCCATGGATGGGTCTACGGCGTGTCCTGTGAACAGACACCGGAAGTGGCGCCGCCACAAGGCGAAATCCGAGCCCCCAAACTCAAAAATTGTCAGGGTTTGATGCCCTTGTGCAAAGCCACGATGCCACCGGTCATATTGTGGAATTCGCAATCCACAAAGCCGGCATCGCCCATCATGCCTTTGAGGGTCTCCTGGTCCGGGTGCATTCGAATGCTCTCGGCCAGGTAACGATAGCTATCGGCATCGTCCGCCACCAGCTTGCCCATAAACGGCAGCAGGCGGAAAGAATACTGATCGTAGACCTTTTCCAGCAGCTTCGACTCCGGCTTGGAGAACTCCAGCACCAGCAGGCGCCCACCGGGTTTCAGCACACGCAACATGGAGCGCAGCGCCAGGTCTTTATCCGTCACGTTGCGCAGGCCGAACGCGATGGTAATGCAATCAAACGTGTTGTCGGGGAAGGGCAGGTACTGGGCGTCCGCCTGTACCGTCTCCACATTGCCGGCAATGCCGCGGTCCAGCAGGCGATCGCGGCCGACCTTCAACATGGACGCATTGATATCCGCCAACACCACCTTGCCGGTAGGGCCAACGATGCGGGAAAAGCGCGCGGTCAGGTCACCGGTACCGCCGGCAATATCCAGAATTGTCTGGCCCGGGCGCGCCGCAGAAAGCTCAATCGTGAAACGCTTCCACAGGCGGTGGACGCCACCCGACATCAGGTCGTTCATCACGTCGTAGCGGGCCGCTACCGAGTGGAATACATCTGCCACTCGTCCCGCCTTTTCCTCCACCGGAACCTGCTGGTAGCCAAAATGGGTCGTCTTGCGTTCGGTCATCTTGTGCCTGCTGCGCCAAATTTCAGGGCCACATTGTACATGGGGCGGACCTGATCGGCACCGCCACAGACTAAACTTGAGCAATATCGAGGCAACGCCGCTCTCTTTCCGTTCTGCTTCTGTCCTGCTTATGTCTTTTCAATTGCACAGCAAGCACCCACTAGCCCCGGCGATCCGCGCCGTCGCCCGCACGCAGGTGCATGCAGCCATCGCCTGCTGCCAGGCGGCGGAAGACGGGCACGCCATCCACTGTGTACGCAAACACGGCAAAAAATTGCGCGCCCTGTTGCGCCTTATCCGCTACGCCAACACCACAACCGAGAGCCTGTATCACACCGAGAATGCGCGTTATCGCAATATTAATACGGCACTCGGTGCCTGCCGCGAAAGCGCGTCGCTATATCTCGCCCTCGACACACAATTGCACGCCGAGCGTTTCCCGCAAACGGCGGCGTACCTGAAAGGTCGACTGGACAACGGGGACACAGAGAGGCTGCTGGAGCAGGCCGAAAAATCGTTGCAACAAGCGCTGATAAAAATTGATGGCTGGCACTTTCAGGGCGCCAGCTGGGACGATATTGAATTGGGCTACTGCAAAAGCTACCGGCGGGCATTCAAGGCCATGGGTCATGCCTTTGCATTGAACACAGATGAGCGGTTCCACTCTCTGCGCAAACGCGTCAAAGACCAGTGGTACCAGAGCCGCCTGCTGGAAGAACACTACCCGGAAACCATCGGCGCGCGCACCCGTGGCCTGCAACAGCTGGCCAGTGCCCTGGGCGACTGGCGTGACCTGCGGCTACTCTGCCAGCACCTTGCGCGCTACGGAGATGACGCCCCCGAAATGGCGAACGAACAGCGCGCACTACTGAAACAAGCTAAAAAAAGACTGGGGCAGCTGCGCAACGAAATTGAGCAGCTGTGTCGACAACTGTTCCCGCAAGCACACTGGGCGTTTGCTTAGCGCATACCGCCTGAATTAATCCGGCTCCGATTGATCTGGCTCCGTTTAATCTGGCTCCGTTTAATCCAGCAGCCCGCCCGCATGCACCATCACATGAAAAATAACATTCTGCTCTTTAGTGCCGGTAAGCAGATGGGCACCCGGTCCGCGCGCCCAGACACCCACGTCCTCGCCACCGTGGGTTTCGCTATCCAATGGCACCAGCGACTCCTGGTGGAAGCCGCTTGATTCTGTATCGATGTCGTGGAGATCGTGGCGCCCGGCATTGACCGGGTCATCGTAGCGATCGTCCGCATTGGTGCTGTCACCGAGGTCGGCAAAGCCCAGGCCATTCGCATAGGTAATCGTGGTGTAGGGCATACCATCGGCCGCCAGCGATACGTTTTCCTTGGGCTCGCCGGTTTCATCATTGCCGACCACCTTGCCCAGAATCGGGTTGCCGCGGGTGGGATAGCCGGCGATGGTCATTACATGGCTGTGATCGGCGGTCACTATGATCAGGGTATCCTCGGCACTGGTGTTATCCATGGCCACCTGCACCGCGCGGGCCATTTCCACACCATCGGTCAGCGCACTGTAGGCACTGCCCGCGTGGTGGCCATGGTCGATGCGGCCAGATTCGATCATGGCAAAATAGCCCTTGTCGTTTTTACTCAGCAGCTCGATGGCTTTGGCAGTCATCTGTGACAGGGACGGCTCGCCGGCTTTATCGTTCTTGCGATCTTCTTCATAGCGCATGTGCGAGCTGGCAAACAGGCCGAGCAACTTGTCGGTATCGACCACATCAAGCTGGTCGAATCCGGACTGGTCTTCGATATATACCGCTTCGGTAGTACCGTCGTTATAGCGCGCCTTCCAAGCGTCAATCAGGTTGAGGCCGTCGGTGCGCTTGCCGGACTTGCCTTCCAGATCCTCCACCTCTTCCGGCAGGAAACTGCGACGGCCACCGCCCATGATCACATCGATACCGTCACCGGCCGACAGCTCCACCATCTGCGCGGCAATATCTTTGCAGCCTTCGGGAGCGGTCGCCTCCCAGCCGCGCTCCGGCACTTTCGCGTAGGTAGCAGCCGGGGTGGCGTGGGTGATGCGCGCGGTACTCACCACGCCGGTGCTTTTGCCGAGATTCTCCGCCAACTCGAGTGCGGTGGTAAGCGGGTGCTGCAGGCTCGCCACGCAATCCCCGCGGGCAACAGTCTCATCCACATTCAACACGCCCGCCTTGGTTTTCACTCCGGCCATCAACGCAGTGGCGGTACCGGCGGAGTCCGGTGTCTGCTGGTTGGTGTTGTAGGTTTTGATCAGGCCGGCAAATGGCATGGTTTCGAAGCTCAGCTGGTATTCCTCGCCACTCTGGCCTTCCATCTGGCCGGCAAGAATGCGCATGGCGGTAACGGTGGAAATACCCATGCCATCACCCACAAACAGAATGATGTTTTTGGCCGCACCGCGTTCATTGTTAACCACTACGCTCTGTGCGCGCGCCAGTGCGGCCTGGCCATCGCGGTACCAGCTGCTGCTTTGTTGCGACTCGGGAAGCTGCGCGGTCTCAGTCGGGCGATGAGTTGCGGGCTCTGCAGCGGGGGTCGAGGAGTCGGCAGAGGTATCCGGTGCGGAATGTGGCTCACCGCACGCGGCAACGGTCAGGCCGAATGCGGTAACGAACGCGAGAGGGAGTCGATAGAATTGCATGCTGTACCCCAGTAAAAATTTGCCTGCCGCAAACCCGATAGAAAGGCTAAAAGTGGCGAGGCGCTTAAGACTGGGGCGATAGTGTAGAGGATTTTTGGGTCAGATTTGCTACCGGTTTACCAGGTCATTCAACCAATCAGCTTCACAGCGCTCTCGTCGGGATCGCGACCCTTGCCCTGGGCCTGCAGCTGCTTGAGGTAGCTTTGCCACTTCTCCTCCTGGGTATCGCACAGTTCGCGCAGGTAAGCCCATGTGTATATTCCGCTATCGTGGCCATCATCAAAAAAGATCTGCAGGGCATAGCGCCCGGCGGCGACGACCTTGTCGATACCCACATGGATTTTTCCATCCACCAATGTACCGTCACTGGCACCGTGGCCGCGCACTTCGGCACTGGGCGAATAAACCCGCAGGTATTCGGCAGGCAGCACAAACTCTGTATCGGCGTATTGCAGGTAAAGGTTTTTTTCTGCCTTGTTCAGGCGAATCTTTTTCGGTGCGGACATGGCAAAACCAAGAGTCAGTTATCAGCGAGCGGCAAAATACACTAGTGGGATACAACAGTGAGATACAGTGAGCGCCGCGCAATGCGGCACCCACCCAGTGACAAGAAGAATCAGAGAATAAAGCGCGACAGGTCTTCGTCTTTACTCAACTCACCCAGCTGTTTGTCGACGTAAGCCGCATCGATGGTAATGGTGCTGTCGCCATCACCACCGACAAAGGATATTTCTTCCAGCAGGCGCTCGAGCACCGTGTGCAGACGGCGAGCACCGATGTTTTCGGTGGTTTCGTTCACCTCGAAGGCGACTTCGGCGATACGCTGAATACCGTCTTCGGAGAACTCCAAATTGACGCCCTCGGTACCCAGCAGTGCTTTCTGCTGCTCGGTGAGCGAGGCTGAAGGTTCTGTGAGGATACGCTGGAAGTCCTTGGAGGTCAGCGAGCTCAATTCCACACGGATCGGCAGGCGGCCCTGTAGCTCCGGAATCAAATCCGATGGCTTGGACAGGTGGAAAGCACCAGACGCGATAAACAGAATATGGTCTGTTTTGATCATGCCGTATTTGGTGGTGACGGTGCAGCCTTCGATCAGCGGCAGCAGGTCGCGCTGCACACCTTCACGGGAGACATCGGCACCGCCGCTTTCCTGGCGCTTGGCAACCTTGTCGATTTCATCGAGAAACACAATGCCATTCTGCTCGGCGGAGCGGATGGCTTTGGTTTTGATTTCTTCGTCATTAATCAGTTTGGCCGCTTCATCGTCGGTCAGCTGCTTGAGCGCCTGCTTGACGGTGAGTTTACGCTTTTGGGTTTTGCCCTGGGACATATTGGAGAACATGCCCTGCAGTTGGTTGGTCATTTCTTCCATGCCCGGAGGTGCCATGATTTCGACACCCATGGGGCTGGCGGAAACGTCGATTTCAATTTCCTTGTCGTCGAGTTCGCCTTCACGCAGCTTTTTGCGGAATACCTGGCGAGTGCCGGAATCTTTATCCAGCGGGTCGGTATTGCGTGCCGGCGGCAGCAGGGCGTCGAGCACCCGGTCTTCGGCGGCGTCCATGGCCCGCTGTTTTACGCCTTCGGTGGCGCGCTCGCGCTCGAGCTTGATGGCCATTTCGACGAGGTCGCGGACGATGGATTCCACATCGCGGCCGACGTAGCCCACTTCGGTAAATTTGGTTGCTTCGACTTTGATAAACGGCGCGCCAGCAAGTTTGGCGAGGCGGCGGGCAATTTCGGTTTTACCCACGCCGGTGGGGCCGATCATCAAGATGTTTTTCGGGGTGATTTCCGCGCGCAGTTCTTCGTTGACCTGCATGCGGCGCCAGCGGTTGCGCAGCGCGATGGCCACTGCACGCTTGGCGTCGTTCTGGCCGACAATATGACGGTCGAGTTCGTGAACGATTTCTCTAGGGGTCATGGACATGGTCTTTACTCGGATTCTTTTCGCTTCGTTCCAGCTTCTATGTGCTTTGAAGCTGGTGCGGTGGCGGCCGCGCACCGGGTAAAAGATTTCGAAATCGCTATAAATACATCCCTGTACGCTCCGGCGGCGACGTCCTGTCGCCGACGGTTTCGAAATCTTTTACCCGGCACCCGACCTTCAATTCATACCTGAATGCGTCGTTGCCAGTTTGGCGATCAGTAACTCAGCTCTTCAATCGTGTTGTTGTGGTTCGTGTACACACAAATGTCGCCGGCAATTTTCAAACCCTGCTCGACGATAGTGCGCGCATCCAACTCAGTGTTATCCAGCAGCGCACGCGCTGCGGACTGGGCGAAGGGGCCACCGGAGCCGATGGCGATCAGGTCGTCTTCCGGCTGGATGACGTCGCCGTTACCGGTGACGATCAGGCTGGCGGTTTCGTCGGCTACGGCGAGCAGCGCTTCGAGGCGACGCAGGGCGCGGTCGGTGCGCCAGTCTTTGGCGAGTTCGACGGCGGCGCGGGTGAGCTGGCCGTTATGGGCCTGGAGCTTGGCTTCGAAGCGCTCGAAAAGGGTGAAGGCGTCGGCGGTGCCGCCGGCAAATCCGGCGATGACCTTGTCGTTGTACAGGCGGCGCACTTTGCGGGCGTTACCTTTCATGATGGTGTTGCCCATGGAGACTTGTCCGTCACCACCGATAACGACTTTGCCGTTGCGACGGCAGGAGAGGATGGTTGTACCGCGATATTGTTCCACTGGTGCCTCTGCATTTTGGATTCAGAAGCACTAAGTGTGGTCGGGGAGGGGGGATTTCAATGTTGCCCGGTGAAAACCGGGCAGTCGGAAAGGATTTGTTTATCCCTGCGCCGGGCGCTTGAGCACCAGTGGCATCAGGCGATGCTCGGCGAGGACACTGCGGGCCTTGGCGACCTTGGAGCGATTGGTGTACGGGCCGACGAGGACCCGGTGCCAGGTGCCGCGGTTGTCGGTGGCGGATTCTACTTTGACGTCGAGGTTGGCGAGCATCAGCTGGGCGCGCAGGCGCTCGGCTTCAGCTTTGTCGCGGAAACTGGCGGCCTGCAGGATATACACCAGGTCAGATTTAGACTCCGTCTTCACCGGTGAATCTTCCGCGGGCTTGTCGCCGTCGCGCACTCGCACCTGCGGGTTTTTCGGCTCGGGGACTTTGACTTCGTTTTCTTCCAGCAGCTTGTAGAAGTCGAAGCGCGGCTTGGATTCACCCGGCGCAGGCTTGTCGGCAACGGGCTTTTCCGTGCGCTTGGCTGCCTGCAGCTGCCCGGTCTTGATATCGTTCAGCAAAAACACAAACACCGCGAAGCCGCCGACAAAGTTGCCCAGTACAAACCAGACCCAGGCGGGTTTGCCGGAGGGTTGTGAGCGGCGGGTAGTACGGCGGGCCATCGTGTTCTCTCGATTCTTATGAATATCTAAAGGCGGGAAATTGTAACGCCTCAACACCGCGCTGTGTGCGGAATTTAAGACAGCTCCTGCGCGTCCATGTCGATCGCCCAGCGCAGCCGCCGGTTGCGATTGCCTTCCGCCCACTGGCTGAGCTGCGCCAGCAGTTTTTGCAGCAGGCCGCGTTTTTCGGCGGTGATCTGCAGGTAGAAGCGGAAGCGACCGGATTTGCGCTCGAGCAGTGCCGGTACCGGCCCCAGGTACTGCAGCTCCGGCGACGGCGGCGCCAGCGCTTGCAGGTAGTCGCGCGCGTTGGCGAGAAACTCTTCCGCCCAGCGCGGCTCCTCGCACTCGGCGCGCACCAGTGCCATGGCGCGCAGTGGCGGCAGTTGGGCGATCTTTCGCTCGTCCATCAGCTGGCGGGCAAAGGCGCCGTAGCCCTTGTTCAGCAGTAATTGCAGCAGCGGGTGCTCCGGGTAGCGGCTCTGCACCAGCACGTGTCCGAGCAGGTCGCCGCGGCCGGCGCGGCCGGCAACCTGCTCGAGCAGCTGGCCCATGCGCTCGGGGGCGCGGAAGTCGGCGCTGAACAGGCCACCGTCGGCGTCCTGGATCACCACCAGGGTGACCTTGGGAAGGTGGTGGCCCTTGGCCAGCATCTGGGTGCCGAGCAATAAACAGGGTTCGCCGTTGCGCGCCGGCTCTAACAGCTTGTCCAGCGCCTGCTTGCTGGCAGTGGTGTCGCGGTCGACACGAATCACCGGGAAATCCCGGAAGCTGTGGGTAAGGAAGTCTTCACTGCGCTCGGTGCCTGCACCCAGTGCATTCAGGTTGCGGCTGTGGCACTGCGGGCAGCTGTGCACTTCGCGCATGCGGTAGTCGCAGTGGTGGCAGCGCAGGTGGCGCTGGCGCCGGTGCAGGGTGAGCTTGGCGGAACAGTGCGGGCAGTCGGCAAGCCAACCGCAGTCGTCACAGGTCAGCGCCGGCGAGTAGCCGCGGCGGTTGATAAACACCAGCGCCTGCTCACCGCGCGCGAGCGTCTCGCCGATATGCCTGAGCACCTGCGGCGCGAAGCCCTCCTGCAGCTGCTGGTGCAGGATCGGCACCACACTGATTTGCGGTGGCTTGGCATTGCCCGCGCGGTGGCGCAGGCGCAGGTGCTGGTAGCGTCCGCTCAAGGCGTTGTGCAGGCTCTCCAGTGAGGGGGTGGCGGAGCCCAGCAGCACCGGTATATCGGCGTTTTTTGCCAGCACCAGCGACAGGTCGCGGGCGGAGTAGCGCACCCCGTCCTGCTGCTTGAAGGAGCCATCGTGCTCCTCGTCGATCAGGATGATGCCGAGGCGCGGCAGCGGGGTAAAAATTGCCGAGCGGGTGCCAATCACAATATCTGCCACGCCGCTGGCAGCGGACAGCCAGGCGCGGGCGCGTTCGCCATCCGCGAGGCCAGAGTGCAGGGCGGCGATACGAAAATCCGGGAAGCGCGCGGCGATACGACGCAGGGTCTGCGGGGTCAGGCCGATCTCCGGCACCAGCAGCAGGGCCTGTTTGCCGTCGCGCAAGGCGCGCTCCATCAGGCGCAGGTAGACCTCGGTCTTGCCGCTGCCGGTGGTGCCCTCCAGCAGTGAGGCACTGAATCCGGTGGCGGGCACCGAATCGATCACATGGCGCTGTTCGTCATTCAATTCCGGGGCGGGGCGGGGCTCAACCTCCTCCAGCGGCGGCGGAGCGGTGGGCCCAGCCACCCAGTGCGCCAGGTTGCGCTCGATCAACGCCTTGCACACGCTGCTGTTGAGGCCGCGGGCGTTTAGCGCGGTGCGACTCTGGCGACCCGAGCTGAGCAGTAATTGCAGCAGGGCCTGCTGTTTCTTGGCGCGCGCCAGTGCGGTCTCTGGCAGGCCCTTGCCCTCGGTGGTCAGTTCCAGCCACTGCTCCGCCCAGTGGTCCGCCGGCTTACCCCGGCGCAGGGCGACCGGCAGAGCGGCGGCGTAGAGTTCGCCAATGGGCGCCTGGTAGTAATCGGCCGCCCACTGCAGGAAATGGCGGCTGCGTGCGTCAAAGATCGGCGTGGGGTCAATACAGGCGGTGGCGGGCTTAAGTTCGGCATGGGGCGAATCCCCGGCGACTTCCACCAGCACCGCCACCAGATCCCGCTTGCCAAACGGCACCTGAAAGCGCTGTCCGGGCTGCAGGTTCGCCGGGTTCAGGCCCGCGGGCGGCAGATAATCAAACAGGCGGCGCAGGGGTACCGGGATCGCCAGGCGCAATACCACGCGGGTACCTTCCCGACTCAGACCCGATCCCTGCTGTGCCGTCTCCTGCACCGAATGCACCCCCAAACTGCCCCCAATCTCGTGTTTTGCCCAGTGAATTTTTGCAAGCGGGCTAGTTTACCGACTGTTGTCGGCGGTTACAGCTGCCGTGTGCAATCTGCCGGGAAGAGCAATGTAAGTGGGTTTGGAAAGCAACAAGTGTCGCGAAAAGACACCCGACATGCGGTCAGGCCATTGCTAACTCTATTTTTTAGAGTACTCTACATACAACTCTAAGATTTAGAGTCCACACAAAAACAGTATCGACAGGGAACCGTGATCATGACCGACGTAAGCAAACTGCAGAGCGACCTGGACTATGTCAGCAACGCCATCCGCGACGATGGCAGTGCCGGGGGTATACCCGCGCTGTACTTTTTATGGGGCACACTGATCGCCGTGGGCTTTAGCCTGCCGGACTTCGCCCCGCACATCGCCGGCGTTTACTGGCTGGTGGTCGGGATTGGTGGCGGCCTGTTCAGCTGGTGGCTGGGTGCCCGCCAGAGCCGCCGCGATGGCATCAACAATGCCCAGCTGGCACAGCGCTATGGGCTGCACTGGTGCCTGGTGGGCGCGGCCTTCTTGTTGTGTTTTCTGCCGCTGATGCTAGGGCGGGTAACGCCAGAAATGGGGGGCGCCAACTTTTTGCTGGTCACCGGTATTGCCTATGGCCTGGCAGGCGTGCACCTCGAGCGCCCGCTGCTGTGGTGCGGCATCCTGATGTTGGGAGCCTACGGTATCCTCGTCACCTTGCTGCCTCCTTATATATGGAGCATTACCGGCATTGCGGTGGGCCTGTCCCTGTACTGGGCAGGATTCTGCCGCCGCGCGGCGATCCAAGCGAGCAACACTCAATCGAGCAACAGCCAATCGAGCAAGACGCAATGAAGGCACTGACCGGGCTGGACCCATTACTGGAACACCGCCTGCGTCTGGGCGCCTGTGTGCTGCTGGCCAAGGATGGCGAACTGACCTTTGCCCGCCTCAAGGCCCAGCTGCAGGCCACCGACGGCAACCTGGGCGCGCAATTGCGTAAGCTGGAGGAGCAGGGTTATCTGGCAAGCCGCAAGGATTTCGTCGAGCGCAAGCCGACCACCTGGTATCGGCTGAGTACAGAGGGCCGGGCCGCACTGGAGGCGCACATGGCCTCACTGCGGTCCCTGATTGATGCCGCCGGTATCGATCAGGCAGGACGCTGATTATTGGACCGTCTTTACTCTTGAATCGCCGGGCTAATCTGATAGTATGCGCCGACTTTTTAAACAGCCCGGGGATTTCTCCCCTACACCAATGACGATTCCGTGCTCAGCGACAAATGACTGGGTGGCGGTGTCGAAAAGAGGCCATCATGAAGACCGATATCCACCCGAACTACGCCGAAATTACCGCAACTTGCTCCTGTGGCAACACCTTCAAAATGGGTTCCACCCTGGGCAAGGACATCCAGCTCGACGTTTGCTCCAACTGCCACCCGTTCTACACCGGCAAGCAGAAGCAGGCGAGCACTGGCGGCCGCGTAGATCGCTTCAAGAAGCGTTTCGGCAGCCGCATCTCCAAGTAAGAGAAAGCGCTACCGAAATGTGCACCGGGAAGACTCGCTCTATCCCGGTTGCGACAAAAAAGACGCCCAGGGCTTTCCTCGGCGTCTTTTTTTGTGCCTGTCTGTTAGTAGTCACCACCCTGCTAGCGAACGCGGCTCGCGCAGACTGCGTGCTGGGAAGCGCCGACGAGGTAGTGGGCCTCAAACAGGTGGTCGATGGCGACACCCTGCGCCTGAGTGACGGCCGCCGGGTGCGGCTGATCGGCGTAAACACACCGGAGTTGGCCCACCGCAAGCGCCCGGCACAGCCCCTGGCCAAAGAGGCCAAGGATTTCACCGAGCGCTTTCTCGCCGGTGGCGATCTGGAGCTGGTCTACGACCGCGACCGTCGCGATAAACACGGCCGGGTGTTGGCACACGTGTATAACCACCGCGGTGACAGCCTGGAATCCGCGCTGCTATCGGCAGGGTTGGCATTCCATATTGCCGTTGCACCAAACTTATCCCTCTCGGAGTGTCTCGCTAGCCGTGAACAGGTGGCCCGCCAGAAACACCGCGGCGTCTGGTCACCGGATTTATGGCCTGTGCTACAGGCTGCTCAGGTCAGCCCCGGGGATGGCGGGTTCGTTCTGTTGCGCGGCACAGTGAAGAAGGTGCATCGCAACCGATTTATCTGGCTGGATTTGGATGGCCCGGTGGCACTGCGCGTGGACCCGCGCAGCGCGCCAACGCTGCGGCAGAAGAAACACTGGCGCGGTGACCAAATTCTGGTGCGTGGCTGGCTGGTAGACCGCGGGGCAAAATACGCACGCAAAAACCCAAAGCACAAGCGCTGGTTTATCGCCGTCGACGCCGCCGAAACCATCGACTTTATCCAGTAAGTCACGCTTTATGCGGCGGCCTCCAGCCGATCATCCGCATCACCGTGTCGCAGCTGCCAGCGGCTATCACGCCAGATGTGTAGGGAAGTCCGCAGCATAATCGCCGCCATGGTGAGCCCCAGCACCCGGTCAGGCCACGCACTACCCAACAGTACAACCAAGCCCGCGGCGACAATTACACAGATGTTGGCCAGTAAATCATTGCGCGAACATAACCAGCTGGCCCGCAGATTGATATCGTCACTACGGTAGCGGTGCAGCAATATCAGGCAGGTACTATTCACCAGTAACGCCAGCACGCTGATAGCAGACATAACACCAGCCTGCGGCAATGTATTCAGCAACGTAAAGCGCAATGCTTCCGCCACCAACACCAGAGCCAGAAAAAAATGCAGTATGGCGTGCACGGCAGCGGCCTTCGCTTTCATCTGCACACCGCGTCCAACCGCATACAAACTGAGCCCGTACACAGCGGCATCTGCAAACATATCCAGAGAATCCGCCAGCAGTGCCGTGGAATAAAACCACCAGCCGGCGGCGGCTTCGATAAAGAACATGGCGGCGTTAAGAATGCAGGCCCAAGTGAGAATACGAAACTGCGCTTTTTCTGTCGGCGTGTAGCAGGCGGCCATAAGTGACGACCATCGTTCGAGAAATGAAAAGGGGATGACGCACGGTGCGAATCACCGTGCGTCATCAGCTGCGGTTATTGCTGGCAATAATCCGTTTTACCCACGCCAGGATTTATTCACCCTGAGGGTTGTATACCCAAAGGGCATTGTTGACGTGGTTGCTGGTGTCTTCGCCAATCAGAACGCGACCGTCGTCGAGCACTTCGATATTGTCCGGGTTGGCAATGGCATCCACGGCACAACGGTTTTCTGCATCGCCATCGTAAGCGCCACCGACAACCACAGGTTCCATGCGAATCGTGTCGAAGTCCGCCTGCAGACCGAGGCGATAAACCACACCACACTTATTGGCATCAACCTGAATATCCCCTTCGCCGTCGGACATGGCGCGATCAACAGAAGACATGGCGACATACATGTACGGAATGCTGTTGTCCGCAGCACCGTTCAGGTTGATATTGATCCCTTCCATCTTGTTGAACTCGACGGTAGCACCCATGGCTTCGGCGGTGCGCAGAGTTTCGAGGAAGGCGGCGCGGCTGTCGGCCGCGGTGCCGGCAGCGTAATCTGCAATTTCCGCATCGGAGATATAGCTGGTTTCCCCCTCGACATAGTCGGTGCGATCAATGCCATCGTATTCGGCAATCCAGCTTTCCAGTTCAGCATTACTGGCATGACCGAGCTCAATCCAGCTGATATCGAAACCAGCCTTAGCAGGATCGGCCGTCGCATCCTGTACCACCTTGGCGGCATACAGTGTGCCTGCACCCAGGTCACCGACCGTATCGGCAACAAATTTAAAGAAGCCCTTGCTGCTGCCATCGTCGGTGAGATAAACGGTTTTACGATCTGGCATCACCACCGGATTTTCGTGAGCCATACGGCCCAAGGTGAACAACTTCACCGGAACCGGTGCTTCGCTCGTAGGCTCGGTGATTTCCACGATGTAACCGTAGCGGTATGGGTTCGGGTATTCACCACCCAGGTAGTCAGTAATCAGGTCGATATCCGCATTGTTCGGATAGCCAGTGGAATAGTTCGGGTTGTTCCAGTTGACCGCGTTTTCCGCTTCGTAGTTTTCTTCGGAAGTCAACGGCGTGCCCCAGGGAGAAACACTACCGAAACAGTTAATCAACGTTCCTTTCACGGCCGAGAAGTCCACGTGGGCCGCGCCGGTTACATTCCAGCTACCATCGTCCTGGCGCTGCAGGCTGACACGGTTCATCGCACCGGGGCGATCTTCCCAAGCCACATACAGCATACCTTCGCTGCCGTCGGCATTGGTGGGAATAAACGCGTTAAAATCTGGGTTCTGAGATTGCTTCAGGGACATTGTTTCGGCACCGTTCACGATGGCACCAAAACCAAATGGCAGTGCGCCGGCGAAGGTATCGCCACTGCGGCCCAGTACCTGATAATCGCCGGTGGCAACCTGTACTATCTGCGCCTCAGCTGAATCGGAGGCGGGTACCGGCAGTGACTCCAGACGTGGATCAAGATTATCGATATCCACGCCCGTCCATGCACCTACCGCAGCGTCATTCCAACCGTTCGGCAAGGTGTCCGAAGGGTGCTGAACGTTAAAAAACACTTCGCCATTATCGGTTTTAAAAACGCCGGTTACTTCCGAGCCCAGTGGCAGAGTTGCAACACGAGTCAATGCCGGTACAGCGGTAAGATCTTTACCGTCAGTACCATCTACGCCATCATTTCCGTCGACACCGTCAATTCCATCCGCGCCATCTACACCATCAACGCCATCAGTACCGGTCAAGCCGTTAGAACCATCGTCGGCACAACCGCCCACCAGCAGCGCGCCCAGTACGGCGATTGCCAACATATTTTTCTTGAAAAGTGATTCACCCAATTGCATGGTCTGCCCCCGTATAAGACTGAATAGAAAGCGCCAACAGAACGCTGGAGCTTGCGCACAGTTTCCACGGCAATAATGATGCTCTATCGGTTTTTGAATGAATTTTTCGCGAAAAATTTATTGCTATTCACTTACTGAAAAAAGAATTACTGCTCTGTATGTGCAACACTGTTTTGTGTTGCACTCCAGTCAAGGCGCATATCCCAGCCGAAGAACCGGTACTCAGCATCGAGCGGCGGCGTTGAGTCTTCGACTTGCCTGTGGACATTGTTCGCAGGCAACCAGGTCGCATCGCGCCCCTGCACGAAACTTTGGTGACGCACGATATGACTGTAAGCCTTATTCATCGCCAATGCGCGTTCGCGAGAGGGTGTAATCAGCGTATACACATCTGCAGCCTGCACCGCAGCTTCCTTTACACTGCCATCGCTGTTGTACCAGCGCTGCAGCATTTCGGGGTTTTCCCGGAATTCACTGCCTCCTCCTACACGTTTTAAGTACTGGAGAATTTCACCCTCGTGCTGATTAACGCTCGGCGCATCTGTCATACCGCGCAGATTGATATATCCCCATCCTTCCGGGCCTGTCACCTTGCGTGAAAACGCAAACGTCTGATCGATGGTGGTACCGATCGCAGCGTGGCAGCCCATGCAGAACAGCATTTCCTCGCGCGTCTGTGGCCGCAATGCGCCTTGGTAATCTTCAATAAATCCCGTCAGCAACCAGCCCATACCGTTTTCACGGCCTTTGTCGCCGTGATCGACATAGTAGGGGAGCTCACCCAATACCTTTTCTTTGCGTTCGGTACGGTAGCGGTTATCCAGATCCGACGCAGTCAGTTCGCGAATCTTCTGCATATAACGCAATTCTTTCATGCGCCGGGGCACACTGATGTTGCCCTGCGTATCCACCCCGACATAACGCACCGAGTGAATAAACTCCGTGCCCTTGGGAAATTGTTGGTTAAGTACCGCAATCTCTTTTGCATCGCCAAAGAAATGGCTTTGCGGTGCCAACCACTGTGTCTCGGCGCGCAGTTGACCATCGCCGTCGAGGTCACGACCGTGCAGCTGCTCATCTGAGGGGTGAATGCGCATACGCGGCAGCTGTTTGATACTGAGTTCGGCGAGCGCCAGATTGAGCTGATAGACCGCACGCGAGAACTTGCCATCCACCTGACGGAATTTTTCTGGCAAGCGGATCGCTACATCATCGGTATTGCCGTTGGTGGGCCAGAAGGTGCTGGGCAGTGGCTTGTAATTGAAAGCCACCCAACCACTGCCATCGCGCGCAAAACCTTGTTTATCAAAAGCCGCGGCAGCCAAATCAAAATTGGCGAGATCCGGTACAAAGCCTTCCCAACCCTGTTTTTGCAATCGCGCTGGCAATGCCTGGTAATTGTCCTGATTGGTATAGGCAACAATGGCTTCATCACTGACCTGCGCGAGCCATTCACTGCGGTCGACAAACAGATTGGCCCAGTGATTTTTCAAACCCTCGTCGGAAAACAGGTAGCTCCCCTGGATGCCGCCGTCGTCGAGCATATTCATACGCGGCTGCTCGGGATTGCGCGGATACACCTGATGGCACACATAACAGGGATTATGCCGACCCTCGGTCTTGGTGTAACACATGGGTGGCACTGGCGCTTCCGGATTGGCTTCGTGTGTGCCCATCTCGGGCAGACGCTGGTCGAGCGCGACCGTCGGTAGCAGTGCGGCCGATACCCCGTCAATCGCTCCCAAAGATTCTTCAGCAGAATCCGACTGATCCTGCTGGCACCCGAGCAGCAAGCACAGGCTGAGCGTCCAGAAAAGGCGGCGGCTAAAAAGCGATAACAACATGGTGTACACCGTGATCGTGAAATGTTCCTTTGCACGACCCTAGCGTCACCCTGTGACAGAAGAATGAAACGGCACCCCCCGGCAGTCCGCCTAAATGCTCCACGCATATTCATCCTGCGAATACACATAAATCATTAAAACTATTTCATCTGTAACCAATTTTGGAGGTAGTATTAGTAAACCTATTTTGGAATGTCCGGTTTTGACCACTATGGACGGATGGTCATCCCAATAAATTCCCTATAGGCGCGCAAACTGCCCCACAATAAAATCAATACAGCTGCGGTAACCCGCGCCCGCTTGCAGAATACCGGGCGCTTTCAAGCACAAGAAGATGACACCCTGATGACCGACTCTCTACGCCAGGCAGCGCTCGATTACCATGCCTTGCCGACACCGGGCAAATTATCGGTGGAACTCACCACACCTGCAGAAACCCAGGAAGACCTCTCCCTCGCCTACAGCCCGGGAGTAGCGGAGCCGGTGCGCGAAATCGCCAAAGATCCGGAAGCCGCCTACCGCTATACCGGCAAGGGCAACCTGGTGGCGGTCATCTCCAACGGCACCGCCATCCTCGGCCTCGGCAACTTGGGCCCACTGGCCTCCAAGCCGGTGATGGAGGGCAAGTCGCTGCTGTTTAAACGTTTTGCGGATATCAATTCTGTGGATATTGAAGTGGAAGCACCGAGCCCCGAGCGGTTTATCGAAACCGTTGCGGCTATCGCCAACACCTTCGGCGGCATCAACCTCGAAGACATCAAGGCGCCGGAGTGCTTCCAGATCGAAGAGGCACTGATCCAGCGCTGTTCGGTACCCATTTTCCACGACGATCAGCACGGCACCGCGATTGTGACCGTTGCCGGCATGTTGAACGCACTGGAAATCCAGGGGAAAAACATCGAAGACGCGCGCATCGTGTGTTTGGGCGCCGGCGCCGCCGCCACTGCCTGCTGCAAGCTACTGTTGTGCGCGGGTGCCAAAAAAGAGCAGATCACTATGCTCGACAGCCGCGGGGTTATTCACTCCGGACGCAGTGATATCAACGCCTACAAGGGTGAGTGGGCACGGGATACCGAAATGCGCACCCTGGATGACGCCATTGAGGGTGCCGATGTATTCCTCGGCGTGTCCGGCCCAGACCTGCTGTCTGCGGATCAGCTGGCGCACATGGCCGACAAGCCGGTGGTGTTTGCCTGCTCCAACCCCAATCCGGAAATCGCCCCGGAGCTGGCGCACGCAACCCGCGACGACCTGATCATGGCCACCGGCCGCTCGGACTACCCGAACCAGGTAAACAACGTCCTGTGCTTCCCGTTTATCTTCCGCGGTGCACTGGACGTGCGCGCTACCAGTATCAACGAGCACATGAAACTCGCGGCCATCGAGGCAATCCGCAAGCTGGCGCGGGAAGAAGTGCCGGAAGAGGTGCGCGCGGGCTACGGTGGTGTGGAAATGGCATTCGGCCCCTCCTACATCTTGCCGAAACCTACCGACCCCCGCCTGCTGCCGGAAGTGGCCGCAGCGGTGGCCAAGGCTGCGGTAGATAGCGGTGCCGCGCGCCTGCCCTACCCGGAGCATTACCCGCTTAAGCCGTTGTAGATCCTGTCGATTCTGCCTTTAACGACCCTATATCGAACCTGTCCCGGTAGCGGTGGCGCTACCGGGTACGGATCTCCTTCACCAGTCCTTGAGCCTCCCCCCGCGCACCGCTACACTGGCTCCAACGTCTGAGCAGAGTTACCCCACCGCATGAGTCATGTCTATGTGCTGACCAATCAGCACCAGCAGTTTTTAAGTAAAGGCAACGATTGGATTGACGGCCGCGAGCACACCAAGCTGTTCCGCACCGAACATAAGGACGTCGCCATCAATCAGATGTTCGAGGCCAACACCCGCGACGTTTCCCTGCGCATCGAGCTGCTGGAATGCAAGCTGGACACCAAGCGCCATCCGGTTGTACCTGAGGACGCGCTCAGCGAAGCGCCTCTTGAGGCCGACGTCAATGCCAATACTCAAACAGCACCGACAAGTGACGAAGCAACAGAAGCTGCGGACTCCGCAGTGGACGCCGCGACTACTCTGGAAAGCAGCGAGTCGCCCTCCGAACCTGTTGCCGGACAGGCCTGATCCAGCGCTCTGAAATACCCCGCCAGGCGAGCACCGAAGAGAATGCCTCGGGTTTGCCGCTTGAGATCACCGGGGATGCCCCCATTTAAGCCGGACGCCGTTTGGCGGATTCATCCGCGCGTCACAGTAAGCGCACTTGGTATGCAGCCGGCAGCCCACAGGAGATACCCTTGCCCACGTTCAATCTGGCCGAACTGGCCAAGCCGGAAGGCTTAGACCTGCTCAAGGGCATTCGCCGCGGTATTGAAAAGGAAGGCCTGCGGGTCACCCCGGAAGGCGAGCTGGCACAGACAGACCACCCGCAAGGGCTCGGCTCCGCACTCAGCCACGAGTGCATCACCACCGATTTCTCTGAAGCGCTGCTGGAATTTATTACACCGCCGGTCGCCACGCCCGAACAGGCTCTGGAAAAACTCGACCAGATCCACCGTTTCACCTACAGCCAGATCGGCGACGAGCGCCTGTGGGTCAACAGCATGCCCGGTCGTATTGGCCGCGACGAAGATATTCCAGTCGCGCGCTATGGCAGCTCCTACAGCGGCACCATGAAAACCATTTACCGCCTTGGGCTGGGCCTGCGCTACGGCCGCGCCATGCAGACCATCGCCGGTATCCATTACAACTTTTCCCTGCCGGATACCTTCTGGCAGTGGTTACAGGCCAGAGAAAACAGCAGTGAGTCACTGCAGGATTTTAAGACCCGCCGCTACTTCGACCTGATCCGCAACTTCCGCCGCCACTATTGGCTGCTGATCCACCTGTTTGGCGCGGCGCCGGCGGTGTGCGGCACCTTCGTGCAGGATCGCGAGCACAAGCTGCAGCCCTTCGACGGCGACGGTCGCAGCCTGTACGCACCGAACTCAACTTCCCTGCGCATGGGCGACCTGGGTTACACCAGCGACGCGCAGAAGTCCCTGATCGTCTGTTACAACGATCTGCCGAGCTACCTGTCCACCCTGTGTGCCGCCATCTCCAAACCCTATCCGGCCTACCACGAGCTGGGGGTCAAGAATGCCGAGGGCCACTACCAGCAGCTCTCCACCGGCCTGCTGCAAATCGAAAATGAGTTCTACTCACCGATCCGCCCGAAAAACCCTGCCGGCATGGGCGAGACTGCACTCTCGGCACTGGACGCGCGCGGGGTGGAATACATTGAAGTGCGCTGTCTGGACCTGAACCCGTTTGTGCCGCTGGGCATCGAAGCACCGCAAATGCGCTTCCTCGATGCGTTCCTGCTGCACTGCCTGCTGAGCGACAGCCCGCAGACCGACGAAGCCGACTACCGGGCGGTACAGGAAAACCTGTCGCGCATCGTTTACCAGGGCCGCGACCCGCAAGTGCAACTTATCCACAACGGCAGCGAGCGCAAGCTGACCGACTGGGCCAACGAGCTACTCGACCAGATTACGCCGCTGGCGGAACTGCTGGACAGCGCCTGGCAGAGCGAAGATTACGAGCGCGCGGTGGACGTACAGCGCGACAAGATTAGCGGCAAGACCCTCACCCCGGCCGCGCACATGCTGGCGGAGATGCACGAACACGGGCAGACCTTCTTCCAGTGGGCAAAGGACAAAGCCGAACAGCACCGCGAGTATTTCATCGACCGCCCACTGAGCGAGGAAGAGCAGTCCGAGTTCGAACGCCTGGCAGGAGAGTCGCGACAGAAACAAAAAGCCGTGGAAGACGCCGACACCGGGACCTTCGAAGACTTCCTCGGCAAGTACTATGCCCAGTATGTGTTCTGCCACAAAGACCTCTGAGCACCGATGAATTACCTCGCCCACCTGCTGCTCTCCGGCCCGGATCCGGACTGGCAACTGGGCGGTTTACTCGGGGACTTTGTCAAAGGCCCGCTCACCGGCGCGCGGCCGCAATCCATTGAAGACGGCATGCGCCTGCACCGGCGCATCGACCTGCTGAGCGACCAGCACCCCGCCTTCCTGAGCGCGCTCACGCGCCTCGGCCCCGAGTGGCGACGCCTGGGCGGCATCGCGCTGGATATCTGGTTCGACCACCTGCTCGCCAACAGCTGGGAGCAGTGGCATCCCCACCCCCTGGAAACCTTTTCCCAAGAATGCTGGTCCAACTTCCGCGAGCGCCAGCAGTGGATCCCGGAAAACGCACAAACGTTTATTCAGCGCGCCGAGCAATTTAAACTGCTCCCCGGCTACCGCGAGGTCGACGTGATTCAACGCACCCTCGAACGGGTCGGTCAGCGTCTGCGACGCCCGCAACCCCTGGTTGACATGCTGCCCCTGCTGGAGCGCGATCGCCGCGCACTGGAGCAGGAGTTTCAACAGCTGTTTGCCGACCTGAGCCAACAGGCCGAACGTTTCCGCCAACAAATTAGCGAATAAATTCCGGAAGACACCATGACCCTGCCAAGCCCGCGCACCACGTTTTTACTGATGTTCCTCGCCGTGATCTTCGTACTCGGTGTGGCCTTCTATATGGAATACGCAATGGGCCTCGAACCCTGCCCACTGTGTATTACCCAGCGGGTAATGTTCCTCGGTGTCGGCATCACTTCGCTGATTGCCTTCCTGCACAACCCTTCCAGCATCGGCCGCCGCATTTACGGATTCGTCGTCTCCCTGTGGGCACTGGGCGGCCTCTACTTCTCCGGCCGCCAACTGTGGCTGCAGAGCCTGCCGGAAGATGAAGTGCCGGCGTGTGGCCCAGGCATCAGCTACATGGTGGAAGTGTTCCCCATGGCTGAAGTGATCAAAACCCTGCTGACCGGCGACGGCAACTGCGCCGAGGTGCACTGGACCTTTCTCGGGCTGTCCATTCCCGGCTGGGCGGCGGTGGGCTTTGTGGGCCTGATCCTGTTTGGCCTGTGGCAGGCGTTCCGCAAGGGCTAATTGAACCTTCACCATGCCCCCCAAATCGAAATCGTGGCCCGGCAAAGCACTGCACTGGTTGCTGGGCGCGGGACTACTGCTGACGTTTGACTTCGCCGGTCGCGCGCTGGCCGCAAGCTTGTCGCTATCGGTGCCCGGTCCGGTACTGGGAATGCTGCTGTTGCTACTAGCACTGATGCTGTACGGGCGCGTGCCCTATGGCCTGGGCATGGTCGCCGAACAGATACTGCGCTTGCTGGTACTGA
Organism: Microbulbifer agarilyticus; assembly: GCF_001999945.1. NCBI lineage: Bacteria > Pseudomonadati > Pseudomonadota > Gammaproteobacteria > Cellvibrionales > Microbulbiferaceae > Microbulbifer > Microbulbifer agarilyticus. Next base: position 4,104,206 of record NZ_CP019650.1, read on the forward strand.
TTTTCCTACCTGCCACTGTAGGCATCTATTTTCTGCGCGACCTCTCCGGCGGCGACTGGTTTGCACTGATCGCCGCGATGGTGATCGGCACACTGATCAGCCTGACACTCACTGCACTGCTGCTAAACCATCTGATTCAGCGACGCACCCGCCGGCGAGGTAAGCATGGGCAGTGAAATGCACAACCTGTGGTTACAGTGGCTGGCCCAACTGGAGCAGGTTGCTAGCGGTTTTCTGCAGCCGCTATCCGCCACCCACCCGCTGGTCATACTGCCGCTGAACATCGCGGGCTTTTGGCTGGCACTCAAAATCTATCGACGCACCGGTACGCCAATCTTGCACCCGGTGGTGGGCGGGAGCCTGCTGGTGTTTGCGGGGCTATTGCTGCTCGGCGTGGACTTTGCCGGCTACCAGCAGGGCAGCGGATTGCTGTATCTGCTACTGGGCCCGGCGGTAGTCGCCCTCGCCATTCCCCTCAAACAAAACCTGGCCATGGTGCGGCGTGCGGGTTGGCCGCTGATGCTTGGGCTGCTAGTGGGCGCCGTGCTCGCGCCGCTGGTGGCGGTGGTCATTGCGCTGCTGCTCGGTGGCAGTCACACAGTACTGGTCGCGCTGGCCACCAAATCCGTGACCACGCCCGTAGCGCTGGCACTCACCGAGCAGATGAACGGAATCCACAGCCTCGCTGCGGGCGTGGTGGCCTTTACCGGAATAGTCGGTGCGGTGCTTGGCCCCTCCCTTATGCGCCTGTTAGGCATGCACGACGAGCGGGTTACCGGTTTCACCCTCGGCATTAATGCCCACGCCATCGGCACCGTGCGCGCGCTGGAGATCAGCGCCCTGTGTGGTGCCTTTTCTGCACTGGCCATGGGTTTGTGCGGCGCACTGACCGCATTGCTGTTACCAGTTCTCATCTCGGCCTAGCAGAAAACAGACGCCTGTCCCGTTCCAGATTTTTTACGGCGCCCACCTTGCCCACGGCGGGAGAAGCTTCTACATTCGTATGAGCAGTTGTAAAAGACACAAAAGGAAACTTGGAGATGTTGGAGAACTGTAAGAACGCGCAAGAGCGCTGGGGCGGCGTCAGCCAGATTATTGACCGCTGGCTACAATCCCGTCAGGCGCTGCTGGTGAGCTTTTGCCAGCTGTCGGATCACAAGGAGTTTTCCGATGGCGACAAGGCCGCGGAGACCAGTGTCCGCACCCTGTGTCAGCAGCTGGTGGACTATGTGTCGGCCGGCCACTTTGAGGTCTACGATCAGTTAATCCAGGAAGGCCAGGCCTTTGGTGACACCGAAGGGTTACAACAGGCCAAAGCCCTGTACCGGGAGATTGATGGCACCACCGATGTCGCTGTCGACTTCAACGACAAGTACCAGGAAACCGATGACCTCAGCGCGCTGGTGCAGGATCTGTCGGAGCTGGGCGTCGCGCTGGAGACCCGTTTTGCTGCGGAAGACCGCATGATCGATACCCTGCACACCGCGCACAAAAACCAGCTGGCTTGATCACACTATCTCGCGTGCACCAACACGTGAAATAGCTCTACGCACCAAAATGCGTCAGCAATAAAAAAGGGGCCTGTAGGCCCCTTTTTTGATCAGTGCGCAACCGCGCAACTTGGTAACCGATGTGCGATTACTCGGTTCCCTGATCTTCCTCAACCGCTTCTTTCTCTGCAGCAGCCTCGTCACTGTTGGCGTCGGCCTTGTGCAGCTCCACTTCAAAAATCAGGGTCGCATTCGGGCCGATCAGACCGCCGGCACCACCGGGACCATAGGCCAGCTCAGAGGGAATGTAGAGTTCCCATTTCGCGCCCTGCTTCATCAGCTGCAGCGCTTCGGTCCAACCCTTGATCACGCCGTTCACCGGGAACTGAACCGGCTTGCCGTTCTTGTAGGAGCTGTCGAACTCGGTGCCATCAATCAGCGTGCCCTTGTAGTCCACTTCAACAACGCTGGTTTCGCTTGGGCTCGGTCCGGTACCTTCGGTAATCACCTTGTACTGCAGGCCGGAATCGGTGGTCTGCACGCCGTCTTTCTTGGCGTTTTCTTCCAGGAACTTCTTACCTTCTTCCAGGTTCTTATCCGCCGACGCTTTGAAGTCAGATTCCTGCTTCTCCATCAGCTCTTTTTGCTTGGCCTGCATGTTCTCCTGGAATACCTGGATCACTTTTTGCTTTTCTTCCTGGCTCAGGCGGGACTCGCGACCGCTAGCGACGTCTTGCAGTGCCATGGCAACAATTGACGGGTCCAGAGCGACTTCCTGGCTCTTGAGGCGGTTAGCCATATCTTCGGCGATGATATAGCTGACCTTCTGCTCCTGGGTTTCCAGTTTGACGTCTGCAGTACCGGCAGACTCCTGCTTGTTACAACCGACCAGTGCAATACCCAAAGCAATCGCAGCAGCCAAAGAAGTTTTATTCATGAGAGTTGTCTCTTTATTTCCGTGAAACATTGTAAATAGCGATGGCGAGCACCGGTATTAATCGAGCAGGTCCTGTATTCCCTGCCTATGCCGCTGTTGTACACCCTGACATCCAGGTGCATTGTGCGGCAGATCACAGTATCGCAAGCCGGACCGCAGCGAATGGCAAGTCTAACCCATGCGCGAACGACCTGCACACCGGCATACTCTTATCGCATTCGCTGCATCGGACAGCCATTCTTCGCAGTTGTTTCATTTTGCTGACACAAGCAATTTTGGCGGAGGCTATACGAGAAAATTGAAAGCCTTATGCCGCAGTTATTAAAAAGTTAAAAAATCCTGCGGGCTGCAGGGATGCACGAAGCAAATAACAGCGCTATTATCAGCGTTAGACCTCGACCTTTTTCTCTGACAGAGAGGTGGTTCTGTCAACACCGAGATATTTTGGGGGATGTCTTGGAGATATCTTGGAGTAAGTAATCGAGGCTCCCTTTAATAACGATTTTCACAACCCGTTCCAACCGCAGGATATTGAATCATGGCCGCCAAACGCAAAGCCGCTGTTTCCATTGACGCTCTTGAAAAACAGATCGCCAAGATCGCCACCCAAATTGAAAAAGCACGAGCCAAGGAAGTGGCCGATGCCGATAAGGCCCTGAAGAAAGCGACTAAAGATGCCGACAAGGCCAAGGCTCAGGTAGCCAAGGCAAAAGCCAAAGTTGCAGCTGCCCGCGCCGCCGGCACCAAGGCAAAAACTCCGGCCGCCAAAGCGTCCGCCAAGAAGAAAGCCGATGCCGCCAAGTCTGCGCTGGCCAAGGTAGAAAAAGTTGCCAAGGAAGCCACTGTAGCGCTGACTGGCACCAAGGCCGCCACCGCAGCTGCCAAGCTGTCTGACAAGACCGCAAAAGCTGTGAAGAAAGCCGGTGATGCCGCAGCCAAAAAAGTACAGGCCGCCAGCAAACCGAAAAAGAAAAAAGCGGCAGCCAAGAAGGCGACCGCAAGCAAGCCGGCAGCTGCAAAGAAAGCTGCCGCGAAAAAACCTGCGGCCAAAAAGGCCACTGCAAAGAAGGCGGCAACCAAGAAAGCTGCTGTGAAGAAAGCTCCGACCAAGAAAGCGGCACCGAAGAAGGCAGCTGCCAAGAAGGCCGTGGCAAAACCGGCAGCGAAAAAAGCAGCCCCCAAAAAAGCTGCACCGAAGAAAGCCGCAACCAAGAAAGTCGCCGCAAAACCTGCAGCTAAGCCGGCAGCCAAACCCGCAGCCAAAAAGGCCGCACCAAAGAAGCCGGCAGAAAAGCCAGTAGCAGACAAATCTAACGGCGCCGCCGCAAAACCGGCCGCTCAGCCAGCGCCAGCCGCCGCGCCCGCAGCCGCCCCGGTAAGCGAATCACCGGCACCGGTAATGGGTAAGACTTCAGAACCAAAACCAATGGTGCCCGAGTCCAGCACTGCAGCTGCAACCCCGGTAACCCCGAGCATCACGCCAAGCACGCCGGCCAAAAGCCTGTTTTCTACTGAGGAAAACCCGCACTACGGCCCCGAGGAGCACAAGCACAAGAGCTAATTTGTGCGATCACCAGCTCCTTCATTGCCCAAGCCTGAGCCTGCTGCATTCGTGCTAGCGTTATAGGCATCTTGAGAGCTATAGGCATCGATCAGGCCCGCCCAGCGGGCCTGATCTTTTTGCATCAGACCATACTGTTCCCCGGCCAGCGCCAGCGGTGAGCGCGTCTCCGGCCAGGTTTCTCCATTCAGCTTCCACAGCGCAGCCAACTGGCGCTGCTCCATACGAATCTCATTGCGCTTGCACCAGTCATAAAGCCGACTCTGCTTGTTAATACGCCCTACAAAACGACGTAGGTTGCGCACGGTACTGATCATGCGGCGCCGCGGCGCCAACCCCCGATCCGCCACTCGCCAGCTCTCGTCACTCAGTTGGCGACCACAGGCACAGGTGTAACTGGCCCACAACAGCAGACACACGTCCGCCCCTTTGCTGTCCTGACACTCCAGCAGGAAGTCGGCCACCGACGGCTGGCGATAAAACTCGAGACTGAAATCCCATAGGGGGTTCTGCAACGGCGAATTGGACGGAGAGTGCGACGGTGATGGAGGTGCGGTTTCTGTCACGATAGAATCCCGGCGAAATTGTTATGCGACGACATTGTTATGGGGATAGCCTAGTCAATATCGCGCGAAATCAAAGAGGTTTCCATTGATCAATCTGCAAGGGGTGTCGCTGCAAGTGGGCGGGCGCGACCTGCTCAACGACGCCAGCTGCCGCATCTTTCCCGGGCACAAGGTGGGCATCATCGGTGCCAACGGCTGTGGTAAGTCCACCCTGTTCAAGATGTTGCTGAAGCAGCAGGAGAGCGACGCGGGCAGTGTCGAAGTCCCGACGGGCTGGGAAATTGCACATATGGCCCAGGAGGTGTCGGCCAGCGACCGCAGCGCCCTCGACTATGCGCTGGATGGCGACCACCGCCTGCGCGCGCTGCAACAGGAGCTGGAAGCGGCAGAGGCCGATGGCAGCGACGGCAAGCGCATTGGCGAGCTGCACGAGCGTATGGCCGCAATCGACGGCTACTCGGGCCCTGCGCGCGCCGCACAGTTGCTGGACGGCCTGGGCTTCTCCCACGCCGATCAGCAGCGCCCGGTGAAGAGCTTCTCCGGTGGCTGGCGTATTCGCTTGAACCTGGCGCGCGCACTCATGAGTCCCGCTGATCTGTTGCTGCTCGACGAACCCACCAACCACTTGGACCTGGATGCCACCCTGTGGCTGGAACAGTGGCTGCAGCGCTTCCCGGGCACCCTGCTAATCATCTCGCATGACCGGGATTTCCTGGACGCGGTGGTGGACGGCATTATCAGTTTCGAACAGCAGGATCTGGTGCTCTACAGTGGTAACTACACCGCATTTGAGCGGGCCCGCGCCGAGCGTCTGGCACAGCAACAGATTCAGTACGAGAAGCAGCAGGCCCAGCGCGCGCATATGGAAGATTTCGTGCGCCGCTTCCGCGCAAAAGCGACCAAAGCTAAGCAGGCGCAGAGCCGCCTGAAGGCACTGGACCGCATGGCCGAGATCGCCCCGGCACATGTGGACTCGCCATTCCGCTTCCGCCTGCCGGCATCCGAAAAAGTCTCAAATCCGCTGGTGGATCTACGCGAGGCAGAAATCGGTTACCCAGGCAAAACCATTTTGCCGCGGGTGGAAATGGGCATTCAGCCCGGTCGTCGCATCGGCCTGTTGGGCCCCAACGGCGCCGGTAAATCCTCGCTGATCAAAACCCTCGCCGGCGAGTTGCCGCTGATCGGTGGCGAACGCCAGTGCGGCGAGCACCTGAAGATTGGTTACTTTGCCCAGCACCAGCTTGAAGCGCTGGATCCCAAAGCCTCACCCATACTGCACGTACAGCGGCTGTCGCCGGGCGCCAGCGAACAGGAGCTGCGCGACTTTTTGGGTGGCTACGGTTTTATCGGTGACCGGGTATTCGAACCGGTGGGCGGTTTTTCCGGCGGCGAAAAAGCCCGCGTGGCGCTGGCGCTGCTGGCGTGGCAGAAACCCAACCTGTTGCTGCTGGACGAACCGACCAACCACCTGGACCTGGAAATGCGCCACGCACTGACGCTCGCGCTGGCAGAATTCCCCGGTGCGGTAATCCTGGTATCGCACGATCGCCACCTGCTGGCGAACACCACCGACGAATTTATTCTGGTGGCAGACGGCCGCGCCGAGCCTTTCGACGGCGACCTGGATGATTACAAGCAGTGGTTACTGGCGTTCAAGCGCGAAGAAAAACGCCAGTCTGGAAATGACACAGCCAGTGCGGACGGCAAGCCTGTTGAGGACAAGAAAGCCCAGCGTCGCGCGGCCGCGGCCCTGCGCGAGCAACTCAAGCCGTTGACCAACAAGCTCAAAAGTATCGAGCAGAAGATGGCCAAGGCGGAAAAGGAAGTGCAACGGCTGGAAGAGAAGCTCGCGGATGAAGATCTCTACAGCGGTGGCCGCCAGGATGAAATTACCCAGCTGACCAAAGCGCAGGGAGAGGCGCGGGAAAGCCTGGATGAACTGGAAATGGAGTGGCTGGAAGTATCCGAGGCACTGGAGGCAGCGCGCTCCGCTAGTTAACACGCTGCCCCGATACGATCCCTGCGCGGCTATTTCGACATTTCGTAGGGGTCGTAGCCTTCCCGCGGGCAGCCATCTTCATTGACCGCCATGCCCATGGGCGTATTCGGGCAGAGGTCGAGATAGTCCGGTATGCCATCGCCGTCGGTGTCGATAGGGCAGCCGCGAAAGTCCACATCAATACCAGGCGGTGTCTGTGGGCATTCGTCGGCGTCGTCATACACACCGTCACCATCGCGATCGTAAATCGCCACCGGGTCCTCACCCCACTGGTAGCCGATCGACATACTCACATAGGCGTCGAGGCCACTTTCTTCCACTCCCTGGAAACCGCGCGCATCGCCGCGCACTTGCCAGCGTGGGTGCAGGCGGTACTTCACGCCCATACCAAAGTTGACCATGGTCTGACGACGGTGCCAGTCAAACGGGTAGCCGTAGGTGTCTTCATCGATGCGCAACTCGCCAATACCCGCCACCACATAGGGCTGCCAGTCGTAATTGCCACAAAAGCGGCCAGCGAATTGATACAGCAGATCGACGTGGTAATTCTGTACCTCGACATCCTCAAACGTGTCCTGCACGTTGACGCTGAAGTAGTTATACACACCTTCAAGAGCCCAGCGATCGGTAACGTTGTAGCCAAAGCCGATACCGCCGCCGGCGCGATCTTCCAGCTCAAAACCGAAGTAAGGTGTGCCATCGAGGCGCTGGTCATCAAACCAGTAATAGCCGCCGTTGAGGTAGAGATTGAGAGTACCTTCCCCATCGGACACGGCCTGGCCGCTAGAAAGGAGCAGGGCACTGCCCAGAAGCAGCTTAGGTAGGAGTTTGCGGGCGAGGGTGGGGCTTGTTGTCATTGTTGCTCCGGAGCATCCATTTACCGGTAGTCACAAGATAGCACAGCGAACCGCGGCCCATTTCCAGCGCGGCTCGCTATGTTGTCGGCTTATTTTCTTTTGTACAGCAGGTCCCACACGCCGTGGCCAAGGCGCTCACCGCGACGCTCGAATTTGGTCTGCGGACGGAATTCCGGGCGCGGGGAGTATTGCCCTTTACCGGCGGTATTCTCCAGCATGTCCTCGGCTTCAAGTACTTCGAGCATTTGCTCGGCGTAGTTTTCCCAGTCGGTGGCCATGTGCATCAGCGCGCCGGGCTTCAATTTGCTGCACAGCAGTTTCACGAACTCGGGCTGCACGATACGGCGCTTGTTGTGCTTTTTCTTGTGCCACGGATCGGGGAAGTACAACTGGAAACGATCCAGGCTGGCGTCGGGAATACAGTCGTTCAGCACGTCGATGGCATCTGCCATATACACGCGCAGGTTTTTTACTTCTTCCTTGCCGGCATTGTTAATCAGACGACCGACACCCGGTGGGTGCACTTCGATGCCAATAAAGTTTTTATCCTGCTCGGCCTTGGTCATTTCCAGCAGGGAATCGCCCATGCCGAAACCGATTTCCAATACCACAGGGGCCGCGCCACCGAAGACTTCTGCCGGATTGATCGCGCCATCGTAAAGGGACAGTCCAAACGTGCCCCAGTAGTTATCAAACGCGTTGCGCTGACCTTCGGTCATACGCCCGCCGCGGATCACGTAGCTACGGATGGATTTCTTTTTGAACTCGGTGCGGTAGGGAAATTCTTCTTCCTCACCCGCTTGTTCGTTGTTTGGCTCTTCTTGCATTTTTACCTCTTAGCTCGGAGCACCGACCTTGGGTGCTTCGTCGCTGGTGCTGTGGCGGCCAAGCACCGGGGATGCGTTTTCAGAACCGCTGTGAACCCATCCATGGGCGCTGCGGCGGCGACGTCCTGTCGCCGACGCTTCTGAAAACGCATCCCCGGCCCTTGGCCTTCGACTCGTAGTTTTTTACTTCGTATAACCTAGGGCGGCGACAAACAGGGCTACCCAGCCTCCGATCATCAATGTGCCACCAAGTGGGGTGATTGGTCCGAGGATTCTCGGCCCACCAAAGGTCAGGCCGTAAAGGCTGCCTGAGAATAATAAAATGCCAACCGCGAAAAGCGCGCCGCTCACAATCAGCGAGGTTTTTGCACCAATTTGCTGGATCAATATAGCCACGGCTATAAGTGCCAGCGCGTGAATCATCTGATAATGCACGCCGGTTTTGTAGGCTTCCAACAGATTTTCCGCGACCTTGTCACGCAGTCCATGAGCGCCAAAAGCGCCGAGCATAACGCCGGTGCCACCAAAAAATGCGGCCAGCAATAAATACAATTTAGCCATCTTTATTCCTTTCGATCTGGCTTACGGAGTACCGAGTCAAAATTGAAGGGGAGGTGCCGGGTGTCTGTTTTCGGAAGCGTCGGCGACAGGGACGTCGCCGACGCAGCGCCCAGGGATGGGTTCACAGCGGTTCCGAAAACAGACACCCGGTACCTCTCCGCCACTAGGTCTGAACAAAAGCGGATACCACTATAGCCGGGAGGCCATATACGAAAAAACCGCGCCAATGGCGCGGTTCTTCCATCCGGTTGGGTCGGTGCGTGGTTACGCTTCCATCGCCACCCGGACTTTTTTCATGGCGTTCTTTTCAAGCTGGCGAATACGCTCAGCAGAAACACCGTATTTGTCGGCCAGCTCATGCAAGGTGGCCTTGGATTCACTCAACCAGCGCGCTTCGATGATGTCGCGGCTGCGGTCGTCCAGCTGATCCATCGCAGCAGTCAGGTTGTTTACGCTGGTTTCCTGCCAGTTATCGTGCTCCAGCATGGTGGCCGGATCGTAACGGCGGTCTTCCAGGTAGTGCGCCGGAGCTTGCCACGCGGAATCTTCGTCGTCATCCACGCCCGCATCAAACGCCGCATCATGCGCCGCCAGACGGCCTTCCATATCGTGTACATGCTGCACATCGACATTCAGCTCTTGCGCCACGCGCTTGGCTTCGTCGTTAGTCAGCCACGCCAGCTTCTTCTTCTGGCCACGCAGGTTGAAGAACAGCTTGCGCTGCGCCTTGGTGGTCGCAATCTTAACGATGCGCCAGTTACGCAGAATGAACTCGTGAATCTCCGCCTTGATCCAGTGCACCGCAAAGGACACCAGACGCACACCCTTTTCCGGGTTAAAACGCTTCACCGCCTTCATCAGGCCCACGTTACCTTCCTGAATCAAGTCACCCTGGTTCAGGCCGTAACCGGAGTAAGATTTGGCGATGTGCACAACAAAGCGCAGGTGAGACATAACCAACTGACGGGCTGCCTCGAGATTTTCGTGGTAGTAGAGGTCTTCCGCGAGTTTCTTTTCTTCCTCGGCGGAGAGTACCTCAAAGCCGCTGACTGTCTGGATGTAGGCGTTTAGATTGGCGCCCGGTGACAGTGTGTGAATCGGCTGTAAACTGGTTCCCATTCAGGATTCTCCTCGTATCGCTTATTGCCCCGCTTGGCACTTGCTGCCCGGACTGTTTCTTACCGGGACCAGTAGTTTGCGGCGGCTGCTCCGCTCGGCCCTGGACTGTTCAGTCTTTAAGCGGCACCAAGAGAGCAAAGTCGGCCACAGTGTAGCACTCGCAACGGGAAATGGAACCCCGTATGGAGACGGCTGGCACCGCGCGCCAGCCCTTGAAATACGGGAGATTAGAGCAGTTATCCACAGCAGAAGTTCCGGGGCGCGCCCGCGCTTTACCAATCTTTGCAGACCGCGCGGTCAAGCGACCCTAAAGGCCGATGAAATGATGTAAATGGCGGTGCGGATCGGGCGTTAGCGCGGCTGAATCGCGGAAATATGTCGCGCCACCGCCAACCAGGCCCCCGTAAGCCCGAGCAGCGCGGCGCCGCCGGCCAGCCCAACCAGATAGGTAAACCCGGGGCCATCGAGGCGAAAGCCACTGCCGTAGAGGTTTGCCAGCCCGCTAATCGGGCCCGCCAGTAGCCATACCCCACCGCTCACCAGCAACCAGGCAATCAGACCGCCAACCAAGCCGTAGACCAGACCCGTGTAAAGGAAGGGGCGGCGCACAAACGCATCCGTGGCGCCCACCAGCTTCACCACCAGGATTTCATCCCGGCGATTTTCGATATGCAGGCGGATGCTGTTCACCACCACCAGCAACACCCCCAGCGCCAACAACAGTGCCAGCCCCATGCTCATGCGTTGCCCCAGTTCAGTGAGCTGCGCCAGGCGCTGCACCCAGGCCATATCCAGCACTACGGAATCGGTCATCGCGCTGTCGCGCAAGCGTGTGGCCAACGCCTCCAATGAGGTCGTATCAGAGCCGCGCGGGCGCACCAGCAGTACGGCTGGCAACGGATTGCTGTCCATACCGAGCAGCGCATCCCCAAGGCCGGAGGACTGCTGGAATTCTGCCAACGCCTGCTCCGGCGAGATATACGTCACCCCCGCCACCAGTGGGTCCCCACGCAAGTCGTCGGCGAACGACTGCACCGCGTTCTCGCGGGCGCGCTTGTGCAGGAATACCGAAATCTGAGGCTGCCCATCCCAGCCAGCCACGGCCTTCTGGAAGTTAGTAAGTCCCAACTGCAGTGCTGCGGGCAGGGCCAGGGCAATGGCAATGACCAGTGCGGTCATACCGCTGGACATGGGTGAGGCAAAGAAACGCGCCCACGACTCGCGCCACATTTCCCGGTGGTGATTGGTCCAGCTGCTGAAGCGGTCGCCCACACCGGTGCGCGCGGTCACCGCACCCGCGGAGCGGCTGCGTTCGGGCGGATTGGCAGAGGGCTTAGTACGCTGGTTCACGGCTCGGGTATCCGTCATAGATCAACTGGCCTTGCTGCAGCGTCAGCACCCGCTGGCGCATGCGCGCAATCAATTCAAGGTCGTGGCTGGCGATCAGCACGGTGGTGCCCACCGCATTGAACTGTCGGAACAGTCCCATGATTTCCTCAGACAGTTTCGGGTCCAGGTTACCAGTGGGTTCATCCGCCACCAGCAGGGCGGGCTTGTTCACCACTGCGCGGGCAATACCCACACGCTGTTGTTCACCGCCAGAGAGCACAATAGGGTTCTGTTTCTCTTTGTGCAGCAGGCCGACCTTATCCAGCGCGGCGCGCACGCGGCGGCCCACTTCGCGGCGGCTGCATCCGGAAACCGACAGCGGCAGGGCGACGTTGTCGAACACGCTGCGATCGAACAGCAACTGGTGGTTCTGGAACACGATGCCGAGGTTGCGGCGGTAGTAGGGAATCTGGCTATTGCGCAGGCGGTTTAGGTTCTGCCCGCCGACGATGATGTTGCCTCGGGTAGGGCGCTCGATGGCGGTGAGTAGTTTGAGCAGGGTACTTTTGCCGGCGCCGGAGTGGCCGGTCAGGAACACCATCTCGGCGCGATCAATTTCCAGACTGACGCGCCCCAGCGCATCCTGGCCGGACTCGTAGCGTTTGTTAACGTTATCAAACTGGATCATGAGCGCGTTTTTGTTGTTTTTAACTTCGGTAGCGGCAACTCTTTTACAACATACCGCACTTTGCGCGAAGGCACTGATACCGGGTACAACTTTCTGAGACCTTCCGCGAGAGGGACCTCGCGGAAGAGCCCCCAGGGATGGGTTCACGGCGTGTCTCAGAAAGTTGTACCCGGTAGCAGTGCCGCCACCTAACTATCCAAGTTCGCTCCACAAGCCAACGAAAAGTCTCTCGCAGATTCGGACTATCAGCCCTGGGCGCGATTAAACAGCGCCGCCACAAAGTCTTTTGCCACAAATGGCTGCAGGTCTTCTGCCTGCTCCCCCACGCCGATAAAGCGTACCGGAATCCCCAGCTTCTGTGCCAGCGCGAAAATCACCCCGCCCTTGGCGGTGCCATCGAGCTTGGTGAGTACCAGGCCGCTGACCCCCGCGGAATCCTTGAAGGTCCCCGCCTGCGACAGCGCGTTCTGGCCGGTGCCCGCATCCAGTACCAGCAGCACCTCGTGCGGTGCGGCGCCGTCGAGTTTGCCCATGACACGGCGCACCTTGGAAAGCTCTTCCATCAGATTCGACTTGTTGTGCAGGCGCCCGGCGGTATCCGCAATTACCACATCCACATTGCGGGATTGGGCAGACTGTATCGCATCAAAGATCACAGAGGCACTATCCGCGCCAGTATGCTGGGCCACAACCGGCACATTGTGACGCTGTCCCCAAACTTGCAGCTGTTCCACAGCGGCGGCCCGGAAGGTATCACCGGCGGCGAGCATCACCGACTGGCCTTCGTTCAGGTAGCGGTGGGCCAACTTGCCGATGGTGGTGGTCTTGCCGACGCCATTCACGCCAACCACCAGAATCACAAACGGCTTTTTACTCTGGTCGATCACCAGCGGCGCTTCGACCTTGTCCAGCAAGCCGGCCAGCTCTTCCTGCAGCGCTTTGTACAACGCCTCGCCATTAGACAGTTCGCGTCGGGAAACCCGCTCGGTGAGGCGGTCGATAATCTCGGTGGTGGCATCTACACCCACATCTGCCATGAGAAGCTGGGTTTCCAGCTCCTCCATCAGGTCTTCGTCGATTTCCTTGGCGCCCAGGAACAGGTTGCCCATCCCTTCGGCAAACTGGCTGCTGGTGCGCGACAGGCCGCGGCGAATACGGGCAAAGAAACCCTCTTTCTTGGGCTTTTCCTGCACCGGCTCCTGTACCGGCGCTGGCTCGTCCTGCGCCACTTCCATGGCTGGATCGAATCCGGACTCCGGGGCTTCTTCGGTGGAAAGGTGCTCGTCTGCTACGACCGGTGCCGGAGTAGCGGCGGGCTCTGGCATGTCCTGCGCCACCTCGGCGGCCGGGTCGAAACCCGCTTCCGGTGCTTCTTCCGTCGAAAGCTGCTCCTCTTCGGAGGAAGGAGCGGGCGCCTGCAGATTCTCCGGGATTACGAATTCAGCCTCGCCGGCCGCTTCTTCGGCCACGTCTTCAGCGACCTTTTCAGCAAGGGGGTGCTGGGACTCCGCGGGGGCTGCCGTATCATCGGCGGCCTGGTCCTCGGACTTCTTTTTGCGCAGAAAATCAAAAATCATCGGGTGCGAATTCTTCGAAGGAGATAGATGAAGGTCACTGCCACTGGCAGCCGGTCTCGGAAAGGCGCTAATCTTAGCACCGCTGACTGTTTAGCACACAGTGCGGCCCTGTCTAATTTACTGCTGTAGCAACTTCCCCGGACAACCGATGCCCAGAAACCGCCGCCCACGGCCGAGTAAACCGTCTTCCGCCACGCAGGCCCCGAGCCAGCTACGTATCATCGGCGGCCGCTGGCGCGGGCGCAAAGTCGCTTTTGCGCCGATCGAAGGGCTGCGCCCAACCGGAGACCGCCTGCGCGAGACCCTGTTCAACTGGCTGCAGTTCCACCTGCCCGCTGCACGCTGCCTGGACCTGTTTGCCGGCTCCGGCGCACTGGGACTCGAAGCGCTGAGCCGCGGCGCAGCGCATGTAGACTTTGTGGAACTGGACGGCGGCGCCGCGCGTACCCTGCGCGAGCAGCTGAAGCTGCTGCAAGCCGATGAGGGCGAGGTGCACAACTGCGCCGCGGAGGTGTTCACCAGCCAGGGCGGCCCGGCCTACGACGTCGTATTTGTCGACCCACCTTTCGCCAGGGACCTGTGGGCAGCGACCCTGAATGCGCTCGTGCAGAGCCAACGACTCGGCGATGGCACTCTGGTGTATGTGGAGTCCCCGCGAGACACGGTGATTGCGGCACCGGAGGGCTGGCAGCTGGAAAAAGAAAAGCGCGCCGGGCAGGTATCTATGCGTCTGTATAGGGTGTGAACGCTGCGCGTAAATTCGAGGCGTGAATTCCCACTATTCATGTAGTTGCTGGCGAATTTACCGCGACATTTTGAGAGCCGCGTCTAAATTGTTTAAGATGCGCGTCCCTTCTGGCCGGCAAGGCAAATTGGCTTATGAAAAAAGTGGTTTACCCGGGTACTTTTGACCCCATCACCAATGGTCACATGGACCTCGTTGAGCGGGCCTGCCGCCTGTTCGATCATGTTGTGGTCGCTGTTGCCGCCAGCACCCGCAAAAACCCCCTGTTCACCATGGAAGAGCGCGTGGAGCTGGCCCAACAGGAGCTGGCCCACCTGGACAACATCGAAGTGATTGGCTTCGACATCCTGCTCGCCGACCTGGTGCGCCAGCTGGACGCCCACGGTGTGGTGCGGGGCCTGCGCGCGGTCTCCGACTTTGAATACGAGTTTCAGCTGGCCAATATGAACCGTCAGCTGGCGCCACAAATGGAGAGCCTGTTCCTCACACCGGCGGAACACCTGTCTTACATCTCCTCTTCCCTGGTACGCGAAATCGCCTCCCTCGGCGGTGACGTCACCAAGTTCGTACCGCCTGGCGTGCAAAAGGCACTGCAAGAGAAATACAACCGCTAAGCGGCATCCGCCAACGCAAGCTGGCCTACCAGTCTGATACACTCGGGCGATCCACATACTTTCGGGTCGCCCAGTGAATCGTTTTTTCTCACGCTCCAACGTCCTATCCAAGCCTCGGCTGCTGGCTACCAGCGCCGCGCTGTCTTTGCATCTCCTTGCACTACCAGCGAGCGCCCAACAGGCAACGCAACCGCAAGTACAGCCAGAAGCACAGCCAGAAATCGCCACCGGGCGCACCGAGATCAAGTCCGCCATCGCCAGCGAGTTTATGGCAGTCACCGCCAACCCCCACGCCTCCGCAGCGGCGGAGCAGATCCTGGCCAAGGGCGGCACCGCAGTGGACGCGGCCATCACCGCGCAACTGGTGCTCGGACTGGTGGAACCCCAGTCCTCCGGTATTGGCGGCGGCGCCTTCATGCTGAGCTTCCGCGCCGACGACAATAAACTCAACGGCTACGACGGCCGCGAAACGGCGCCGAAGGCAGTGGATGAAAACTATTTCATGCACGAAGGCAAACCCATGAGCTTTATCAAGGCTGTGATCGGCGGCTATTCCGTGGGCGTCCCCGGTGTCATGGGCATGATGGAGCTGGCCCACAAGCGCGACGGCAAACTGCCTTGGGCCGAGTTGTTCCAACCGGCGATTACACTGGCGGAAAATGGCTTCGCGATTTCCCCGCGCCTGTACAAGCTGGCGGACAGGCTGCCAATGGTGGCCGCGCGCCCGGCCATCACGGCCTACCTGTTTGGTGACGACGGCAAGCCGCTGCCCGTCGGGCATATCCTGAAAAACCCGGAGTATGCGGCAACCCTGAAACTGCTCGCCCAAAAAGGCACCAAGCCGTTTTATGAGGGCGAAATTGCCCAGGCCATCGTGGATGCCGTGCGCAATGACCCGGAAAACCCCGGCGTGATGACCATGGCAGACATGGCCAGCTACTCTGCCAAGATCCGCAAACCGGTATGCGCGGATTATTTCGAATTCGAAGTGTGCGGTGCCTCGGCCCCGTCCTCCGGTGGCACCACCGTGGGCGCGATCCTCGGCATGCTGCAACACACACCGGTGCAGCAATTTGACGTGGGCAGCGCCGAGCTTACCCACCTGTTTATCGAAGCGTCGGAGCTGGCTTTTGCGGACCGCAATACCTACGCCGCCGACAGCGACTTTGTCGAAGTGCCCACCGCAGCATTGGTCGCGCCCGAGTATCTGGCCGCGCGCGCGAAATTAATCGACGTGGAAAAAGCACAGCCGGCAAAAGCGGGCGACCCCAAAGCCTTTACAGGCAAACGTGTAGAAGCCAAATCTCCCGAACAGCCCAACACCAGCCATCTGTCCATCGTCGACCAGTACGGCAACGCGGTGAGCATGACCAGCAGTATCGAAACCGGGTTTGGCTCGCGACTGATGGTGAAAGGGTTTTTGCTGAATAACCAGCTCACCGATTTCTCCTTCGTACCACACAACGCCAACAAGGACCTGGTTGCCAACCGCATCCAGGCCGGCAAGCGCCCGCGCTCGTCCATGTCGCCGACCATGGTGTTTAACCAAGACGATAGTCTGCGCCTGATTATTGGCTCACCCGGTGGCTCGCGAATTATCGATTACACCGCGCGCTCCATCCTCTACCACCTGACAAAGGGTATGCCCATTGCCGAGGCCATCGCCGCGGGCAACATCGGCGCTATCGGTTATCGGGTGGAAGTTGAGCCGGATACACTCAGCGATGAGGAATTGAAAAAGCTCGAGGCAAAAGGTCACAAGGTGGTGCGCCGGGACTTGAATAGCGGCATCCACGGTATTGCCCTCAAGCAAGGCAAACTCCATGGCGGCGCCGACACCCGCCGCGAAGGCAGCGCGGTCGGGCGCTGATCGCCAGCCACCTCACAGGCCGAACACTCCACAGGCAGAACACTTCACAAGGAAGTAACGATGACAAATCCGTGGTTCTTTTTGGTGATTGCGGGCCTGCTGGAAGTGGGTTGGGCCATCGGCCTCAAATACACCCAGGGCTTCAGCAAACCCATGCCCAGTGTGCTCACCGTGATTGCGATGATCGCGAGCTTTTATTTTCTTTCGCAGGCATTGAAGACCATTCCGGTGGGCACCGGCTACGCCGTGTGGACCGGCATTGGCGCGGTGGGTACCGCCATCCTTGGCATCATTCTGTTTGCCGAATCCACCGCCCTGCCGCGCCTGCTGTGTATCGGCCTGATCGTCGCGGGCATCGCCGGACTCAAACTGTTTTCACCCGGCTGAGTTATTTACCCGGGATCCACAGATAATCCGTCGGGTCGTCGGGGCAGGGGCCCAGGCCACATTCCAGCAGGGTGGCGACGAACATAACCAGCAAGATCACCAGAAAACTGTACACCCCGAGGTTACCCAACCAGCCGGGGCTGCGCGGAATATCCGCCGCGTCCTTCTGTTTCATCCCATCCAGCATTAACAAAACGCCGAGATACAGGGCCAGCAAAAAGAACGCGATCAGCGCCCAGGTGTAAAAATGCAATCCCAAAAACGGCATGCCATAGCCGGAGTCGCCAGGGGCAATGTGCAACAGCACCTGCCGCGCGGAAGACACCATGCCGGCAAGGGCAGACAGTATCGCAATGCCGTAATGTGCCGGGCGGCTGCCAAAGCACACATTCAGCATCAAACCGATCCCCACCATCGTAAACGCCACCCGCTGTAGCAGACACAGGGGGCAGGGCAGGTCGTGGTAGACGATTTGCCAGAGAAAGGCGAACCAGAGAACGCCACTCACCCCCACCAGAGCGAGGGCATTGAGACAGTCGGTCCAGCGGCGCAGGCCGAAAAGATGGTGAATCACAGCACAACTCTCCTAAACGAGCCTAACAGGGCCTAAACAGGTTTCGCCCAAAAAGGGCAAAAAAGGAGCAAAACGAGACTCAAAGGGAAATCTTCAGGGGGGTGGTCATATGGTAGAAACACCAGGCGACATAGATGGCGACGGTAATGGCCCACCAGCCCATCGCGGTAGCCCGATGCCCGCGCCAGGTGAACCAGGCGGAGATCAGCGCCGTGAGAAAGGGCAACACAATGATCATGATTTCAAACCCGATTGGAACATCGGACTCAAATTTAGGGTCAGCGCAAACGAATTCCCAATCAGCGCTGACAGCGGGGGCAGAAGAAGGTGTTGCGCTGGCCGATAACCTGCTCGCGAATGGTGCCGGGGCAGCGGCGACAGGGCTCGCCGGTGCGACCGTAAACATTGAGCTTCTGGGCAAAATAGCCCGGCTTACCGTCACCGCCGACAAAGTCTCTGAGTGTGGTACCGCCCTGCTGAATGGCGAAGGCCAGCACCTCCTTGATCGCTTCCACTAACCGTTCGTAGCGGGCACGGGAAATCTTTCCGGCGGGGGTTTGCGGGCGGATGCCGGCCATGAACAGGGCTTCGGAGGCGTAGATGTTGCCCACGCCAACGACGATGCGGCCGTCCATGATGAACGACTTTACCGGGGCCTTGCGACCGCGAGACGCAGTGAACAGGTAGTCTGCATGGAAGTCATCGCTGAGGGGCTCAGGCCCCAGGTGGGCGATCAGCTCGTGATCGGCAATGTCTTCGGTAGTCCACAGCAGAGCGCCGAAACGGCGCGGGTCGTGGAAGCGCAGCCGCTGGCCACTGTCGAGCAGCCAGTCGATATGGTCGTGCTTTTGCGGCGGCTCACTGCCTTCAACAATACGCAGGCTGCCGGACATACCCAGATGCCAGATGGCCAGCCCCTTGTCTGTCTCCACCAGCAGGTACTTTGCGCGGCGATCCAGTCGCTGGATACGGGCACCGCGGATCTTCTCGGCAAAGTCGGCATCCACCGGCCAACGCAGGCTGTGCTGGCGAATTTCGCACTGCTTTACCTTGCGCCCCTCCAGATGTGGCGCCAATCCGCGTTTGGTGGTTTCTACTTCTGGGAGTTCTGGCATCTTCGGGTTTCCTGGGCAACCACTAGCTAGCTGGGTGGCAGCTCCGCTAGTGATGGCCCTTTGCCAGACACGCCGTAAACCCATCCCTGGGGGCTCGTCTGCGGCCGCCCTGGCCGCAGACGGTCTGGCAAAGGGCCATCACTACCGAAGCTTTCGCATCAGAGTTTATTTGTTTCTTGCGGGCACAAAAAAGCCCGGAGAACCGGGCTTTTTCGCGAACAGTCAGGCAATCAATTACTTGATTTTGCCTTCCTTGTACATCACATGCTTACGAGCAACGGGATCGTATTTTTTGATCTCCATTTTCTCAGGCATGGTGCGCTTGTTCTTGTCAGTGGTGTAGAAGTGGCCGGTGCCGGCGCTGGAATTCAGGCGAATCTTGTCACGCATTGTTCTATCTCCAATCTGCTATTAAGCAGCTATTAAACTTTCTCGCCGCGCTTGCGCAGCTCTGCCAGTACAGTATCGATACCTTTCTTATCGATAATGCGCATACCTTTAGTAGAAACACGCAGTTTCACGAAGCGCTTCTCTGCTTCCACCCAGAAACGGTGGGACTGCAGGTTCGGCACGAAGCGACGCTTGGTGCGGTTTTTGGCGTGAGAAACGTTGTTTCCGGTTACCGGGCGCTTACCGGTTACCTGACATACCTTGGACATCTGATTGGCCTCTTAAAAACTCTCGTGCCCTCAGCGTAAGGCGGGGCAAGTGCAAAATTCGGTATCCAGCGGACCGCGGGATCTGTACAGAATCTGGCCCGGCCGCAAAGAGCGGCGTTTTATACCAGAACCCCCTAGGTGGGGCAAGTTTTAACCAACTTTTTTGCTGTCTGGGCGGCCACTTTGGGTCAATGGCGCAGATAAAGACTAACTGTTCAATCTGAAGGGGTATCCCGAAGTACCCATGCCGGCGAGAAGGACAGATGTCGGGTGCGTTTTTTCAGGATCGTCGCAAACAGGATGTTTGCGCCGAAGCGCCCAGGGATGGGTTCACAGCGGTCCTGAAAAGACGCGCCCGGCATCTGGCCGCTACCGGGCTCCGAAAGGCTCAGAGTAGCCCTCGCTCAGCAAATGAGCAGCCCGCTCCCTCACCAACAATCAGGTGATCCAACACCCGGACATCCACCAATGCCAGCGCTTCTTTAAGCCGCCCGGTAATGTGGATATCTGCCTGACTGGGCTCACTGACTCCGGATGGGTGGTTGTGGGCAAGGATTACCGCTGCAGCGCCCCTGGCAAGCGCTGCCTGCACCACCTCACGGGGGTAGACACTGGCGGCGTTCAGGGTGCCCTCAAACAGCTCATCAAAGGCAATCACCCGATGTTGGCTATCCAGAAACAAGCAGCAGAACACCTCGCGGGTGCGATGGCGCAACTGTGCGGATAAATAGTCACGTACGGCTTGTGGACTGGTAAGCGCATCGGTGCGCCGCAGATCTTCCGCCAGATGGCGCCGGCCCATCTCCAGTACCGCCTGCAACTGCACAAACTTGGCATCGCCCAGGCCCTTGCCCGCACAGAAAGCCTTGCGCTCCGCCTCCAGTAACGGCCGCAGCCCACCAAAGTCGCTCAGCAACTGTCGCGCCAGATCCACTGCCGATACACCCGGCAAGCCGGTGCGCAGAAAAATCGCCAAAAGCTCCGCGTCAGACAGCGCCGCCGCGCCCTTGGCCAGCAACTTTTCCCGCGGCCGCTCCTCCGCCGGCCAGTCGGTAATCGCCATTTCCCCTCCCTGGGTAATCGCCCAAAACAAAAAGTAAATGCTCGCTTCCCCTGCGAGCCCGCAATAGCAACCTCATGACCATATGGTCCACGGCGCTAAAATGGTAATCTTACGTGTTCCCAGCGTTTCGGAAACCCAGAATATGCCCTCACTGGCCGACAAACGGATACTGCTTGGTGTCTCCGGCGGTATCGCCGCCTACAAAAGCGCCGACCTGGTACGCAGGCTCCAGGACCGTGGCGCCACCGTGCGCGTGGTCATGACTGCCGGCGCCCAGGAGTTTGTGCGCCCGCTGACGTTTCAGGCCCTGTCCGGCAATCCGGTGCACACCCACCTGCTGGACCCGGCTGCCGAAGCGGCCATGGGGCATATCGAGCTGGCCAAGTGGGCCGACGCCATCTTGATTGCGCCGGCCAGCGCCAGCGTTATGGCACGGCTCGCTGCTGGTATGGCCGACGACCTGCTAACCACCCTGTGTCTGGCAACCGAAGCACCCGTGGTACTGGCACCAGCCATGAACCAAGCCATGTGGCGGCACCCCGCCACCCTGGCCAACGCCGAAACCCTGCAAAGCCGCGGTGTCACCTTGTTGGGCCCGGATGCCGGCAGCCAGGCCTGTGGTGATGTGGGCCCGGGACGCATGCTGGAGCCACTGGATATTATCGACGGCTTAGTGAATTTCCTCGTGCCCGAGCAAGTGCTCGCCGGCAAGAAGGTCACCATTACCGCCGGCCCCACGCGCGAAGCGCTGGACCCGGTGCGCTACCTGAGCAATCACAGCTCCGGAAAAATGGGTTTCGCGATTGCCGCGGCTGCAGCGCGCGCCGGTGCCGAAGTCACCCTGATCGCCGGCCCGGTACGGCTAGACACGCCCGCCGGGGTTACCCGCGTGGATGTGGTAAGCACCGACGATATGCTCGCTGCTGCCGAGCAGGCGGCGGATGACAGCGACCTGTTTATTGCCGCCGCTGCGGTAGTGGATTTCCGCCCGGCGATTGTGGCGGAACAAAAGATCAAGAAAGAAGACGGCAATGACAGCGACGTACTGAGTCTGGTGAAAAACCCGGATATCGTCGCCACCATTGCCGCACGCAAGAACAAGCGTCCATTTGTGGTGGGCTTTGCAGCAGAAACCGAGAAGGTCATCGAGCACGCCAAGGGCAAGCTTGCGCGCAAGAACCTCGACATGATTGTGGCAAACGACGTGAGCGATCCTGCAGGCGGATTCAATAGCGACCGCAATCAGGTGGTGATTATCGACAATGCTGGTGAAACAGCTTTGCCCGCGGCACTAAAAACCGAATTGGCAGCGGAGCTGATAAAGCGCATTGCCGAGCGCGCCTTTGCGGGCACGCATCCGGGCGCGTAAACAGAATTACACAAAATAATAACTACACAACAACACATGGCCGCACCTCATAGTTAGTAGGCGTGGCCCAACAAGATTCAGAAGAACTGAACCGGTCTGGGGGCTGGTCTGGAAAGACTAGGAGACTGAAAAGTCGTGGCTGTAAAAGCACAAACACAAAATAAGCCTCTGTGGCACAGCGGGCTGACATTACCTGCATTGCTCGCCGCAGCCGTTTGGCTCGGCGGCGCGCACCTGCTGAACACCAACGTACTGCAGGCACACAACCAGGCAAGCGTACGCGAAGCATCGCAACTAAAAGCCACAGGCTATGCGGAACAGCTACAGGGGTTCTTTGCCCAGCGACAGCAACAGTTGGCCAAGCTGAATCCGCAGCAAAAGTCTTCTACGCGTATCGGTACCAACGCGATTCCGCAGGGCGCGGTGCAATACTTCACCACTGCAGAGCTATACGCGGGTGCCGGTAATCCACCGCTCAATTTTGCCCAGGTAGACCTGCTAAAGCGCAGTCAGCAAGATGGCCAGCAAAATCCCGAATTCCTGCGCGG
Source organism: Microbulbifer agarilyticus (assembly GCF_001999945.1). Taxonomy (NCBI): domain Bacteria; kingdom Pseudomonadati; phylum Pseudomonadota; class Gammaproteobacteria; order Cellvibrionales; family Microbulbiferaceae; genus Microbulbifer; species Microbulbifer agarilyticus. The sequence continues at coordinate 4,126,661 of NZ_CP019650.1, forward strand.
CAGCGACAATCAGTGGCAGCTGTATAGCGCGCGAGCAGAACAAGACGGGGCGCTGTTGATTGCCCAACCGTTTGGGGTATTCGAGCGTGCGCTGTCGGAATTGGACGCCTCGCCGGGCAACGTCCGCGTCGCGCAACAGTTTCCCGATGGACCCGCGAGCCCGCTGTGGAATTCTCCTACCCAGGGAAGCGGTGGGGACTCGGTATCGGCACCGGTTGCCGGCAGCTATCTGAAAGTCTCGTTCACCCCCTCGCCCAGCTTCGCCGCCGCACACAGCATTTCTCCGATATGGCTGTTTGCCCTGGCCTTAATAGGTCTTGGGGCAACGCTGTTTGGCTTATGGAAAATGCTGCCCGCCGATGGCGGTGCCGCACCCTGGGAGCAGGCCGGACGCAATAAGAAAAAGGGCGCTTCCCAGAAAGGCCTGCGCAAAGAAGACCTCGACGCACCCAAACCGGCAAAAGAAAGTACCAACACTGCGGTGGCCTCCGCACCGGCGCCCAGCGCACCCACCGTGGAGGAAGCCTCTACCCACGACCTGATGCGCACACCGAGCACCGAGATTCCGGCTCACGTATTCCGCGCCTACGATATCCGCGGTATTGCGGGCGAGGAAATTAACGAGCCATTTGCCTACCAGCTGGGCCGCGCGCTGGGCACCATTGCCCTGCAAGCTGGACAAAAACTCTTACTGGTGGGCCGCGACGGCCGCAACAGCAGCGAGTTGCTGAGAGACTGCCTGATCGAAGGTATTCTCGAAAGCGGCTGTAACGCGGTGGACCTGGGGCTGGTGCCTTCTCCGGTGCTGTATTTCGCCTGCGCCAAGGGCAAAAATGCCAACAGCGGCGTGATGGTAACGGCGAGCCACAACCCCGCAGAATTTAACGGCTTCAAAATCGTAATGAACGGGCGCCCGCTGGCGGACGACAAGCTGCAGGACCTGCGCGTATTGATGGTCTCCGGCCAGTTCGCCTCCGGCGAGGCCAGCAACAGCCAGCAGGATGTACGCGACACCTACATCGATGAAATCTTTAATGACGTCGCACTCGCCGGCCAGCCGCATGTCGTAATTGATGCGGGTAATGGTGCCACCTCCGAGCTGGCGCCCGAGCTGTTCGAACAGCTGGGCTGCGCGGTGGATACCCTCTATTGCGAAGTGGATGGCAACTTCCCCAACCACGCACCGGACCCATCGCGCCCGGAGAATCTGCAGGACCTGATTACCACAGTCAAAGGCGAGAGCGCCGATCTGGGTATCGCTCTCGACGGCGACGGCGACCGTGTCACCCTGGTGACTTCAAGCGGCCGTATCGTGTGGGCGGACCAGCTGGTGATGTTGCTGGCGAGGGATATTCTGGCGCGTAACCCGGGCTCGGATATCGTGTTCGACGTGAAGAGTTCACGCGCACTGGCGGACCTGGTCACCCAGTATGGCGGCCGCCCGGTGATGTGGAAAACCGGCCACGCGCCGATGAAAACCAAAATTCTCGAGACCGGTGCACTGCTCGGTGGCGAGCTATCCGGGCATATCTTTATCAAAGACCGCTGGTACGGTTTCGACGACGGTATTTACGCTGCCGCGCGTATTCTCGAGATTATGGCCCTGCGCGAGCAGACCCTCGACGAGCTGCTCGACTCGCTGCCGCAGATGGTCAACACCCCGGAAATTTTGCTGCCGGTGGCAGAGGCCGATAAGTTCGCGCTGATCGAGCGACTGCGCAACGAGGGAACCTTTGGTGAGGCGGACCTCAACACCATTGACGGCCTGCGCATTGAGTTTGCCGATGGCTGGGGACTGGTGCGCGCCTCCAATACTACCGCGGCACTGACCCTGCGCTTCGAAGCCGACGATGAAGCCGCCCTCGCGCGTATTCGCGCGCAGGTAGCACAGCAACTTCAAAAAATTGATCCCGCCCTGGTACTGCCTTAAGTACCAGCGGGTTGTCCCAAAGCAGTAAGGAAAACGCTATGTCTCTGGATCAGAAATCTGCCCTGCGCGTCGCTCAGGTTCTCAATGAGGCGCTGCCCTATATTCAGCACTTTATTGGCAAGACCGTGGTGGTCAAATTTGGCGGCAACGCCATGGTGGATGAAAAGCTGCAAAACAGCTTCGCCCGCGATGTGATCCTGATGAAACTGGTGGGCATGAACCCGGTGGTGGTGCACGGCGGCGGCCCGCAAATTGGCGACCTGCTCAACAAGCTCAGTATCGAATCCCGCTTCGTCGACGGCATGCGCGTGACCGACAGTGAAACCATGGACGTGGTGGAAATGGTGCTCGGCGGCACGGTGAACAAGCAGATCGTTAATCTGATCAATAAAAATGGCGGCCGCGCGGTGGGGGTTACCGGTAAAGACGGTTTGCTGATCCGCGCGAAGAAGCTAACCCGTGATAACGGGACCAAGGAAGACGCTGCCGGCCTGCACGCGTCGGAAATCATCGACATCGGCCACGTCGGCGAAGTGGAAAGCGTCGACACCGATGTGATCGACATGCTGATCAACAGCGACTTTATCCCGGTGATTGCGCCAATTGGCGTGGGCAAGGATGGCGAGTCCTACAACATCAACGCAGACCTGGTCGCAGGCAAGATTGCCGAGTACCTGAAAGCAGAAAAGCTGATGCTGCTCACCAATGTGGCCGGGCTGCAGGACAAGCAAGGCGAGGTACTTACCGGTCTTTCCACTCTGGAAGTGGACGGGTTGATTGCCGACGGCACCATCTACGGCGGCATGCTGCCGAAAATCGCCTGTGCTTTGGACGCGGTAAAAGCGGGCGTAACCTCGGCGCACATTATCGATGGGCGCGTACCCCATGCGGTGTTGCTGGAAATCTTTACCGACACCGGTGTGGGCACCCTGATCACCAACGCCAATTTAAGCGCCGAATAGAGCAAAAATCACACAAAACGCGACGTGACCCGGTTCACATAACAAGTGTTAACAGTCACTAACAATTGATGCCCCGGCGCCGAATCGTTACGATTCTGGCGCCGGCCTACTGGCTTTCAGCGAATAAAACTTTTATCAAAAAAGTCGCGGGCTTCTGACACCCCATCGCGCTGCCAAGCCAGGCGAACAGCACAATACCGGCACAACAACAAAATCAGATCCCGGCTGAATATTCCGGGCAAAGGCAGTTCATGAGCAGCGAAAAAATCAATCGACGCCAACAAATCCTGCAAGCGCTGGCACACATGCTGGAAGCCAGCCCCGGCGCCCGCATTACCACTGCGGCACTGGCCAAAGAGGTAGGATTCTCAGAGGCGGCGTTGTATCGCCACTTCCCCAGTAAATCCAAAATGTTCGAAGGCCTCATCGAATTTATCGAAGAGACCATTTTCAGCCGTATCAAAATCATCATGCAGGACGAGCCCAATGCGCTCGCCCGCTGCCAGAAAATTCTGCACCTGCTGCTGGCCTTCTGTGAGCGCAATCCGGGTATCACCCGCCTGCTGACCGGCGACGCCCTGACTGGAGAAACAGAGCGCCTGCACGGCCGCATTCTGCAGCTGTTCGATCGCTTGGAAACCCAGCTGAAGCAGATTTTGCGCGAGGCGGAATTGCGCGAGCAACTGCGCCCCGCCATTCCGCTGACCGCGGCAGCCAACCTGTTGCTGGCCAGCGCCGAGGGTCGCATCGTGCAATACGTGCGCAGTGGCTTCAAACGCAAACCGACCGAGCACTGGACAGAACAGTGGCCGGTATTGGTAGCAGGGTTTTTCCGAGAAAGTGCGCTGACCGCGCAGAGCTGAGGTTCTTACAGGGTAGGAAGTAGAAGGCAGCCGACTTACTTGTCGGCTATTTCTCGATAGCGACGGGTAGCCTGATCAAACTCACTGTTGATGGCTACCGCCTCTTTGTTACGCATCGACAGGCGCTCATTTACCACATCGACCTCTTTGCGCAGATTGCCGATACGCTCCATTTGCTCGGTAGAAACCGAGCCTCCATTGCGTTGAATACGTGCCGCTGCGGACTCTTCATTTTTGATTTGACGGCTAAGAGAGCTGATATTGGAACGCAGAATCGCGACGTCCTGCTGCACGATCGCAAGCTTTCGTTTGCGTGCAGATTCAATATCCGCAACGCTGTTATAACGCTTGAGCAACGCCAGGTCCGCCGCCATCTGCGCTTCACGACGCCGTTTTTCCACAAGCTCAGGGCCGGTCAGCTCGGGCTCGACAACCTCGAGAACACGTCCGGAGACGGTCAGCACTTCATAGCCTCCGGCTACGTAACGGGGAGGCACGACGTTATCCAGCACCTGGACGCCGTGTTCGTTGGTATAGCGGTACAGCTTCTTGCCATCCCACCCCGAGCTTGCAGCTCCGACATCCAATGTCAGAAGAGCACCGGCGAGCGCCAGCGCAGTTGCGATTTTCACGCCTGCCTCATTTTATCTTTGCAATCGTTCATTATTTGATCAGCGACGCATTTCCTTCTGCGCCACTGTTAACCCTAATTCTTTTACTGCCGGCTTGTCTTTAGCCCCATAGGGTTAAATACGTAATCTTTGCCGCCTAACCCTCAGCGGAAACGCCGTATTTCTGGCGGTAATCGATGATCCGCTGTAGCAGCTCGTCACCGGCAGCCTCAGACTTAAGATAGGTAATAATATCGTCGAGTTCTACAATGCCGATCACAGGAATGCTGTATTCCTGCTCAACTTGCTGAATTGCAGACTGGTCAGAATCATCACTGGCCTTTTCCTGACGGTTCAGGCCGATCACCACGCCGGCGGGTGCCGCGCCGTGATCATCGATAATCTGCATCACTTCGCGCACCGCGGTGCCCGCGGTAATCACATCATCGATGATCAAAACCTTGCCTTTAAGCGGCGCACCCACTAAGGTGCCGCCCTCGCCGTGGGCCTTGGCCTCTTTTCGGTTGTAACAGAAGGGTTTATCGATACCTTTCTGTGCCAGCGCCACCGCGGTTACCGCACCCAGCGGGATGCCCTTGTAGGCCGGCCCGAATATGACATCAAACTCCACACCAGAGGCAATAATCGCCTCCGCGTAGGCGTTGCCCAAAGCGGCAAGCGCTGCACCGCTGTGGAAACGGCCGGCATTAAAAAAGTAGGGACTCTGGCGACCGGATTTCAACGTGAAATCTCCGAAACAGAGCACATCGTGCTCTAGGGCCAGTTGTATAAAGTCTCGCTGGTACTGCTGCATGGCAATTTGATAACTATTGGCTAAGGTGAAGGAAGGTCCCCAAGGAACGGGGTACGGCAATCATAGAATGTTCAGACAAATAACGACTGCAATTTTACACAGTCCGCTGGTAAGGGGCTAATAATGCGAATAGTGAGTTTGTCCGTGGATGGAGTGCACCAGGCTGCACAACGCGGGCTATATGATTGGCTGGCAGATCAGGACGCGGACATCATCTGTCTGCAGGATCTACGCTCACTGGAGCCGGAACTGGATCATCCCATCTTTCATCCGGACGGTTACTACAGCTATTTCTTCGATTCCGGCACCCCCCATGAAAACGGGGTCGCAATCTACACCCGCGCACAGCCAAAAGCCCTGATATATGGCATGGGGTTCGCCAACGGCGTGGACATGTACGGGCGCTATTTGCAGGCAGATTTTGAACGCTTGAGCGTCGGCTCACTGCTGGCTCCGGTGGCCACCAACGAGGCCTCACTGGAAACAAAAGTACAGTTTTTTGACGACATGCAGGCACACCTGGCCAAAATCAGCCGGAAGCGCCGTGACTTTATTTTCTGCGGAAACTGGGGCATGGCACACCGCCGCGCAGACGTACAAAACTGGCAGGATCATCAGGATACCCCCGGGTTTATGCGTCACGAACAGCGCTGGCTAGATCAGCTGTTCAACGATATCGGCTATATCGATGCCTTCCGCCGCGTGGTGAAAGACGCGGACGAGTTCACCTGGTGGCCCAGTGGCGAAGCGGGCCAGGGTGACGGCTGGCGCACCGATATGCAGATCGTGTCGCAGACCTTGAAGAACAAGATCGAGTACGGCGCCATCAACAAGAACGTCAAATTCTCCAGTCACCTGCCGGTGATCATGGATTACGACCTGGAGGTCTGACGCTTCACGCAAGCTTCGCTTTCGATCAGGTACTTAACAGGCACGTAAAAAGGGCGCTGCGAACAGGATTCACAGTGCCCTTTTTTGTGTTCGCCGGTTATGTCCAGGGGTGCCGTCAGCGAATACGCGAGGCCTTTAACTTCACATCTGCATCCCGCCAGGCCTTGTTGAAGCGCGCCTCGATCAGTTCCGCCTGTTCGCCCTTGTCCTGCGCGCGCAGTGCCTGGGCCAATCCGAACAGCGCCCAACCGTTATTCGGGCGCCGATCCAGATCCTGCCAGTAAACGGTTTCCGCCTCCGCCGGACGACCGGCCTCTAGCAATACTGCGCCCAACGCCAGCCGCGGCGGATAGTGCCATTCGGCGGGCTCGGTATACACCAGGCCGTCCTCGAGAAGAATGGCCCGGCTCAGGTGATTGACCGCTCCCTCGTAATCCTTGCGCGCGGCCGCCAGTTCCCCGGCGAGCACCTCCGGGGCAATCGCGAGCACCTGTTTGGCGGTATTGGGCGAAAACATTGGGTATTCCAGCGCCGGATCGGCGGCGAGTTTCTGCACCTGCGCCAACTCCTCCTGTGCCTTGTCCAATTGGCCCTTTGCGATAAATGCGAGTCCACGCACATAGTGCCAGGCGAGGGTGAGGAATGGGTCCGCCGGCGGTTGCGACAACGTCAGTACCTGATCCCATTTGCCAAAGCGCGCCAGCGACCAGTAGGGCAGTACGCGGAAGCTCGCCAGCATCGGCATCGCTTCCAGGGTTTCATCGGAAATCTGCTCGGCGGTTTTATTCGCCGCGTCGATGGCCTTGCCGCTGCGCCCCAGCGCGGTATTAGCGAACCACAGGAAGTGAATATTGTGCGGGTAATAGGCCATCGGGTAGATGCCCTGGGCACGACACTGGGTAATGTAATCCTCATCCGCGGCGATCGCGCGCTCATTTGCTTTTACCGCATCCGCATAGCGCCCCACTCGTTGGTAAATGTGCGCCGGCATATGTACCAGGTGCCCGGCACCGGGGACCAGGTTTTGCAGCGTGTCCGCGGCCTTTTCCGCACGCTCCGGATTGTTGGTGGGTTCGATCAGGTGGATATACAGGTGCAGGGCGCCGGGATGCTCCGGATTTTTCTCCATCACCTGTTCCAGCAACTCGACGATTTTTTCCGTGCCCTCGTAGGGAGTCCCATCGCGCATCCAGTAATTCCATGGGCGCAGGTCCATCATCGACTCGGCATACAGGGTGGCGATATCCAGATCGTCCGGATACTGCTCGACGACCTTGCCCATAGCCGCCGCATACTTCTTATCCGCCGCGCTGCGGTCCGCGGCATCACCGGTATAGCGGGTAGTCAGCGCATCAATCAGTGCGCGCTCCCGCTTATCCACACCGCTGCTTAAAGACTTCGCTTTCAGGGCCAGCTCGCGCGCCTTGGGCTCTGCTTCCGGGTCCATAGGCGCATTAATGTTGGGCCCCAACACCAGTGCCTGGCCCCAGTAGGCCATGGCGCAGTCTGGATCCAAACGCGCCGCCTCGCGAAACGAGCGGCCGGCCTCCGCATGGTTAAATGCGTAGGCCAGGTTCAGGCCCTGATTGATGTACTGCTGCCCCTGCTCCGAGGCACAGCTTACCGGGAAGATATGTTTACCGAGGTTCTGTAGGCGCGGCGCAATGCTGCCGGTGGGCGAAGGTTTATCACCACCTTCGGGCTCGCGGTAGTGTTTGTGGTGGGTACGCGCTTCCTGTTTATCCACAGGTGCGCTGGTGGTGGCGCTGCTAGTGGAAGTCCCGGCTTCCTGGGCAAAGCTATGCGTAAAACTTTGCCCGGCAAGTAGCAGTAGAGCACAAAGGGCTGAAGCGAGGTGGGGTCTTTCCATGGGCTCTCTCACTGTTGTAACAGGATAGAGAGAAGCCTATGACAAACCGGGCATGGCTCCACCACAGGAAGTGGCAAAGCCTGCCGGATTTTGATTTACGCGCGCAAGGTCTGTGACGTACGCCGTTACGCGTCGGCCAATGCCTTTTTCTGCAGCTCGACCAGCTCTTTGATGCCCGCCTTGCCCAGCGCCAGCATCTCCGCAAACTGATGCTCGGTAAACGGGGCGCCCTCAGCGGTGCCCTGCACCTCGATCATGCCGCCGTCTTCCGCCATCACCATATTCATATCGGTATCGGCGTGGGAGTCCTCCGGGTAGTCCAGGTCCAGCACCGCCTGACCTTCATAAATACCCACAGAGATTGCCGCCACCATGTTTTTCAGCGGATCGGTGTCGATAATTTTTTCCCGCTGCATGTAGCGAATGGCATCCACCAGCGCCACACAGGCACCGGTAATCGACGCGGTACGCGTGCCGCCATCTGCCTGGATAACATCGCAGTCGAGGGTAATCTGGTGCTCGCCAAGGGCCTCCAGGTCCACCGCCGCGCGCAGGGAGCGACCTATAAGACGCTGAATTTCTACGGTGCGTCCGCCCTGTTTACCGCGCGCCGCTTCACGCCCCATGCGGGTACCGGTTGAGCGGGGCAGCATACCGTACTCCGCAGTAATCCAACCACTGCCTTGGCCGCGCAGAAAACGCGGCACTTCTGCCGCCACAGAGGCGTTACACAGCACCTTGGTGTCGCCGAACTCCACCAGCACCGAGCCCTCCGCGTGGCGGGTATAGTTGCGGGTGATGCGCACATCGCGCAGTTGTTCTGGTTTGCGGCCGCTTGGTCGCTGCATATCTCACCTCTTTAGAATCATCTTTAACTTGCAAGCCCGGCATTATAGCCGTCAAAGCACACAATCACCCTGTGCTATGATTTGCCGCTCATTTTCCATCACTCATGCTCAATTAGAGCATTTCTGGAGCACGGCAGTATGGCCAACAACAAAGTGCGCAGCATGACCGCTTTCGGGCGTGCCGAGGTAAATTACGCCACCGGTACCGCCGTGTGGGAAATGCGCTCGGTGAACCATCGCTACCTGGAACCGCACTTCCGCCTGCCGGAAGCTGCCCGCGCACTAGAGCCCAAACTGCGTGAACAGCTGCGCAAGACCCTGAACCGCGGCAAGCTGGAAATGACCCTGAACCTCAGGGCTACCAGCGGCGAAGCCGCGGCAATTGAGGTGAATCAGGCGCTGGTTGAGCAACTGTTGAGTGCGGCCAAGCAAGTCTCACCGGGCCTTGGCGGTGTCGGCAGCCTGCCGCTGAATCCGATGGAAATTCTGAAGTGGCCGGGGGTAATTGCCGAACCGGAAACCGATGCGCAGGAACAGGCCAACGCCATCCTCAATGGCTTCAAGCAGGCGCTGAAACAGCTTGTGGATAACCGCGAGCGCGAAGGCGCCGAACTCGCCGGCTTTATCGAAGCACGCCTCGTCGGCATTAATGAACAGGTCACCACCGTGCGCGCGCTGCTGCCGCAGATTCTGCAAAACCAGCGCGAAAAACTGAAAACCCGGCTGGAAGAACTGCTCGAAGAAATCGACAAGGATCGTATCGAGCAGGAAATTGCGCTGCTCGCACAAAAAGCGGATGTGGATGAAGAGCTGGACCGCCTCGATGCCCACATCACCGAGACCCGCCGGGTGCTCAAAAACGGCGGCCCCATCGGCCGTCGCCTCGACTTCCTGATGCAGGAATTCAACCGTGAGGCCAACACGCTTTCATCCAAAGCGGTAGTGACAGACACCACACAGGCTGCAGTGGAATTAAAGGTATTAATCGAGCAGATGCGCGAGCAGGTGCAAAATATTGAATGATTTGTCAGGAGATTCTGACCAAACCAGACTCAAGTATCGAATTCATTATCCATCTGAAAATTTATTCCAACTATCACAGATAGTTAATTGACGTGCGTATGGCGTTGGCCTGTGATACTAAAAACCTATTTCTAGATCCATCGTAGAAAAGCAATAATTCAATGAGTGAATTTAATCTCTATTGTGATGAAAGCAGACATACATCTGATCCATCTCAAAAGTTTGCTGTTATTGGTGCTATTCATGTACCCAGAGAAAAAAAGCATTCAATCGTTGGGCGCCTGCATAACTTAATGGCTATTCATAATGCTCACGGTGAGTTTGGCTGGAAGCGACTTTCACCCAACAGAGCAGCATTCTATTTCGAGCTCATCGACCTTTTTATTAATGAAGAAGACTTACGGTTCCGCTGTCTTATTGCCGATAAAACGCTACTAGATCATAACCGATACAACGAAGGCGATTCAGAATTAGGGTTTTATAAGCTCTATTATCAGATGCTAGTACATTGGATGCTTCCCGGTAACACATACCACCTATATCTTGATTGGCAACAAAACTCAGCTAGCGGGAGATTTCAGGAACTAAGGTCGGCGCTTCGAAATAAGCTGTCAGGCCGTGCGCATGTAGCATGTCTCGAATCTGTCACTTCTCATAGCCAGCCCTTGGTTCAGCTAGCCGATCTGTTTATGGGTGCAGTTGGATACAAGTGGAATAGACTCGATCAACTATCCACAAGAAGTGAAATAAAAACCAATTTTTCAAACGATCTGGCAGAAAAATTGGGCAGACCGACACTTGAAAGTGGCACATACCCCTCAGAAGAGAAATTTAATATTTTTCATTGGCAGGGGAGGAGCTAATGGGCGAGTCATTGTGGCCTCAACTCCGATTAGAAGCTGAGTCTCTAGCAGAGCTCGCTGAAAGATATAGAGAGGTGTACCTTAAAACCTACGTTAAAGATGAAGAAGGAAATCAACGCACTTTCACTGACTGGAATGGATATACATATCGATTCGCTGCAAGACAGTTTGATCATGCCTTCAGCAAAGCAAGCAATTATCGTGCTGGCACTGGTGTGCACGACGGCGGTTGGTGTCGAAAAAGGCTACGCAGGATTTTATGGATTAGAGAAGTTCTTGCGCTTTCTGCAGGAACAGTGCAACGATACAGCCAAGTACGGCAGAATATGCGCGGGAAAAATGTAAAAAGACGAACGCTAGTGGTACTCGAAGAAAAATATGTAGTTGTCTTTGATGACCCAAAGAAGCCAGGCCAGCCATTCCATTTCGTGACGGCTTTTCCAGCGGATGAAACATATCTAAGTAAAGTAATTAGACAAAAAAGCTGCCACTTAGAAACAAAAAAGGCGCAGCCTTCAGCTGCGCCTTCGAAAGAGAAATGCCCCAGTCTTATCGGCGACTGAGGCGCTGCCACTGTCCAAAACCTTAGGTAAAGGACAAACCGGTCTGCTTGAGACCTGAAGTAATTGTACTCTAAGTTGACGAATTGTTAATAGAAAAGTGCTCTGAGAGACAGGTAATTGGGGATCACTCACAGACATTTCGACCACTAAAAGCACAATTTGTAGAATTTTACGCCTACAGAGCCAAACTCAGCCTCTCTCAATTAATGTCGCAACTCCCACACCGGCACCACCACAAATAGCAACCAGACCGCGTTGCAGGCCTCTTTTCTCCAGCTCGTCGAGCAACATGCCGATTAGAATCCCACCGGTGGCACCCAGCGGGTGACCCATAGCGATGGCGCCACCATTGACGTTCAGCTTGTCAAAATCGATTGCAAAGTGCTGCTGGTATTTCAGTACGCTCGCGGCAAAGGATTCGTTAATTTCCCACAGGTCGATATCTTCTGACTTAAGCCCGGTCGCGCTCAACAACTTTTCGGTGGCGCGCAGGTGGCCGGTGAGCATTTGTACCGGTTCATCGCTGGCACTGGCAAAGTGGCGAACTTTGGCGCGCGGCTTGAGGCCGTATTCTGCGCAGGCATTTTCGCTGGCGAGCAATACCAGCGATGCGCCGTCTACCAGCGCCGGGGCATTTCCCGCGGTATGCCGGCAGTCAAGTTCGGTTCCGGGATAGGTGAAGCCGACGAGCTTCTGCGCGAGCGGTGCGAATTCGCGGAAACTTTCCGGCAGGGCGGAGAGTTTTTCCATACTGGTTGTGCGTATGCCGTCGTCGGCCTGCAGGATCGGCTCGCCGTCGCTATCGGTTACCGGAATCAGCGCGTTGGCAAAGTGGCCCGCCTGCGATGCGTGTGCGGCGCGCTGCTGGGATTGCAGGGCGAGCTCATCCAGTCGTGCGCGGCTGTAGCCTTCGCGAGTAGCGATCAGGTCGGCGGACAGACCCATGTGCATAAAGCGCGTCGCCCGCATCACTTCCTTGTCGGTATACCAGGGACCCTTGTCGGAAAACATCGGTACCCGGCTCAGGTGCTCGACACCGCCGGCCACCATCACCGATGCCATGCCTGCAGCGACATGCGCTGCGGAAGTGTTCACGGCATCCGACCCCGAACAGCAAAAGCGGCTGATGCTGGCACCCGGCACACTGTCGGGCCAACCCGCGTACATGGCGGCCATCTTGGCGATATTGGAACCCTGCTCACCGCTCTGGGTGGAACAACCCAGCAGTACATCGTCGACGATAGTCGGATCTAAGTCGTTGCGCGTTTGCAGTGCGTGAAACAGCGGTGCGAGTAGTGCGACGGGTTTTACCTGCGCGTAGGCGCCTTTCTCGGCGTGACTGCGGGCACGGGGGATCCGTACGGTGTCGATAATATTGGCGCTTTGCATACTCTGCTCTTTATCTGGTTTTTAGTTAGCGGCCGATAATCAGGCTGGCACAGGTGGTGGTACTGCCGCCGAGGTTAAACGTCATCAGGTTTTTGGCATTGGCGATCTGGTTTTCGCCGGCGGTACCAATCACCTGACGGAAACCATCCAGGGCCATACGCACACCGGTGGCACCCACGGGGTGACCGAGACCGATCAGGCCACCGCTGGCATTGACCGGCAGTGCGCCATTTCGCGCAAAAGTTTCTTCCTCGATCAAGCGATGGATTTGGCCGGGAGGCACAAGTCCGCAATGATCCAGAATCATGTATTCGGTGATATTGAAGCAGTCGTGTACTTCCAGCCCGTCCACATCGCGCACGCTTTGCATGCCGGCACGGGCCAGGGTTTGGGCAAACAGCTGCTGCACATGCGGGAATAAAACACCCTGTGGGTTCTGCAGTTTGAGTTTGTTGGAAAACAGCATTGGCGCATTGATATGCCCCCAGCCCTTAACCCGTGGTATGTCTTCGAGGCGCAGGCCGCGGGCGCGGGCGTATTCCTGTGCGCGCTCCTCAGTCGCGAGAAAAACCACCGCGGCACCGTCGGTAATCTGCCCGCAATCGTGCCGGCGGATAGCGCCGCTCACGGTTGGGTTTGCAGTGTCATCCTCGGCAAAACTGTTGTCGGCAAATTGCCAGCGACGGGACTGCGCGTTGGGGTTAACACTGGCGTTGGCAAAATTCTTTTCCGAGATTGCCGCAAGGTGTGCCTTGTCGAGCCCGTGGCGTGCGCGATAAGTATCGATAAGCTCAGCAAAGGCGCAGGGCCACAGGTATTCCGTATCGGTCCATTCACGTCCGTTCCAGGCGGCCGGGGCCAGATTGGCGGCTGCCTCATGACCGGGCACATTGCGCATCTGTTCGATGCCCACCACCGCCGCCAGTTGATAATTGCCGGCGCGCAAGTCGGCCATGGCGGCGAGCAGTGCCATGGAGCCGGATGCACAGGCGGCCTCGTGGCGCGCGGCGGGCAGGTAACGCAGCGCCGGGTCCACCTCACCAAAGAAGCCGCCCAGCTGTGCCTGACCCGCAAACAACTCACCGACAAAATTGCCCACATGGCCCACTTCAATTTCTGCGGCATCCAGTTTGGTGTTTTCCAAACCGGCCTTCAGGGTTTCGGCAAAGCCATCGAACAAGGACAGGCCGTCGCGCGCCCAGTTACGGGCAAAATCACTCTGCGCACCGCCGAGGATATAAATGGAACTGGTGGCCACGGTGTTCTCCCCTTAATTAGCTGTGACTTTCTGTGCTTATTGATCGCCACGGAGAGTTGGGCCGTCGGCCCAGGTAGCGTGGGTGCCGCTGCAAATCCGGTGCGGCAGGATAATGCGGCACACGGGTCCCGCCTCGATGTCCTTCGCATCGATCAACACGCACTCGGAGCGGTCTTCTTTCATGTCGGTGATAAAACTCACCAGATAGCCATCGTCTTCGTCCTTGGCGTTTACCCGCGGTGCAAATGGCGACTCGCTGCCAAACCGCTGTTCGCCAAACGGCAGGCTCCAGCTTTCGCCGGTTTCCAGATCGTGTTTGACCATGCCGGAAAACAGGAACCAACCCGGCTCTCCCCATACGGAATACAGGTAGCGGGATTTACGCCCGGCGTAGCGCTGATTGAACATGCCAAATTCCAGTACGCGCTCGTCGAGTCGCTCCTCTTTGGTCTCCCCGGTTTTCAGGTTGAAGCGCCAGCGGTGCAGGTGTGACTTGAACGAATGCATATCAATGCCGGCCATCAAGCGACCGACTTTTTCCGGCAATCCCGGCAATGGCTCCGGCACCGGCGCGTCCTGGAAGTAGCCGTCGAGAATAATCTCATCGCCTTCTTCGTACGCGTTCATCCAGTGCAGGACATAGGTGGGCGCCGCCTCAAACCAGCGGATGTCTTCGGCCTTGCCGTAGCGCGGCAAGATGGCAAAGCGCGTGGGCATGTCCGGGTGGTAACCGGCGCGGTGGATATTGTCCTTCAGCAGGTTTTCATCCCAGAACAGCGGCAGGTCCACCAGAATGGAGTAGTTCTCGGTAAACGCCATATCGTGCGGCAGGCGTGGTCCCGGGGTAGGCACTGGGGTGTAGTGCACCAGCTTGTTGTGCTTATCCACCACGCCATAGTGCTGGTAGGGCGGATGCTTGGAGTAGTTGAAGAACAGCATCTCGCCGGTGCGCTCGTCCACCTTGGGATGCGCCGAGATACCATCGACCGGCGCCCAGCCGGCAACGCCCTCCTGCTCCAGGGTATAGGGATCGAGACGGTAGCCATCGCCACACTGCCAGAAAGTCGACAGCACTTTACCCGCATGCACCACCACATCCGTGGAGGAGGCGTCCTTCACCGCGCCCTGCGCGCCCCATCCCGGTCGCTTGGATTTGTGTACGCTGTTGGCAATGCCCGCCCACAGGGATTCGCCGGCTTCCTGCTCAGCCTCGAACCCCTTGGTACGCACGAAGCGATTGCGGTACTCGACCTTGCCGTCGCGGAAACTCATGGCGTGCAACATGCCATCGCCATCGAACGGGTGGTAGACACCGATCGCCTCGTGCACCTGATTTTCCGTATTGCGGATATACACCCCGTCGATATCCCGCGGTATCTCACCGATCACCTCGAGGTCCGTCGCGGTAAATTCGGTGAAGTTTGGGGTCCAGGCACCGTTCAGGTAGGGGTGCATACTGGGCTGGAGGGTACTGGGGACGGTGTTCTTATATTTGATATCCATACCTGTAGTACTCAGGGCCTCAATAGGGTTAGGTCTAGGCTACGTCAAAGTAGTTTGTAGCAAGCAACTCATAAATAGTTACTTGCATTATGATACTAATAATAAAAACAGATCGACCGGATCCGATCAAGTATGGATTTAATCGGAAAAATAGCTGCCAATTCAGGATCAGGTGATTAGACAGGGTAACCAGCACTAAAAGACCGATTACGGGGAATTCGCCACAGCGGCGGGATGCGCTAATATCGCGCCATGAATTCGGGATTATTGATTAACCGCGCCGTTGCCGGCGGGCTGGATGTGATCGGGGACCGCTGGTCGCTGCTGATCCTGCGCGACGCTTTTTTGGGGCGACGCCGCTTTGAAGAGATTCGCGCGCATACCGGTGCCAGCCGCGCCACGCTGACCCGTCGCCTTGCTGCATTAGTTGACGCAGACGTGCTGTACCGCAAGGCCTATGGCACCGGTTCGCGAGTCGAATATCGACTCACGGCCACAGGGCAGGAACTGTTCGGTGCATCACTGCTCGCGTGGCAGTGGGAGTCCCGCTGGGACCATGGCGAACAACTGCCCGCGCGGTTGCGCCACAGTGTGTGCGGGAGCCCACTGCACCCCCGCGCCCAGTGTCGCGCCTGCGCCGAAGAAGTCACGCTGGACTCCGTCGACTGGAACCTGCCCGCAGCGGGGCTGGAGCCACAATTTGAAGAGCTGCGCTCCATCGGCGGGCAGCGCCGTGTGCGCGCCGAACAGGCGACGGGCAGTGACCGTGACCTCGCCACGGTGAGCAATTTGATCGGCGACCGCTGGACGCTGCTGATCCTGATTGCCGCCTTTTTCGGGGTGCGCCGCTACGACGACTACGCCAGACATCTCTCCATCGCCTCGAACATCCTGACCCAGCGCCTGCGCTTCTTGGTGGAGGCCGAAGTGCTGGAGCGCATCCGCTACCAGCAGAATCCGCCCCGCTACGAATACCGCCTGGCCCCACGGGGCAGGGACCTGTACCCGCTGGTCATGGTGATGCGGCAGTGGGCGGAGCAGCGTTTGCCCCCGGATCAGCGGCCGCTGGCCTTGCGGCACAAGGGCTGCGGAAAGCCACTGGTGATCGACGTGGTATGCGGTGAATGCGGACAAAAACCGTGGCCACTGGACGTAACGCGCTCAGAAACCCGCTGAGCGCCGGTTAGCTGATACCAGCCAGTCCTTGCCAGTCATCCACAGCGCGGATTTACCTCGACTGTCCGCGCCACTTGTGGATAAATATACACATCCGCAATTTCGAACAGATTCGAGGTGAGATGTGCTCCGAAATGACATTTACAATGATGAGTATTCCATCGGCGTGGTTGCTGGCACCGCCACGGATACCCGTTTTGGACTCGATTTTCTCGCCGCCCGCCAGATAGCGGGCCTGGGCATCTCCCTGTCTGCCTCACCGCAAGCGCAAACCCAGCTGCAGGCGCTGGAGCGGGGCGCCCTCACCCAGAAGCTGATCGATGCGATTGAGTCCCTGCAGCAGCAGGGCGCCGCGGCGGCAATGATCTACTGCAACTCGCTGTCTGGCGCCGTGGATCTGGATACCGTGCGCAGCACCGTCTCGATCCCGGTGGTGTCACCGCTGGATGTGTACGCGGAATTGACCCAGCGCTATCGCAACTTCGGCCTGCTCGCCGCCAACTGCCAGAGCTGTGCCAACATCGAGCGGGAAATCCTTTTGCGCAACCGCAGTGCCAAGGTCATCGGCATCGGCAACCTGCAGATTGTGGAAGATATCGAAGACGGGGTATCACCGGCGGAACTGGTACAGCAGCACGCGCTGGATGACCTGGCGGCGGCACTGGTGAAAAGCGGGGTGCAGATCCTGATCCTCGGCTGCACCCATTTTGACTACTTCTACACCGAGCTACTCAAGCACTGCGACGGCATCAAACTGTTCCTGCCGTCGGAGCGCATGCTGGCTCTGCTCAAGGCGCAGGCACTGGAAGCGGCTTGAAGCCCTGCCAGATAACTGGCCGTACTAGCAATTACCGTATTATCACTTGCCGTACTATCAGGCCGACTGGGTGCTGGCCATCGCCATCTTGAGGAATTTCTCGGTTTGCCCGAGTCCGGAGGCCAGCTCAGCCTGAGCACTCTGATCGCAGATCTTGTCCCAGTTTTCGATTACCGCCTCCGGGGTGCGTGCCTCCGCCGGAATAAAAGTCCCCGCCGTTTCGAACAGACGCGTACTCGCAAAACCACCGGCTCCTGCGCACAGGATAAAACGGTTGGGCGAATCCTTGTGACACAGGGTGAGAGCACCAGCGGTAACCGCCTCGGGGGTGAGCATATCCATGACCTCTGGTGGCATCAGATCCTCAGTCATGCGGGTGCCCGCGGTCGGTGACAGCGCATTAATGCGAATGTCGTATTTGGCACCTTCAAGCACCAGCGTATTCATGAAACCGAGTACCGCCATTTTGGCAGCGCCGTAGTTCGTCTGGCCGAAATTGCCGTACATGCCGCTGGAAGAGGTGGTCATCACGATGCGTCCGTAATTCTGCGCACGCATAATGTCCCAAACTGCCTTGGTGCAATTCACCGACCCCATCACGTGTACATCCATCACCATCTGGAAATCGCTCAAATCCATTTTGCTGAAGGATTTGTCGCGCAGGATGCCGGCGTTATTAATCAGAATGTCGACCCGGCCCCACTTGTCCATGGCCTGCTGCACCATGTCCTGCACCTCATTGAACCTGGCCACGTTAGCGCCGTGCGCAATCGCTTCGCCGCCGCTGGCCTCGATTTCGCGCACCACTTCTTGCGCAGCCGCCGATGAAGCACCGCTACCATCCCGCGCCCCACCAAGGTCGTTAACCACCACTTTTGCACCTCGTGCAGCCAGTGCCAATGCATGGGACTTACCCAGGCCATTACCGGCGCCGGTGACGATGGCTACCTGGCCGTCAAAACGTACTGTCATGGTTTCTCTCTCATTGTGATTATGTGGTCGGTGTGAATTGGACGACTCAGGCAACCATCTGCATGGTGAGCCACTCCGCCTTAAGGGCCGGCTTTTCTTGGCCCTCGATTTCCACCGTGACGTCGAATTTCAATAAGAACTGACCGGGATTTTTTTTCTGCCGCGTCAATAAGCTTGGCGCGCGCGCGAATACGACTGTCGACTTTTACCGGTGCAATAAAACGTATCTCGTTAAAGCCATAGTTAATGCCCATATAGGCGCCTTCGATCGCGATGCCGAAACTCTCCGCAAAGTGCGACAGCATCGACAACGATAAGAAACCGTGTGCGACGGTGCTGCCAAATGGTGTCTCGGCAGCGCGCTCGGGATCGACATGAATAAACTGGTGGTCGAGCGTCGCCTCGGCGAACAGGTCGATCTGCTGCTGACACACCGGGAACCAGTCTGAGGTTTTTAGATCGGTACCGATATATTCGAACAGAGATTCTTTACTGACAGTGGTCACGATGTTTCCTGTTTGTTAATGGCGCTTTGAATTAACACCAAACTGTTAAAACCACTCCGCTTGCATTGCAAAGCTGGTGCTGTCAATTTCGCGCACCAGTTTCGACCAGTGATAAATTTTTGGCAGTTCGCAGCGGAAGAAATACTGCATCGCCTGCAGTTTTCCGCGGTAGAAGTGTTCATCATTTTTATGCGGGTTAGCCTGCAGTCCCGCATCGGCGGCCAGTCCCTGACGCAGCCAGATCCACGCGACGACGATATGCCCGAACATCTCCAGGTAACTGACCGAGTTGGCGAATACGAGGTCGATATTTTTTTCTGCAGTTGCACCGAGCACAGTAGTCGTAGTCTGCTGCAACTCGGTAAGCGCAGTGCCTAACTGCTCGGCAAACAGGCTCAGTTCCGTATCGCGGGCTTTGTCGATAGTGCCATGAATTTCGGCGAGTATTGCCTGATAACCGGCAAAGTTATTCATCGGCACCTTGCGCCCGAGCAGGTCGAGGGACTGAATACCGGTGGTGCCTTCATGAATGGGGTTCAGGCGGTTATCCCGGTAAAACATTTCCACTGGGTGTTCATTGATATAGCCGTGGCCACCCATAACCTGGATGGCCAGGTTGTTGGCCTTGGGGCCGTATTCCGAAGGCCAGGTCTTGATAATCGGGGTCAGGAAATCCAGCAGGGTGTGCGCCTGCGCACGAGCCTCTTCGGTTTCTGCTGTTTTTTCGTCGTCGGCCAGTTGGCTGCCGAGCAGACACAGTGCATAGGCGCCTTCGGCATAGGCCTTTTGCGTGAGCAGCATGCGACGAACATCGGCGTGCTCGATAATCGGGATGGGCGGAGACTGCGGGTCCTTGTTGCCCAATAAACGGCCCTGGGGACGCTCGCGCGCATAATCGAGGGAATACTGGTAGCCGGTCAGTGCGGTGAGGGCGGCACCGGTGCCCACCATAATGCGAGCCTCGTTCATCATGTGGAACATATACATCAGTCCCTTGTTTTCTTCGCCCACGAGATACGCAGTAGCGCCGCCGTTTTCGCCAAAACTCAGCGCGGTGGAGGTGTGCCCACGGCCGCCCATCTTGTGGAACAGGCCAGCGAGGGCCACATCGTTGCGCTCGCCAAGACTGCCGTCTTCATTGACCAGGAACTTCGGCACGATGAACAGGGAAATTCCCTTCACGCCTTTTGGTGCACCCTTAACCCGCGCGAGCACCAGGTGCACGATATTTTCACTGAGCTCGTGGTCGCCGCCGGAAATAAAAATCTTGCTGCCGCTCAGTCGGTAGCTTCCGTCCGCTTCACACGTTGCCGTGGTGGTAAGGTCCGCAAGCCCGGAGCCGGCACCGGGCTCGGTCATCGCCATGGTGCCCATAAAGCGTCCTTCGCGCATGGGACGCACCCAGGTGTCGATCTGTTCCGTGGAACCGTGCGCCTCAATCAGGTTGGCATTGGCATCGGTCAGGGAGATATACCCCAGAGTTGTACTGGCCACGGCCGACAGATGCGCCTGGGCTGCGTTGGAAACGATTAGTGGCAACTGCATGCCGCCACTGGCAAAGTCGCTGGCGGGCGCGGCAAGGCCGGCCGCAATCACTGCGTCCAGTGCCGGTTTGATTTCGGGAATCAGGTGTACCTTGTTGCCGTCAAACGTCGGCTGGTGGGTATCGACCTTTTGGCGGATCGGCAGAAAGTGTTTCAGCGCAACCGCTTTGCCGGTTGCAATGGCGGCATCGAAGGTTTCTCGACTGTGTTCCGCATAGCGCGGGCGCTCGATCAATGCCTCCGCGTCAAACAGTTCGTAAAGCATAAATGTAAGATCGCGTTCGCTGAGCACGTGTGCTGGCATAAATCACCTGATTTTTATTAAGTCCTTGCGGCACTCTCGCCCAAATTTGCCGGAGTCTGCCGTCAGTTGGGTATTGTCGACCCAGTTGATAGACTCGACCATTACCTCTCAGGTCAAGTTTTGCCAAGTCAAAGTCGGGCCACGTCAAAATCGAGAGCCCCACGGCAAAGGTTGCCGCGGCGGTGTTTGCTAGGGCGGGATTATGAGCGATACAGCCTATCCGGCGTTTGGGCATCTATTGCGCTTTTGGCGCAAGGTGCGTGGCATCAGCCAGGAAGCACTGGCGCTCAACCTGCAATCCTCAACCCGACACATCAGCTTTCTTGAAAATGGCAAGGCGCGCCCGAGCGAGTCGCTGGTGGAAGCAATAAGCGAATCATTGCAACTGGGCGAGCGCGACAGCAGTTACCTGCATTTGGCAGCGGGATATCTGGCGCGCAGCCAGACCGTGGACTTTGCTACGCCAGAATTCAAATGGCTGCGCAAGGCAACGTTACTTTCTCTCAAGGCGATGGATCCCTACCCGGCAGTGCTTATGGACCGTTACGGCCGGTTATTGATGGTGAACCGCAGCTGGGTGGCCTTTTATCGGCAAGTGGTCGGCGACGATGCGCTGGCCAGGGTGGAAAACTACTTCGAGTTCTTATTTCGGCGGCCCGCGGAGGGTGCCGCGGAAGGGACCGCGCAAGAATCCTGGCGGCATATGCTGGCGATGATCCTGATGTATGCGCAACAGGAAGCGCTGCTGACCAATGACCCTATCTATCATGGGATGGTGCGCGAGCTGGCAAACCATCCGGATGTGCCAAAAGACTGGGCGGAGATTGCTTCACAGCTGGAACCCATGGCCAGTTACCGCGTGCAGCAAAGCTATAAAGGCAAACTTATGCGCTTTTATAACGTAAGCCTGAATGTCGGTGCGGTGGGACCGGCGTCCTATGTGTCGGAGCCGCGCTTGGCAATCAATACACTCTATCCCGAAGGCGAAGAGCTCGACCTGCGTCAGGAAATCAACGCCGAGCTTTCTCATCCATTACTTTTTTATTAACGCTCTCATCCATTAATGCTTTGATAGAGTAAAAATGTACACGTGCATAAACACCGCGCAGGATGCCCATGAACAAAGCTGAGAAAATTTCCGCGCTTGCGATACCGGTCATACTGGCGATTGCAGCAGGCCTGGCCACACTGTTGTCCTCACAAAGTGTCTGGCTTGCCGGTGCACCCCTGCTGGTGTGGATGTTTGTACTGGCATTCGTCTTACAGTGGCTGGTTTTCATTCCCTCTTTCCTCGCACAAACCGAAAAATTTTTTGATCTCACCGGCAGCGTGACCTATCTCAGCGTGGTGCTGGTGCCGCTGTGGTTGAACCCGCAGTCGTCGTCGCGCGCGATTCTGTTGGCAATACTCGTGAGTTTGTGGGCGCTGCGCCTGGGTTCTTTTTTATTTTTCCGCATTCAGAAAGACGGCAAGGACGGCCGCTTCGACGCCATCAAGCCATCGTTTCTGCGCTTCCTGATGGTATGGACGCTGCAGGGACTGTGGGTAAGCGTCACCGCCTGTTGTGCACTGGTGGTGCTTACCAGTGCAAACGCCGAACCACTGGGTATCTGGGCAATGGCCGGGACGCTTCTGTGGCTGCTTGGCATGGCCATCGAGGTGATCGCCGATACCCAGAAATCGCGCTTCAAGGCCAACCCGGTAAACCGCGGTCGCTTTATTGATACCGGCTTGTGGGCCTGGTCCCGCCATCCGAATTACGCCGGCGAGATATTGCTGTGGACCGGTATCGCACTGATTGCGGTACCGGTGCTGCAAGGCAGCCAGTGGGCGGCGCTGATTTCACCAATTTTCGTCTTTGTTCTACTGCGCTATATCAGTGGCGTGCCAATGCTGGAAAAACGCGCCGATGAACGCTGGGGTGATGACGCAGACTACCAGCGCTATAAGGCCGGCACCCGCCTGCTGTGGCCAGTGCCGGGGAAGAAACACTAAGCAAAAGGCACGCTAAGCAGAAGACGCGCCAAGCAACGCACGTCCAATGCAGTGATTCAGGGTCGGTGTCAAAAAATCTGCGTTTTAGGAATGCTAGTCTGGATGAATAGCTAGCTTCCCCGGAACAAGTTCTATGCCCACCGCGGACGCCGCCACGGTTTTCACCCAACGCAGTCGCTTGCGACGGCTGGAAACCTTTGTGGATGTCGCCTACGCCGTTCTGTTCGTCAATTTCATTATGTACCTGCCGCCTACCGAAGATATGGCCTGGGCGGAAATGCCCTACGGCCTGCTCAGCCTGCTGGTGGCAGATCCGGAATTACTACTGCGCCTGGTAATTGCGGTGGGCCTTACCCTGATTAACTGGAACCTTACTCACAAGCTGCTGGGACCGGTGGAGCGCTCCGACGGTCTGCACACCCTGCTGGTACTACTGCAGCTGGTAGTGGTCGGGCTCTATTTGTTCTTTGCGGTGGCGGATCCGCAACTGGTCAGTGTCTCTTCGCCCGTAGGGCAGAGTTGTTGCCTGGCGATATCCGGCCTGATTGGTCTGCTGGGTTGGAAGTACGCCTGTCGCAAAGGATTTGCCCATCCCGAACTGGACGCCAGCGAGCGGCGCGCGGTCACACGGCGCTCGACGATTGAGCCACTCACTGCGGCACTCACCATCGGCCTCGCGTTTATCGGCCCCACGGTGTGGGAGCTGGGCTGGTTAATCATTCCACCACTGCTGATCGCACTGTGGCGCACATTGGGCTGGGAGTGAATACGCGGCGCCCGTGATAACTGGCATAATCCCGCAAATGCTTTCCCACACCTCTGTAAAACACGCTGCCGCAAAACGCGCCCTGCTGATTGCCAAGCAGTGGCCCGAACCCGCCTCTACGGCCGCCGGCCGGCGCACGCTGGATATTCTCGACCTGCTCGCCGAGGCGGGCTATGCCGTGGAAATTGGCAGCCCCGCGCAGCCCACGCCCTTTCAGGCAAAATCAGGATACGGCGAACACCAAATCGAAGTGAACGAATCTAGCTTTGATGACTGGGTGCGCCAGCTGGATCCGACGCTGGTGATTTACGACCGATTTATGATGGAAGAGCAGTTCGGCTGGCGCGTGCGCGAGCAGTGCCCGCAGGCGATGACCATTCTCGACACCAGCGATTTTCACAGCCTGCGCGAGGCACGTCATCAGGCAGCCAAAACCGGTGAAGCGCTCAATCTGTTCCATGCCAGTGCGGAACGCGAAATCGCCGCCATGGCACGCTGTGATCTCACCATTATGATTTCCCAAGTCGAGGTGGACCTGCTCAAGCAGCACTTCTGCCTGCCGGACTGGCAGCTGCACTACCTGCCATTTCTGGTGCGGGAAATGCCAGACCTCGACGCGCTGCCGGACTTCGAACAGCGCGAACATCTGGCAATGATCGGCGGCTTCAAACACGCACCGAACCGCGATGCGGTGGCCTGGTTCGCCGAAACTATTTGGCCCCGGGTGCGCGCATTGCTGCCGGCAGTGGAATGCCACGTGTACGGCGCCTATGCCGATCACGCCATGCAGCGCTTCCACAAACCAAAGTCCGGGCTGCGCATTGTCGGGCGCACCGACGATGCACTGGCGACCCTGGCCCGCTATCGCCTGAACCTGGCGCCACTGCGATTTGGCGCGGGCCAAAAGGGCAAGATTCTCGACGGCTGGCTGTCCGGCACTCCCACAGTGACCACACCCATCGGTGCGGAATCCATGGCGGGCGCCAATGATTGGGGTTACCCGGTGAGCAACTGCCCGGATACCTTTGCCGCAACCACCGCGGAGCTCTATCAGGACAAGGCCTCATGGCAGCGAGTGCGCGCTGCCGGTACCCAAGCTCTCACCAACGGCTTCAGCTACGCGGATCATGCGCCGCACTTTCTCGCGCGCATTGAAGCCATTGCCGCGGACCTGGAGGCACATCGCAACCGCAACATCTGGGGGCGCATCCTGCGGCGTACCGAACACCGCGCCGAGGAGTTTATGAGCCGCTGGATCGAGACAAAAAACAAATTGGCTGATAGCGACTAATTAGAAACCGCTAATGCAACACAACTAGCCGACCATGCGCCTATTCGCCCCCGTCACCATCATCGCCATCGCCCAGCTGCTGGGTACGTCGCTATGGTTCAGTGCCAATGGTGCGGCGGACGATTTGATCGCGAGCTGGCAGATCACCGCAACCGATATCGGCTGGTTGACCAATGCGGTGCAGGCCGGGTTTATTCTAGGCACCTTGGTACTCGCACTCGGCGGCGTCGCCGATCGCTTTCGCGCAAGCCGCCTGTTTATTTTCAGCGCACTGGCCGGAGCGGTGTTCAACGCCTGCTTCGCCTGGTTATCCCACGACATTAACAGTGCGCTGGTATTTCGTTTTCTTGTGGGTATCTGCCTGGCCGGTATTTATCCGATGGGTATGAAACTGGTGGTGAGCTGGGCACCGGAGCGCGCCGGCGCCGCACTGGCGCAACTGGTGGCCATGCTGACCCTTGGAACGGCGCTGCCGCACGGGTTGCGCGAGCTGGGTACGGACATACCTTGGCAGTGGATTATTTCCGCCTCCTCCGTGCTCGCGATCGTCGCCGCACTGCTGATCTTTCGGCTCGGCGACGGCCCGCATTTGCCGGCACCCATCAGCGTCAAACACAAGTCCCACACCAAGCGCTTTGCCACGCCGGCGGTACTGCAGGCGTTCCGTATTCCTCGGTTTCGCGCCGCCGCCTGGGGTTACTTCGGGCACATGTGGGAGCTGTATGCTTTCTGGACGGTATTGCCACTACTGATTACGAGTCTCGGACTGGCAAGCGTATTCCCTAGGCTTGGGGTAGCGGGCCTGTCGTTTACTTTTATTGCGATTGGTGCGTTGGGTTGTATTGTTGGTGGCCTGTTATCGCGGCGTGTTGGCAGCAGCGTTGTCGCCATCACCGCGCTCATCACATCTGGTTGCTGCGTACTGATTTTTGCTCTGCTGTGGGATCAATTATCGGCGGTTTGGCTGGTGGTACTGTTCTCAATCTGGGGCGCAACGGTCATCGCTGATTCACCACAGTTTTCTGCGCTGTCGGCGAGCGCCTGTCCGCGCGAACTAGTGGGCGCCGCACTGGCCATTCAAAATTCCATCGGCTTCGGCATCACCGTAGTTTCCATTGCCGCGCTCAGCCGGTTGTTTGAAGTCAGCGGCCCGGATGCCGTTTGGCTGCTGTTGCCCGGGCCGGTGCTCGGCGTTTGCGGATTTCTCCTTACCCTGCGGCACTCACGTCAGGCCTGATTCTCACCTCAAATACCTGCCAACACCTACCAACGACGAAAAAGGCCCGCGATAAAAACCGCGCCAGTCAGCGAGACCGCCATCACATCCGCTCACCTAACAGAGACGAACGTACCAAAATTAACCTAATTTTGGCGCGAAAACCAAAGAGTTATCTCAATATTAAGCTGAGGTCGAAACGATTCTCCTCGTTAAACCCTAGCCGCGGAACACGGTGCGACACAATTGCATCGCCAACACCGCGGCCGCTGCCCAGGAGTTCCGCAGTGGTTTAGCGGCGGCTGTACCCAGCTTCGTCGATAAAAATAATTAAGGAGAAACTCGCAACAATGAAAATACTCAATCTACTGGCACGCAGCGTGCGCACATCCAGCTGCGCCGGTGTTACGGCACTGCTACTCGGCGCCGGCCTGAGCACCAGCTTTTCAGTGCAGGCAGTCGAGCCCGAGCTCACCGCCACCAGCGTCGCCCCGCAGGAAATGGTCACCGACCGCATCATCGTGAAATACAAGAACACGACGGCCGGTGCCAACAGTCTGGCTATGTCGCAAACGGCAATCGACCGTGTCGCGCGCACCGCCGGCCACCGCTTCAAGCATATGCGCCGCCTGGCAACCGGTGCCCAGCTGATGCGGCTCGAGAGGCGTGCGAGCAAGGCGGAAATGAGCGCGATTATTGCGCGCCTGCAACAGGACCCGCAGGTGGAATACGCGGAACCTGACCGGCTGATGCAGCCCATGGCCACCCCCAACGACACCAACTATAACCAGCAGTGGCACTACTTTGAGTCCACCGGCGGTCTGAACCTGCCGGCAGCCTGGGATGTGACACAGGGGGAAGGCGTTGTGGTTGCGGTGATCGATACCGGTTACCGCCCACACGCGGACCTGAACGCAAACCTGTTGCCCGGTTACGACATGATTTCCGATACCACGGTGGCACAGGACGGTAACGGCCGTGACAGTGATGCCAGTGATCCCGGCGACTGGTCACCGGCGGGCGCCTGTGGTCCGGGTGAACCGGCACGCAGCAGCAGCTGGCACGGCACCCATGTGGCCGGCACCATTGCCGCGGTAACCAACAACAACAGCGGTGTTGCCGGCGTTGCCTACAAATCGAAGGTCGTCCCCATCCGGGTACTGGGCCGCTGCGGTGGTTATACCTCGGATATTGCCGATGGCATCATCTGGGGCGCGGGCGGCAGCGTGAGCGGCGTTCCCGCCAACGCCAATCCGGCGCAGGTTCTGAACCTCAGCCTGGGTGGCGGCGGTGGCTGTGATACCACTACCCAGAACGCCATCAATACCGCGCGCAGTCTCGGCACCACCGTGGTGGTTGCGGCGGGCAACTCCAATGCCAACGCTGGCAACTTCAGCCCGGCGAGCTGCTCCGGTGTCATCACCGTGGCATCCACTACCCGCGCTGGTAGCCGCGCCTACTACTCCAACTACGGCAGCGTGGTGGACGTAGCGGCACCGGGTGGCGAAACCGCTACCAGCACTAACGGCGTACTTTCCACTCTAAACAGCGGCTCTCAGGGCCCGGGCAGCGACAACTACGCCTTCTACCAGGGCACCAGTATGGCGGCACCACATGTGGCGGGTGCAGCAGCACTGCTGTATGCGGTAGACAGCAGCATCACGCCTGACGAGGTGGAAGCCAACCTGAAAAGTACCGCGCGCAGCTTCCCCGGTTCCTGCAGCCAATGTGGCTCAGGTATTGTGGATGCAGCAGCGGCAGTGGCAGCAGCCAACGGCGGCGGTGGCGGCAACCCGGATCCGGGTGACGGTGCGCTCACCAACGGCGTGACCGAAACTGGCCTGGCGGCAAGCTCCGGACAGGAACTGCGCTATACCCTCGAAGTACCGGCCGGCGCGAGCAACCTGAGCTTCCAGATTTCCGGTGGCAGTGGGGATGCAGACCTGTACGTACAATACGGCAGCCAGCCGACTACCGGCAGCTACGAGTGCCGCCCGTATCTGAACGGCAACAATGAAAGCTGCACGATCAGCAATGTGCAGGCAGGTACCTATCACGTGATGGTGCGCGCTTACAGCACCTTCTCCGGTGTGAGCCTGGTGGGCAGCTTTGACGAGTCGGGCAATGGCGGCGGCGGTGGTGCTACCGGCTGGACCGAATCCAATGTATCCGGTTCTGCCAGCGCCTGGCAGCACTTCACCCTGGATGTGAACAGCGGCATGAGCACGCTGGAAGTATTGATGAGCGGTGGCAGCGGTGATGGTGACCTGTACGTGCGCTACGGCAGCCAGCCCACCACCAGCAGCTACGACTGTCGTCCCTATCGCTGGGGCAACAATGAAAGCTGCAGCATCAGCAACCCGCAATCAGGGACCTGGTACATCAGCATCCGCGGCTATAGCGCTTATTCGGGCGTAACCCTGCAGGCGGAAGCAGCACCCTAAAATAACTAAAAGTTACTGCTGACTTCGATTTACCCCAACTTGTTTTGGCCGGCATGCATATGCCGGCCTTTTTTGTGCTCACTCGTCAGCGGCAATAAGAATACTCAACGCACATATCGCTGGAACTGCTTGTCCACCGGCGTCTCGGCAAAGTGATTGATGTAGTTGCTCATTACCTTTTGCGCGACACCGACGATAATTTCCAACAGCTGTTGGCGGTTGTAACCCGCGTCGTAAAAACGCTGCATTACGTCATCCGATACCACGCCGCGGTCGCGCACTATTGCCAAGGTGGTGTCGCGCAGCACCTCAAGTTTTTCATCGGGTAGGGGTGTCTGGTTCAGCAACGCCTCGATAATCGCATCATCGACTTTCATCATTTTGGCGATCGCGGTGTGGGCGGGAACGCAGTAGTGGCAGCCGTGCTCCACATTGATGGATTGCCAAACGACCGTTTTCTCCTCCGGTGTCAGCGAGGTATTGAGGAACTGCTCGTGCAGCACCTGGTATGACTTCAGCGCGGCAGGCGCCTCGGCCATTACACCGTGCAGGTTGGGGATGGAGCCAAAGGCCTTAATCGAATCCTGTAACAGCGGCTTGCTGTCTTCCGGCGCAGTTTCCAGGGTGTGGACAATAAACTCTGACATGATATTCCTCCGGGCTTCCAAATCGACAAGATGGGATCGCGACTGCTCTAGGTTATAGCACGCGATATCGATGGCAGCCCGGAGTTACTGGCCGGTAATTGGGCCGATCTTGGCGGTCCCTACCAGGGGAAAATCAATCTTCGAATTCGACCTCCGCACAGGGTACGCCATTCACATCAACGATGCTCACAACGTCCAGCGGCGTGCCGGTGATCGTGGCGGAAAACTCCGAGTAGAGGGGGGCCATCCCAGAGGGGAACAACCCCTCGCGAAACGGGTAGCGCAGCGGCAGGTCGTCCAGCGGGATCGATCGATTCTGGTGTTGTTTGGCCACTTTGTCGCACAGTGGCAGCAGTTGCGTGTAAATACCCAGCGCATCGTTTGCCGGGTCAATATTTTTCCGCACAAAATCGCCGAGGCTCTTGGCATCCCGCGCGAGTTTTTTCGGATCAATATCCAGAAATCTGCCGCTTTGCGGATCGATACGTACAAACTTTTTCATTTACGGAAATTTCCTGCCAGTAGATTTTGGATCTGAGAATTGCGACCGGTTGATAATCAGTGTCTGCCGCCCGCCGCCGGGCTGGCTATAGCCATTTTGCGAAGTCGGCGCGATAGTGGATTGGTAAACCGTAACATCTTCCAGTGCTTCCACTTCCATCAGGTCAAACTTCAGTGTCTGCTGGCTTTCCAGGGGAATGCCGATGGCATCCGTGAGCTCATCGTAACTCACGCCTTCAAAACCCTGGATATCCGACAATTCAGCGAAATAGGCCGAATACTTGCCCGGTGTTTCGCCTGCGGGCACCAGCTTATACAGCTTCTCCCCTTGTTTAACGGTCTTTTTCACCGGCAGCTCGCTACCCGAGGCCAGAAATTCCTGTGCTTTCATCACCGCTTCGGCGCGGGACAAGCCCTGGGACTCAAGCACTTCGACCATCTCCCTGCCCACAGCGCTCGCCATCGGTGTTTGTTCAACGCCATGGGTCTTATAGGTCTTCCAGTTATCCGGTTCGGGTCTTGCGCGCTTGGCAACTGGAGGCGCGACTGGTGGCGCAACAGCAGCGCTGCGATTTTGCGTAGCAGGATTTTCGTTGGCAGAATTGGCTTTGGATTTATGTGGCGTACTGGTAGAGGTGTCCGTGGGCTTCACCAGTACTTCTTCCCGCGGCAAAGCACCAAAATCTTTCGCCCGACTGTCACTGCCCGCACTGGATTTCGCTTTTCTTTTTGCTGCACGCGCAGCTTCATCAGCGTAGCGTTTCAGCAACTCACCCACTTTGCGGAACCGGGCGAAGTGGCGGGCCTGCCGCGCACCGGCAACCGCCACAGCAGCACCGGCGGTCACCGCCGCCAGTACCAGGGTAAACAAAACCTCAAATGCGGCCGTGCCCGAAAACTCCGTGAGCTCCACCGCATGCTGCGCATTTACGTATTCCACACAAAAGCGGCGTATATCTGCGCGCAACGCCGGGTCTTGCCAGACCAGCTCAGCAATCTCCAGCGCCTGATCAAATTGCTCACGGGTGATACTGGACGGGTCAAAGCCGATAGCCTCTACCAGCTGGCGCTTTTCGGCGGTGAGCTGCTCCGACACAAAGGCATCCAGATACGACTCGCCGCTGACACTGGCGCGCTCCCGCGCACGGATGCCCGAGTGCAGGCTGTGCAAGATGCGCTGGGTGGGGTTCACCACATCGTTGACTTCTTTCAGCCACTGGGCGAAATCCGTACCTGCGTGCCACAGCCCGTTGAAAAACGCACCGGTATAAATAAACCCGCGCATTAAGTGCGACTCGTTTGCCAGGGAACGTTCATGACCGGCGGCCTCTGCACGTTCCTGACTGACAATGTCAGCGAGCGCCAGGCGAATTTTCACCCGCAGCGCGTTGCGCTCGTCTGCGCTTTCGCTGCGACTGGCTTGTGCCGGATCACCCGCCTGCAGTTCGAGCCTGCCGCTGCGAATGGCTTCGAGCAGGATTTGCTCCGAGTCCTGAACTGGGCCCTGAACTGGGCTCTGAACTGAACCCGGACCTGAAACCAGAGAAGGCGCACCGGAATGCGTGCGCAAAACGGAAGGGAGCCCGAAACTCTCGGATCCGCTGAGCTGCAAAAGGGGGTAACTGCCACCACCAAAAAAGTGCTGCTCGGCCATCAACAACTGACCGGGCTCCGTGTTCGCCAGTAATTCCCCGGCAATAAGAACCTGCTTTGGGTCAATCCAGGGAACGGAAAAACGAATTGGTGCCGTCAAACGATAATACTTTCCCTGTCTGTCGCTTAAATCAAAGTGGGGCATTTCCTTGTCCCGTTATAGTGATTGCCGCAAATGCTATCGCAAAACGGAAATCATCAGAAAGCACCAAGGTCGGCACGAGCGTGCCAGTCATCGGCCTCGCGCGGGATCCGCACGAGGTGATTAGCGTTGCTCGGTGCCGAACTTCGTCCCGGGCAACGCCAAAAACACACGGATTTCGAAATCCGGTCTCTCAGGACATTGCCCGCACCGCGCCCTGTGGCAAGATTGCTAGCGAATCACAACAAAGATAATCAAACCGACGATTCTCGAGGTGCCCGTGGGACTGATCACCGCCGCCATTCCGTTTTTCCTGCTCGCACTTGTGCTCGAGCTGACCCTGGACCGCTGGCGCGGCTGGGGCCTTTATCGCCTGAACGACACCATCGGCAGCCTGGGCGCCGGTATCATGAGCCGGGTGGTCGGGCTGGTGCGCGTGGGCATTCTGATGCTCGTCTACATTCCGCTGTACCAGTGGCTGGAACCCACCTATCAAAATCTGGGTATCAACTGGTCGCTGGATAACCCCTGGCACATGGTGCTAGCGATCGTCCTGTACGATTTCTTCTATTACTGGCGCCATCGCATCGCACACGAGGTCAATATCTTCTGGGCCGAGCACGTGGTGCATCACCAGAGTGAGGACTACAACCTCAGTACCGCGCTGCGCCAGTCCAGTGGCTTTGTCCCTCTGGCGTGGATGTTTTACCTGCCGCTACTGCTGGTGGGCATGCCCCCGGAAGTGCTGCTGACCGCCGGCGCCATCGATCTCATCTACCAATTCTGGGTCCACACCCAGAAGTTTCCCAAGATCCAATGGATGGAGTGGATTCTGGTATCGCCTTCCAATCACCGGGTGCACCACGCACAGAACAAGGTGTACGTGGACCGCAACTACGGCGGCGTGCTGATCATCTGGGACCGACTGTTCGGAACCTATCAGGAAGAACTAGACGACGAGCCGTGTATCTACGGCGTGCGCAAGCCACTCAACACCTTCGACCCGTTCGCCGCGAATTTGCAGCACCTGAAGCGCATGTGGCTGGATGCGGTGTACACCAAAAGCTGGAAAGAGAAACTTACCCTGTGGTTCCGCGCCACCGGCTACCGTCCGGCGGACGCCGAGGCGGCCATGCCCGTCCCCAGTGGGGATCTGGATAACTTCCAGCGGTTTGACCCGCTGGTAAACCGCGGTGTGCGCTGGTACGCGCTGGCTCAGCATCTGAGCTACACCCTGGCGACCGTCGGATTACTGTTTATGGGCAGTGGCCTCGATTTCGCCACGACCGCACTGGCGGTAATCCTGGTCATCGCGGGCCTGATCCTGAACGGGCGTATCCTCGACGGCAACAGCGCTACCCGCTACTGGGAGCTGGGCCGCCTGGCACTGCTCGCCGTTTCGATCCCGTTGCTGCCGCAATTAGTCTGGACGGCGGTGGCAGGCTATTGCCTGGTGAGCGCCGGGCTCTGGTGGTGGTTGGTTTTTAATGACAAAGACGATACAGTCACGTCCGTTAGTCATTAACGCAAGGAATCCGCAGTAGCCCGCCTTCCCCAAAGGCATGGTTGTGATTCCGCAGGCACCTCGACCGGGTTCGGAAACCCTGCCTCCCCGTGGCAGGCAGACCGGAAAAGCCCAACACTTTGCCCCCAGCCCCGGTCGGGGCTCGCCTGTTTTGCATTCTGTCCTCATCTCCCATACTCGCTCCGCGGCCCCCGCATTCGTTATACTCCCCGCCCATCACCCCACTTACTCACACTGCAGCAAGGTTCGCCGTGTCCACAGGTACTCTCTATACGGTCTCCGCGCCCTCCGGCGCCGGTAAAACCAGTCTCGTCAAAGCCCTGATCGAGGCCGATACTCAGGTCACGGTGTCTGTATCGCACACCACCCGACCCATGCGCCCCGGTGAAATCGACGGCATCAACTATCATTTCGTGGACCACGACGGCTTCGCGGGCATGCTGCAGGAAAGCGCGTTCCTCGAGCATGCGCAGGTGTTTGAAAACTTCTACGGCACGTCCAAGGCGTGGGTGGAAGAAACACTCGCCAGCGGCCGCGATGTGATTTTGGAAATCGACTGGCAGGGCGCGCAGCAGGTGCGCAAACTGATGCCGGAGACGGTGGGTATTTTCATCCTGCCACCTTCGCAGCAAGCACTGCACGAGCGACTGACTGGGCGCGGCCAGGACGATCAGGCGGTGATCGACAAGCGGATGGCACAGGCAATCGATGAGATGTCCCACTACGTGGAGACCGATTACCTGGTGATCAACGACGACTTCACCACTGCAATGAATGAACTGCGCGCAATCATGGTGGCAGAGCGGCAGCGGCTGGCGAGACAGCAGAAACAACACGCTGGACTGCTGCAATCATTACTGCGCAGCCAATAAAAGCCACCAAAACGGCACAAAGAACCCATTGTTCGATTTGCGTACACCGCGCGGTCCGGTAGAATAGTTAACCCCGTCCGCGTCGGCCGTGACCGACCAGACAACAGAATTTGTCCTTTTGCCCGCAACCGGGCGAACCCACACTGGAACAGAAATTTTATGGCACGTATTACCGTTGAAGATTGCCTCGACCACGTAGACAACCGCTTTGAGCTGGTAATTGTTGGCAGCAAGCGCGCTCGCCAGATCGCTACCGGCGGCCGCGATCCGATGGTTGCGGAAGAAAACGATAAGCCCACCGTAATCGCCCTGCGCGAAATCGAAGAGGGCTTTGTTGACGCCAGCATTCTGGACGAGCCGGAAGAAGAGCCGGTACAGGCGGCTTCCCCGGCGCCAGTATTCCTGTCCGAGCAGGACCTGTAATCCCAACCCCACGTGTTAATGCAGGATTTGCAGGAAATCTAAGAGGCGAGCGCGGCTTTGCACACGATCGATAGTCTGGCCCATCGCCTCTCGTCCTATCTTCCCCCCGATCAGATTCAGTTCGTCCGCCGCGCGTATTTTTACGCGGAGCAGGCCCATGAGGGCCAGACCCGGCGCTCTGGCGAACCCTATATCACCCACCCTCTCGCAGTTGCCACCATTCTTGCGGGCATGCACATGGACGCCCAGAGTCTGGCCGCTGCCATGCTGCACGATGTCATCGAAGACACCGGCATCCCCAAAGCGGCACTGGCCGAGCAGTTTGGCGAAGAGATCGCGGATCTGGTGGACGGGGTGTCCAAGCTGACCCAGTTTGAGACCGACAGCCCGGCGGAAAAGCAGGCGGAGAACTTCCAGAAAATGGCGCTGGCCATGGCGCGGGATATCCGCGTGATTCTGGTGAAGCTTGCCGACCGCCTGCACAACATGCGTACCCTCGGCTCGCTGAAGCCCGGCAAACGCGCACGCATTGCCCGCGAGACCCTGGAGATCTACGCGCCCATTGCCAACCGCCTGGGCATGAACGATGTGCGGATCGAATTCGAAGACCGCGCCTTCTTCGCCATTTACCCGCTGCGTGCCAGCCGCCTGCGCGCGGCGCTGGTGGCCGCCCGCGGCAACCGCAAGGAGCTGCTGGAAAAAATCCAGAACGCCATCGAGCTGCGCCTGGAGCGCGAGAATATCGATGCGCTGGTCATCGGCCGCGAGAAGCACCTGTTCAGCATCTACCAGAAGATGCGTTCGAAGAAGAAGTCGTTCAAGGAAATCATGGACGTCTACGCCTTCCGCATCATCGTCGACAGTGTGGACACCTGTTACCGCACCTTCGGGGTTATCCACAACCTGTACAAGCCGGTGATCAGCGAGTTTAAAGACTATATCGCCATCCCCAAATCCAACGGCTACCAGTCACTGCACACGGTTCTGCTGGGCATGCACGGGGTGCCGATTGAGGTGCAGATCCGCACCAAGGAAATGGACGAGATGGCCAACAGCGGTATTGCCGCGCATTGGCTGTACAAGTCGTCCGGCGATGAAGTACTGAACACCGGCGGTACCAGCCAGGTGCGCGCACGCCGCTGGGTGCAGGGCCTGCTGGAAATGCAGCAGCGCGCTGGCGACTCGCTGGAATTTATCGAAAACGTGAAGATCGACCTGTTCCCGGACGAAGTTTACGTGTTCACGCCCAAAGGCAAGATTATCGACCTGCCAGCCGGTGCCACCGCGGTGGACTTCGCTTACTCGGTGCACACCGATATCGGCAATTCCTGTGTGGCGGTGCGCATCAACCAGCGCCTGGCGCCGCTATCGCAGCCGCTAGAGAGCGGCCAGAAGGTGGAGATTCTCACCAGCAAAAACGTGCAGCCGAATCCAAACTGGCTCAATTTTGTGGTAACCGCGAAAGCGCGCAGTGCCATTCGCCACTACCTGAAGCACCAGCGCCATCACGATTCCATTGCCCTTGGCCAGCGCCTGCTGGAAAAGGCATTGACCAAATTTGATCTCAAACTCTCTGACCTCTCCGAGGAGCAGCTCACCCGCGGGGTGAGAGAGGCCAATTACGAGAGTTTCGAGAACCTGCTTGAGGAGATCGGTCTCGGCAATCGCGCCGCATTCTCCGCAGCCAAGCTGCTGGTGCCGCCGGGCACTACCGAGACGGAGGCGAGCAATATTTCCTCGCCGCTGACCATCGATGCCCAAGAGGGCATGATGATCAGCTTTGCCCGCTGTTGCCGCCCGATTCCCGGCGATACCATCATGGGGCATATCAGTTCCGGTAAAGGCGTGGTGGTACACCGGGATACCTGCCGCAATGCGGCGGAGTTGCGCGAGCACCCGGAAAACATCATGGCGGTGAGCTGGTCGGCGGATGTAAAAGGCGAGTTCCTTGGGGATGTGCGCGTGGAGGTGGAGTCCGAGCGCGGCATTATTGCCCGTCTGGCGACGCGTATTACCGAAGAGGGCGCGAGCATCGAGCAGATCCATGTGGACGAGAAGGATGCGCAGCACAGTACCATCGCACTGACTCTGGAAGTGACCAACCGCGTGCACTTGGCTCAGGTGATGAAGCGGTTGCGTAACTTGCCGGCGGTGATCAAGATCGCGCGGCCCTAATTTTCAGACTCCTACATCCCTATGCGGTCAGCATTCTGCTGGCCAGCTCCTACTTAAATGTGTCCTGATCGCTCCCGTCTGAGCCCGGCCCGTCACCGGTGCCCATCCGCCAAACAACCTGTCGGCAATCGTTTGTCGGATGGGCACCGGTGACGGGCCTTCGTGGTTGCTTTGGGCTTGGGGTTTTTAGCGGATGAGGATTGCGTGGTTTTTGGGGAATTCGCGGGGGTTTTGCGTGAACTTTCTCAGTTTGTGGATAAGTTCCGCATATCGCATTCTGGTCCTTTGCACCGCTCCCCAAGGCTACAAAACCGCGCTATATTCTCCCGCTTCCTTTTTTCAGTAAGTAGGCCCCAACAGGGTCAGGAGAGGTAATCCATGCCCAATCGCGCCGTGATAAAAACCGATAAGGCACCGGCAGCAATCGGCAGCTATTCCCAAGCGGTCAAGGTCAACAACACTATCTACCTGTCCGGTCAGATTCCGCTGGTTCCGGAAACCATGGAACTGGTGTCCGACGATTTCCGCGAGCAGGCGGTGCAGGTATTCAAGAACCTGCAAGCGGTGTGCGAGGCGGCGAACGGTTCTCTGGACGATCTGGTGAAACTGAATCTGTACCTCACTGACCTGAGCAATTTCGCTACCGTCAATGAAGTGATGGAAGAAATGTTTACCAAGCCGTTTCCGGCGCGTGCAGCGGTAGGTGTGAGTGAACTGCCCAAAGGTGCGCAGTTTGAAGCGGAAGGGGTTCTGGTGATCTAAGAGATTGCCACGCGCCGCTCGGAAAGGGCGGCGCGAATGACGAATTGATCAGTCGTTTTCCAGCAGGGTGCGGTAGCCGGCGCGATAATCCGGATACAGCATGTCATAGCCGCTATCCAGCATGCGTTTGTTGCTCAATTTCTTGGAGCGACGTTCGCTGGTGGCCACTTCTTCGCGCAGATGCGCGCTTGTATAACCCATCGATTTTGCCAGCCAGCTCTGTAGTTCGTACATGGGAACCGGGGTGCAGTCCGCACCGATATACAGTTTCTCCAACGACATATCTTTTTTCTGGCCCTCGATCAGGTGCGCCAGAAAGCCAACGGCATCGTCGACGTGAATACGGTTGCTGAACTGAGGCGGTGATGGCGGTGCGCAGCGGCCGGCGCGCACTTGCGAGAGCAGTCGGTCGCGGCCGGGGCCGTAGATACCGGCAAAACGCACCACGCAGGTTTCGGTCACGCTCTGCTGGGCAATCTTTTCTGCGGCCAGCAGTGCGTCGCCCTGGAAGCTACTCGGCATGGGCTGGGAGCGTTCATCCAGCCACTGGTCACCACTCTGACCATACACGCGGGTAGAGGAAACCCACAGCAACAGGCGCGGGGGTTTTTCCATATCCGCGAGGGACTGGCGCAAACAGGTGGCCGTTTCGACATAGGCGCGCTGGTAGGCTTGGGGGGTGCTGGCGCCGGGAGTGAAGGTAGCGATGACAATGTCGGCACCCTGGCTCAGGTGGCGATGGATATCTTCTGTTTTGGTGGCATCGCCGCGGCGCCAATTGACGACGTCCGCGCGGCGCTTGCGTGCCAGTGCCTGTAACGGATTGCGCCGCACACCAAACACATCGTACGCCTTGCGATCCAACTTCAGTGCGAGGCGTGTCCCCAGATCGCCGCAACCGAAGATCCAGACTTTTTCCTTTGCCATAACCGCTTGCTTTTTCCCCTGGGTACCGAATGCCGGTCCCAATATTTTTCGGTCCACACGCTGGTGGGCGCGATTAGAATTATACGTAGAATTGCGATGAATTTTCCGTCAGGTTGGCTATTTATAGCCTGTTTCCCTAACGAAGTCTGTGAACGGGGCCCGTCGCTTTTTTGGGCCCCGTATGGGTAGACGAACCAAACTTCGTCACCCTCGCGATTTCACCATTCGATAGATAAACAGCAGGATAACTGCACCCACTACCGCGGTGATGATACTGCCGAGAGACAGACCGCCGGTGGTACCCAGGCCAACAAAGCTACCGACCCAGCCGCCGATAAACGCACCTACGATACCGATGACCATGGTGACAATCCAACCACCTGGATCCGGCCCGGGCATGATCCACTTGGCCAGCGCACCGGCGATGAGACCCAAAATAATCCAAGACAAGATTCCCATAGCGATCCTCCGCTTGATGTAATTTGAACGCTTACCTTCCATGTATAGTAAAAAAAGCGCCACATCGCCTGTGCGGTGCGCAAGTTAATAGCAAATCTTACTATTCATAAACCTGTCTAATAGCATTTTTTTCTAGATTGTGACATTTACACAACGTCCTGGCGGTTTTGCTGGCCGCCAGGGGGTGTTTATGAATAAACTCTATCGCCTGGATTTATCTGATTGCGTTTACCATGACACTGAACGAGCTCCGATACATCGTTACCCTGGCCCAGGAACAGCACTTTGGCCGCGCTGCCGAGCGCTGCTTTGTCAGCCAGCCCACCCTGTCGATTGCGGTGAAGAAGCTGGAAAAAGAACTTGGGGTGGCCCTGTTTGAGCGCTCCAAGACCCGGGTGCAGGCCACACCACTTGGAGAGCGTATCGTCGCGCAAGCGCAATTGGTACTAGAGCAATCCGCGGCCATCAAGGATATTGCCAGCGCCGGTAAGGACCAGCTCAGCAGCCCCCTGTCGGTGGGCGCAATTTTTACCATCGGCCCCTATCTGTTCCCGCACTTTATTCCCCAGCTGCAACAACTGGCGCCACAGATGCCGCTGTATGTAGAGGAGGGCTATACCTCGACCCTGCGCGGGCGACTGCGCAAGGGTGAGCTGGATGCGGTGATCATCGCGCTGCCGTTTACCGAGCCGGACGTAGTAACCCAACCCCTCTACGACGAGCCGTTTGTGGTGCTGATGCCCTCGGACCACCCACTGGCGAAATACGAAGCGCTGACACCGGAACAACTGTGCGAAGACAATGTACTGTTGCTGGGTGAAGGCCACTGCTTCCGCGATCAGGTACTGGAAGCCTGCCCGCAGCTGCAGCAGTCCATCGAAAAAGAAGCCGGCAGCGGACATATTCGTACCGCCGCCGACGGCAGCTCCCTGGAAACCCTGCGCCATATGGTGGCCTCGCGCCTGGGCATCACCGTGTTACCTCTTTCGGCCGCCGCTGCCTCGCAGTACGCCACCGGGGTGCTGGTGACCCGTCCGTTTGTTTCCCCCGCACCACAGCGCACCGTGGCTCTGGCATGGCGCGCCAGCTTTCCCCGGCATCGCGCCATCGATATGCTGCGCGACGCGATCAACCAGTGCCAGCTGCAGAGTCCGTGAGCCAACCGCAGAATCCTCCGCAAAAACCCCTGGCAGAAATTCCCGTCACCGCTCTCAAGGGTGTCGGCGCCAAACTTGCGGAAACCCTCGCCAAACTGCACATCAGCTCCCTGCAGGATCTGCTATTCCACCTGCCTGCGCGCTACCAGGACCGCACTCGAGTTGTACCGCTGGCGGGTCTGCGCCCTGGCATGGACGCGGTTATCGAGGGAGAAGTGCGCGCAGCGGACGTTATTTTCGGGCGCCGCCGCAGCCTCGCGGTGCGCATTCAAGACACCACCGGCAGTGTCACCCTGCGCTTTTTCCACTTCACTGCGGCACAAAAAAACCGCCTGGCGGCGGGCACGCGCGTGCGCTGCTACGGCGAAGCGCGGCGCGGTAGCGCCGGCATCGAGCTGTATCACCCGGAAACCGAGGTGCTCGGCGAGACCACTTCACCCAATGCGGAAACCCTGACCCCGGTTTACCCGCTGACCGAAGGGCTGGGGCAGGGGCGCCTGCGCGCACTTATTGGCCAGGGTCTGGACTGGCTGGCCCAGGGCAACGTCAGCGAACTGCTGCCGGCCCAGCTGTTGCCGCAGGAAATGCAGCTGCCATTGGCGGGCGCACTGATGTATCTGCACCAGCCACCGGCAGATGCCGACCTCGCCCAATTGGCCGAAGGTCAGCACCCTGCACAGCAACGGCTGGCGCTGGAGGAATTGCTGGCCCACCATCTGAGCCTGCTGGAACTGCGCCGAAGTGGCGCCCAGGTTGCCGCACCACCGCTTGCGCTCAATGCCGCGCTGGAGCGGGATTTTCTCTCGCGCCTGCCTTTTTCCCCCACCAATGCACAGCAACGGGTGGGCAGGGAGATCGCCGACGATCTCGCCACCGCCACTCCCATGATGCGCCTACTACAGGGCGACGTCGGAGCCGGCAAAACACTGGTGGCTGCACGCGCAGCGCTGCAGGCAATCGGCGCCGGTCACCAGTGTGTGGTGATGGCACCCACGGAAATCCTCGCCGAGCAGCATCGCATCAACTTCAGCGGCTGGCTGGAGCCACTGGGAATTACCGTGGGCTGGCTCACCGGCAGCATGAAAGCCGCA
Source organism: Microbulbifer agarilyticus (assembly GCF_001999945.1). Taxonomy (NCBI): domain Bacteria; kingdom Pseudomonadati; phylum Pseudomonadota; class Gammaproteobacteria; order Cellvibrionales; family Microbulbiferaceae; genus Microbulbifer; species Microbulbifer agarilyticus. The sequence continues at coordinate 4,167,414 of NZ_CP019650.1, forward strand.
GAAAAACGCGCGCAACTGGCGGCCATCGAAAATGGCGATGCGCAGTTGATCGTCGGCACCCACGCCCTATTTCAGGAAGGTGTGGAGTTCCATCGCCTGGCGCTGGTGATCATCGACGAACAGCATCGCTTCGGTGTGCGCCAGCGTCTGCAGCTGCGCGAAAAAGGTGCAGTCGAGGGTGAGACCCGTACCCAACCCCATCAGCTGATCATGACCGCCACCCCGATTCCCCGCACCCTGGCCATGTCCGCGTTTGCCGACCTGGACTGCTCCGTTATCGACGAACTGCCGCCCGGACGGCAGCCGATCAATACTGTGGCTATTTCCAATGAACGCCGCTTTGATGTGATGGAGCGTGTACAAAGTGCCGTGAGCGAGGGCCGACAGGCCTACTGGGTGTGCACCTTGATTGAAGAGTCCGAAACCCTGCAGGCCCAGGCCGCGGAATCCACCGCCGAGGAACTGGCAGACACCTTGGATGGCGCACGCGTGGCACTGGTGCACGGACGCATGAAACCAGAAGCCAAAGAGCTGGTGATGAAGGCGTTCAAGGCCGGCGACGTGGATTTGCTGGTGGCAACCACCGTGATCGAGGTGGGTGTGGATGTGCCCAATGCCAGTCTGATGATTATCGAAAACCCCGAGCGCCTGGGACTCGCCCAGCTGCACCAGTTGCGGGGCCGGGTAGGGCGGGGCAGTATCGCCAGCCACTGCGTGTTGATGTATTCCAGCCCGCTCTCCGCCAACGGTCGCGCACGGCTACAGGCCCTGCGCAGTCATTCGGACGGCTTCGCCATCGCCGAGGAAGACTTGCGTTTGCGCGGCCCGGGGGAGATCCTCGGCACCCGCCAGACCGGCGAGATCCAGCATCGTATTGCCGACCTGCAGCGAGATGCCCACCTATTGCCGCAGGTGCAAAAAATTGCTGCCGCTCCACAGTTGAGCGAAGAGGCCCGCGCCGCGCTGGTGAGACGCTGGCTGCACAACAAGCCACGCTTTGCCGAGGCCTGAGGAATCAGTCCCGGCTCCTCTCCTAATTTCCCCAATTCCCCCTTGTTCCTCCCTGTGCATTCCCGCCGGTTGGCGCCTATTGTTGCCAACCGCCCCACAGTTTTTTCTCCCGGCCGTTATTGCTAAGACCAATTGGTCACTTCGGGTCACTAATATTTTTGCACTCGCTCACATGTGGTGGCAGCCTCATTGGTACGAGGGTTTAGCGGCATGCAGTAGCGGCCCCTCTACCACATAAGAGTCCGTGGCCACTGCAGCCGCGGCACACAAATTTGTATAGCGATCACCTGAAAGAATCAGGTGCAGGAGTCAGCTGAATGAGTCAGCGCATCATGTTCAACAGCGCAGCCTTCACCCAGCACCGCGGCAATGTAAAACGCCTTGCCCGCCTCGGACTTCTGCTGTGTACAAGCTTGTTTGGAGTTATGGCACACGCTCAGGAGCAGCCCGCGCTACATGTGACTCTGGCCAAGATCGAAGTAGCTGCAGAGGTACCGACACCGCTGCAGGGTACCGATTTCGAAAGCCTGCTGGCACAGGCTACCAACGGCGGCGGGGTTTCCGCAGCCAAGGAAACCGCCAGCCGCGAGTTCAGCGATTATCTGCGCACACGCCTGGACAGCGCCCTGCGTGAATTCTTTGCCGACGAAGAGATTCCACTACGCAGCGATAACCACTCGCTGATCCTGTTTAACTTTGTGGATATTTCTGTGGTTAAGCAGCTGAGTGGCCTTAAAACCAAAGGCGACACGGAAATCGAACGCGGTAACCTCAGCGCCAGTGGCGACTACCTGCTGCGCCTGCAGGCACCGGGCGAACGGGTACTGAGAGAAAAGCGCCTGGATATCGCCAACCTACGCCTGAAAGGCAAATACCAGATCAAGACGTCCGTATATGGTGACGAAAACGAAGACAACACCGGTGAACAACTGCAGCGCATGGCGGACCAACTGGTGAAACGTATCCTCGACCGCGTTGAAGACGATCTCGAAGCGGACGCACTGCTCGAACTCACCGGCCAGAACTAACGCTTCTCCCCACCGCCCACCCCGGGCGGTGCAGCCCCCTCTCTTTCAGCTATTGCTACTCCATTTATCGCCCTTTCGCTGCGACCCACCTCACAACTCACAACCAACATGACGCACAAGTCACGAAATATTTTTGCGTTTACCTGCAATAAGTGGCAGCTTGGTACAGACGTCTAACATAAACAGAGCGAAACCATTCGCCGCGACGCACAAAAAAAACACCATCCCCGTATAAAAATAAAACAGGGAGCGATGTATGAGAAACCAAGGAATCCGTCGGCTGCTGGCCGCGGGCCTGTGCAGCCTTGCACTATCCACAACTACCGTCGACCAGGCCACCGCCCAGGAAAGTTTCTGGGGCGGCAGTGATCATGTCCCAAGCCTCGTCATTACCCCCGGCAAAATCGAAATCGACGTGCCCATGCCTGTATCCGGGGATATGCAGTTGATGTTGGCAATGGCCGGCAATGGCGGCGGGCTCGCCGAGCTCAAGCAAAAGGCGGTGCGCAACTACACCCAACATATCCACAGCGAGTTTGCCCGGGTGTTATACGAATACCTGGAAGATGAGGAAGTTCCGCTGGTGAAGGAAAACGGTCTTTTGAACCTGGAAAACAATATCCAGATCAAAGTGATCAAACACCTGAACAGCATGAAGCCCGCGAAGAACCACGATACCGAGAAAGGGCACGTCGCTTTGAGCGGCGAGTTCCGCTTCACTCTCGCCGGGCGCAATGGCAACACCCTGCGCGAGCAGCGCGTTGATATTGGCAAACTGAAAATCACCGAAAAGTATCGCGTGCGCAGTTACCTCGACGGTCGCGCCACCGAAGACAATACCCAGGAAGCCATCGAGAGCGCCCTAACCGAAATGGTCGAGGAACTGGTGGAGCGTATGGAGGACCATCTTGAAGCTGACGCGCTGAGTGATTTAGTCTCCGTTTAACCTTCGATACAGACATAAAAGATACCGACATAAAAAAGGGCGAGGCGCTTACGCGTCTCGCCCTTTTTTATCGGTTCTACAGGCCCAGATACTGATTATCTATACCTAATAGCTCAAAGCTTAAATACCTCAGGCTATGGTTGAGCGGCCATCACCCTGATCGACAACGCTGTTGTAGTTTTCGTCGTTGAAGGTACTTACATCCAGTGCACCCTCGCTCTTCGCGACCACACTGCTCACTACCGCATCCCCGGTAATATTCACCGCGGTACGCACCATATCCAGCAGGCGGTCCACACCCATCACGATCGCAATACCTTCGACCGGCAGGCCAACCTGGCCCAGTACCATCGCCAGCATAATCAGGCCGACACCCGGTACACCGGCGGTGCCTACAGAAGCGAGCGTCGCCGTCAGAATTACCGTCAGGTAGCCCATCAGGCCGATCTCAATACCATACAGCTGGGAAATAAACACCGTGGCCACACCCTGCATAATCGCGGTGCCATCCATATTGATGGTCGCACCCAGCGGTACGGTGAAAGAGGCCACCTTGTTATCCACACCCAGGCGCTTTTCTACGGTCTGCAGGGTGACTGGAATAGTCGCTGCGGATGATGCAGTACTAAAGGCAAAGGCCATTGCCGGACGCATTTTCTTCAGCAGCTGCACCGGATTCAGACCGGACAGCAGTTTCAGCAGCAGCGGATAAACCCCGAGCGCATGCACCATCAGTGCCAGCAGCACCACGCTGAAATACTTCGCCAGGGTGGGAATCGCATCCAGCCCCAGCAGCGCAATTTTGTTCGCCAGCAGGGCAAATACACCGTAGGGTGCAAACGCCATCAGCACGCCCACCATGCGCAAAATTACATCGTTCAGGTCATTGAAGAAGGCCGCTACTCGCTGACCCGGCTTGCCGCTGCGGGAGATCGCGTAGCCCAACAGCAGGGCAAACACGATGATCTGCAACATATTGCCTTCGGCCATCGCCTGCACCGGGTTGGTGGGGAAGATATTGACCAGGACATCCGACAGCGGCGGAGACTGTTTTGCCTCGAATTGTGCATTGCCCGCCAGATGTTCCATACCCGCACCCGGCTGAATCACCAGCGCCAGCAGCAGTGCCAGGGAAATCGCCACGGCGGTGGTCAACATATACAGGGCCAGGGTCTTGCCCGCTAGTACGCCAACACGGCTGCCTTCCGACAGCGCACAGGCACCGCAGATCAACGAGACCAGTACCAACGGCACCACCATCAATTTCAGCGAGGCGATGAAGATTCGGCCGACGATGTCGAACAGGCCATTGGTGAGGTAATTGTTGATAAAGGAGGTGAGCGTCTCACCCAGAATCTGGCTGGAATTGAGTACGTTGAACAGCAGGCCGAGTCCTATGCCCGCGATCATGGCCAGTACGATTTTTTTGGTAAGCCCCATGGTCCTTCCCGTTTATGCGCACCTTGCAGTGGCAATTCATTATTTTGTGCATTGTAGATAATGGCATCGACACGGGCGCAGCGCCCGTACCGCCAGCATCCGGCAACTGCCAGCGAATGCGCCACTATATCGGCCTCACCCCCTGTGGGCAAAGCGCGTTCCCATGGTGGCGCGCTCGGGTACAATGCGGTTTGATCTAACCACTACAAGCTTGCGCGGAGTCAGCGTTGTACCACTCCCCCTTTGAGGCCATCGGCGATTGGCATCCTCAACCTCTGGAAAGCCTGCACGGCCAGAAACCGCCGGAGCAGCTGCTGCCCTGGCTGCTGCACCCGGGTTCGCTGACTGCCGCCCTCAAGTACCTGGGCGAGGGCAGCTTCCGCGTACAGATACTCAATCAGGGCTGGCAAACACCTCGGCCCGAGGAGCGCCGCGCGCTCAACCTGAAAGACCGCAGCCGCGCGCTGGTGCGCGAGGTACTGCTGTATGGCAACAGTGCACAGCCCTGGGTCTACGCCCGCAGTGTGCTGCCCGAGCGCACCCTCACCGGTAAGTCCCGCTACCTGCGCGGCCTCGACAATCGCCCCCTCGGCGAACTGCTGTTCAGCCAACCTGACATTCGCCGCGGGCCCATTGTGCTCAACCGGCTCGCGCGCAATCCGCACTGCCAGCAACCAGAGCTGAGCGACAGTGCACCCCACGCGTGGGGACGCCGCTCCACCTTCTGGCTACAGGATAAACCCTTGTTGGTTGCAGAGACCTTCCTCAGCGGTTTCAATCCTCATTCATCGCCGATGGCATAAGCGCACAAGCACCTCAAAGTACTCAGCGAACACGGGAAGCCACCATGCAAGCTATCAGCCACCAGATCCAACAGCGTTGGCCCGCAGCCATACCGTATTGGCAACTGACGCGCATGGACCGACCCATCGGCTCACTGTTGTTACTGTGGCCCACCTGGTGTGCGCTGTGGATCGCCGCCGAGGGCTGGCCCGGCCTCCATTTGTTTGTCGTGTTTACCTTGGGGGTCATCCTCACCCGCGCGGCCGGCTGTGCGATTAACGACTTTGCCGACCGCAATATCGACGGGCATGTAGAGCGCACCAAGCAGCGTCCGCTCGCCACCGGTGCCGCCACACCCAAAGGCGCACTGATGCTCTTCGCCGGCTTGATGCTGGTGGCTTTTTTGCTGGTGCTGACCACCAACCGCCCAACCATTCTGCTGTCCCTGCCGGCGCTGGCGCTGGCCTTCTGTTACCCCTTCGCCAAACGCTACACACACCTGCCGCAGGTGGTGCTGGGGGCCGCGTTCAGCATGGGCATCCCAATGGCGTTTGCCGCGGTGACCGGCGAGGTGCCGGCGGTGGCCTGGCTGCTGTTTACCGCCAACCTGCTGTGGACCGTGGCCTACGATACCTTTTACGCCATGGTGGACCGGGATGACGACCTGCAAATCGGCGTCAAGTCCACCGCCATCCTGTTTGGCGAGCTGGACAAGGCGATGACCGCCAGCCTGCAGGCGATGGTTGTTGTGGCGTTACTGATGCTGGGTGGACGTGCGGATTTGGGCGCTCTTTACTACTGCGGCGTGGCAACCGTGACTGGCCTGTTCGCCTATCAGCAATGGTTGATTCGCGACCGGCAACGGGGTGCGTGCTTCAAGGCATTTCTGAATAACAACTTCGTGGGGATGGCGCTTTTTTGTGGAATATTTTTCCACTATCTCGCGCGCTAGCTATGTGCTTTGACCCCAAGTGCTAGCTACCTGAACACCTGTCATATATTTGTCACCAAAGTGACGTTAAATGGCCACTCTACAATAGTCAGTTGAGGCTGGCGCTACAGTCTACGAGGCAGGACGCCACGAGGCGCCGCAGCGGAGGTTGTGAAGCACCGCCGAAGCGACAGCAAACTCATTGAGGGTATGGCAGGCAGATGCACAGCAAGACGATCCTTATAGTCGACGACGAAGCCCCGGTACGTGACATGTTGCGCGTGGCGCTGGAGATGGCGGATTACCGCTGCCTGGAAGCAGAGAACGCGCAGGCGGCCCACGCACTGGTCATCGACGAAAGACCCGACCTTATTCTCCTGGACTGGATGCTGCCGGATGTATCCGGTGTGGAACTGGCGCGTCGCCTGAAGCGCGACGAGCTCACCGCGTCGCTGCCCATCGTGATGCTGACCGCGAAGGGCGAGGAAGACCACAAGATCAAAGGCCTGGAGACGGGCGCCGACGACTATATCACCAAACCATTTTCCCCCCGCGAGCTGGTCGCACGGCTCAAAGCCGTATTGCGCCGCGCCGGCCCCAGTGCTCCGGAAGAGCCACTTACCGCCGGTGGCTTGGTGCTCGATCCGATCAGCCACCGCGTCACCATCAACGGTAACCCGGTAGAAATGGGGCCGACGGAATTCCGCCTGCTGACCTTTTTCCTCAGCCATCAGGAACGCGCCTATACCCGCACCCAGCTGCTTGACCACGTGTGGGGCGGCAATGTGTATGTGGAAGAACGCACTGTGGATGTACACATTCGACGTCTGCGCAAAGCGTTGACCATCGATGGCCATGAGCGCTACATTCAGACCGTGCGTGGGACCGGTTATCGCTTTTCAGTCCAGACCGCCGAAAGGGTATAATCCCGCCCATCGAACTTTACCAGCGGGCCCGCTGTTCCGCCCGGCGACGCGGCGAATCGCACTTCGACGCGCCCCCAACAAGATGGCCAAAACCTCATGCTCGATCGCAGTATTGGCGAGTTGTCGCGTTTTATCATCATAGCCCTGGGCACCACCATCTTCGGTTTCTCTACCGGACACTGGTGGTTGGCACTGTGCTCTGGCCTCACCGTCTATCTCATCTGGCTGCTGTTGCAGCAAAATCGCTTCGACCACTGGTTGTCCAATGGCCGCCGTGGCCCGGCACCCACCAATTTTGGGGTGTGGGGCGATATCACCGACGACTTCTATCGGATGCAACGTCGCCACCGCAAGGAAAAGCAAAAGCTACACGCCATGCTGCGCCGGGTGCAGGACAGTACCAGCGCATTGCGTGAAGGTATCGTAGCGCTGGAAGACGACGGCAACCTGGCGTGGTGGAACCCCGTCGCCGGCGAAATGCTGCGCCTGCAAGCCGACGACAGCGGCCAGCCGATCATCAACTTTGTGCGCGACCCGCGCTTTGTCGAGCACATGCACGAGCGTATGCGCGGTGCCAATCAGGGTGACCTGCAGCCGATTACCCTGCCAGCTCCCGGGGACGACTCGCGCACCCTGCAAATGGAAGTGACGCGCTTCGGCCAGGACGAAGCGCTGGTGATCGTGCGCGATATCACCCGGCTGCATAATCTGGAGCAGATGCGCCGGGACTTTGTCGCCAACGTATCCCATGAATTACGTACACCGCTGACGGTAATTGCCGGCTATCTGGAGACGCTGCAGGAAAGCGGCCAGGCCCCGCGTAACTGGGAGCGTCCGCTGGGACAAATGAGCGAGCAGACGGTGCGCATGACCAGCCTGGTCAATGACCTGCTGTTACTCGCCCGCCTCGAAACGTCCGAGCGCGATAGCGGGCGCGACCGCATCGCGGTACACGGGCTGATGGAGCGCGTGGCCGACGAAGCCCGTTCACTGAGCGGTGGGCGACACCAGATTTCCGTGGTGTGCGACGAGGACAGCACCATTACCGGTGATGCCGGTGAACTGCACAGCGCCTTTGCCAACCTGGCGTTTAACGCGGTCAAATACAGCCCTGACGGCGGCCCCATTGAGCTGCGCTGGAGAATAGACGCCAGCGGCGGCCACTTTGCGGTGAAGGATTCCGGTATCGGTATCGATCCGCTGCATATCCCGCGCCTTACCGAGCGTTTCTACCGGGTCGATGCGGGGCGCTCCCGCGAAAGCGGTGGTACCGGTCTCGGCCTCGCCATCGTCAAGCACGTACTGCTGCGCCACAGTGCCAATTTGAGCATCAGCAGTGTGCCGGGCCGCGGCAGTACCTTTACCCTGAACTTCCCCAGCCAGAAACTGACCCAGACAAGTTCCGCCACGACCTGATTTCATTCAGCCAAGAGATCGCACATATAAAAAAAGCCCCAACAGGGGCTTTTTTTATGCTGTTTAAGGCAGTAACGCGAAACCTATCCTTCCAGCTCTTGCAGTGTGCGCGCTTCGCCCGCTGCGGTGTATTCAACCGACTCGTCGCCCGATACCGGCTCAGCGGTACGTTTTTGCACGGTGATGTGCACCAGCTTGCGCGCACTGTCACGGATCAGCAGCTGCTCACGGCCTTCATCATCCACCGGCAGGTTGCGCTCGCCGATCAACGCATCGCGCAGGGCGCGCAGTTGCGGTGTATCGCGGTAGCGATCGAGATCCTTGGAATACTTGATTTTCATGCGCTCGGATTCGTGCAGTGCGGCGGCGGTCTCGCGGTACTTGGCAAAGAAAAACACCGCGGCAATGGCGGCGGCGATGGTGACGGCAATTTCAAACCATGGGGGCATAAGTGCGCTCCTGTGTTTTGCTCACGGTACTATTTTTTTAAGGCTGGTTGTTTACGCTGTTTGTTCAGGCTGGCTGTTCGTCGCGCAGGAAGACCCAGTCATTGCCCTTGGAGTGTTCTTCACTGAAATAATAACCGGCCGCATCAAAATCTTTCAGCTGCTCGGCCTGCTTTACGCGGTTGTCGATAGCCCAGCGGCTCATCATGCCCCGCGCTTTTTTCGCGAAGAAACTGATCATCTTATACTGGCCGTTTTTCCAGTCCTTGAAGTGTGGCGTCACCACATCGGCCTGCAGGTTTTTCACCTGCACCGACTTGAAGTACTCATTGGACGCGAGGTTAACCAGCTGTTTGCTTTTAAGGTCTGCAAGCTGGCTGTTCAGGGCCTCGGTAATTTTGCCGTCCCAGAATTCGTACAGGTTTTTTCCACCGCTGTTGGCGAACTTGGTGCCCATCTCCAGGCGATAGGGTTGCATCAGGTCCAGCGGGCGCAGTAAGCCATACAGGCCAGACAGCATACGCAGATGCTTTTGTGCAAAATTAAAGTCGCGCTTGCCCATAGATTCCGCTTCCAGCCCCGTGTACACATCCCCCTTGAACGCGAGCAGGGCGGGGCGGGCATTGCTGTCGGTGAACGGGCGTTTCCAGCTGTGGAAGCGGTCGTAATTGAGCACGCCCAGTTTGTCAGACACCTTCATCAGGTTGGATATGTCCTGCGGGCTGAGGGCCTTCAGTTCCTTGATCAGGGCTGCGGACTCTTTCAGAAAGTCCGGCTGAGTGGTATCGAGTGCGGGGATGTCGCTCTCGTAGTCGAGGGTTTTCGCGGGGGAGATAACAATCAACATAGGGTCTTAACTGCTTACGTGCGTAGTCGCGGGTTTTATATCGGGCTTGGCGAGGACTTATTCAGGCTTGAGAATGTCTTGCCACCAGTTCAGCGGTGTCTGCCCGTCGACCGGGTCGTAGACGTTGCCGTAATACCAAACGCTATTGGCGCCATCGCAGGCACTGTTCAGGATCTTCTCGATCTCTTCGAAACCACAGCTCACATGAATGCTGTACACCAGTAGACGCGGCGATTCGAGGTCCAGTTCCCCACCCAGCTTTTCCAGTTGTGGGGTCAGCTGGTCGGAGAGCTTGGTGCTGTCGCTACGACAGAAGATACGCACCGCCAGGTTACCGGAGCGCTTTACCAGCTCGAAGCTTGGCTTCTCGGGGTCTTCGCGGTTGACCTTGATGGTATCGCCGCTGGCAATGCCTTTGATAAACGCCGGGGAACGCACCAGCTGCACGCTGTCGTCCTCGTTTACCTTCACCTGCATGCGCTCGACCACCGGTTCGCCATCCGGATTGGTCCCGGCAAACAATTCAATAATCTGCAGTGCGGTCGTCATAACCCTCTCCCCGGACTGTGTACAATAGTGTGCTATTCGCGATACGCATTATACAGGGAGAGGATTATGTTTCCGCGCTCAATCTCAAACCGCCTTTTGGCCATCGCAATCGCTACATCCGTAACTTCGGGCCTGGCCGGCTGTGCGGTCAACCCAGTGACCGGCAAGAAAGAGCTTTCCCTGATGTCCCAGGGGCAGGAAGTGGCGCTGGGCGAACAGCAGTATCCCAAGGCACAGCAGACCCAGGGTGGCGAATACCTGATCGATCCCGCCCTGCAAAGCTATGTGCGCAACGTCGGCCAGAAGCTGGCGCGGGTATCGGATCAACCCAACCTGCCTTATGAGTTCGTGGTGCTGAATAACTCCACTCCCAACGCCTGGGCCCTGCCTGGCGGCAAAATCGCCATTAATCGCGGCCTGCTGGTACTGCTGGAAGATGAAGCGGAACTGGCGGCAGTGCTGGGCCACGAGATTGTGCACGCGGCGGCGCGCCATTCCGCGGCAGCCATGTCCCAGCAGCAGATCCTTGGCGCCGGTATCGCCATTCTCGGTGCCACCACCCAGAACACCGGTTATAGCGACCTGATCTCCCTTGGCAGCCAGTTTGGCGGCTCCGCCTACATCGCCAAGTATGGCCGTGACAACGAGCTGGAGTCCGATGAGTACGGCATGAAGTATATGGTGGCGGCCGGCTATGACCCGCAGGGTGCAGTGCGCCTGCAGCAGAAATTTGTCGAGCTTTCCAAGGGCCGTCAGTCCGGCGGACTCGAGGCGCTGTTCGCCAGCCACCCGCCCTCGCAGTCCCGTGTCGATGCGAACATCCAGCACGCGAAAAAATTCCCCGCGGGCACCGTCAATCGCAGTCAATACCAGCGCGCCATCGCACAACTGAAGCGCGATGCGGATGCATACAAAAGCTACGACGACGCGTTAACCGCGGCAAAAAACAAGGAATATGATCAGGCGCTGACGCTCACACGCCGGGCACAGAAGCAGCAGCCCAAGGAAGCAGCATTCTACGCACTGGAAGGCGACCTGCTGGCAAAGAAGAAACAGTATCAGCCGGCGCTGCGCTCCTATGAGACCGCGGTACAGAAAAACCCGACCCTGTTTTCCAACTGGCTGATGCGCGGCATGCTCAATGCTGAGCTGAAAAACTACACCGCCGCCGAACGCGACCTGCAGCGTTCCACCCGCTACCTGGAAACGCCTCATGCCCACTATTACCTCGGGCAGGTGTATGAGCAGCAGGGTAATACCAAGAACGCACTGAGCCACTATCAGACTGCCGCCAAGGGCGGGGGTGACATCGGCACTAAAGCACAGGCCCGTGTTCAGGCATTGAGCGGTCAGGGATAAGTTTTCCCTGAATAGAAACAAAAAAAGCGGGCGAATTTCTTCGCCCGCTTTTTTTATGCGCAATTTTCGCAGGGAAAATTACAGCTGAATGGTTACACCGAGGCTGAATACATCCAGATCGTCGAAATCGCGGTTGGAGCCGTAAGCTACCTTAGCGGCAACATTGCGATTGAAGAAGTGGGTCGCGTCGAAATAGTAGCTTTCATCTTCCGCATAGCCCGCACCGATAGAAGTGTTTTCATTAAAGTAAAACTCGATATCGCCACCCCAAAACACGTCGGAGTTGTCGGTGTCGGTCATGGACAGACCTGCGGTCAGGTACTGGCCACCGGACAGCGCGGTAAAGTACTTGGAAGACACGCTGCGGTAATCAAAGTCGTCGTCCACTTCGGCGGTAAAGCCGATATAGTCGTTGCCGGTTAACTGATGGTTGTATTGACCACGGAAAAGTAGAACAGTGTCTTGGTCTTCAGGTTTGACCGCTTCTACCTCGGCAAGAAAATTCGGGGTAAACAGGAAACCTGCGCCGACACTGTAATCGGTGGAGAAATCGTCATCCTGCAATTCGCCGAATACCTTCCACTGCCCGGTGTAATATTCGCCACCAACGGTCAATGCATCGCTGCTGCTACCGTTCGCATCGGAGTAGGCAAAACCACCGTAGATATTGGAAACCGGCAGAATGTAGTTAAATTCCTTGCGCGGCCCCAGAGTTTCCAGTGCGCCGAAATAGTATTGGGACTGGAAACTCAGCGTATCGACGTCAACAGTACCGAAATCGGTAGAGGTGTAGTCAACATCGGTAAAAGAATTGTATTGCTCTGCGGAAGCGACCGCGGAAGCCAGCATCAATGGAAGTGCTGCAAACTTGAACTTCATAGAAGTATTCCCTGTTTATATTACATCTGTACTTGCGTACCCATCCGATTTGCACGTTGGCAAAGTCGGCGCGGATTCTATGCAAATGAGAATGTGGGTGCAATAAAAAGTAAAAATTGCGACACCTGTACCAAATACCAATCTATTTTTAGAATGAGGATCAAGCTCGCGAGCGCAGTGTGGCAGGGCAAGACTGAACGGAGGCTGAATTAAAAAAGGCCGCGGAAGCGGCCTTTTAGGATGGGTGCAGTTTGCACACTACTGCGTATTTTATTAGCGCAGGTTTTGCTCGTTGCCGTGGCGAATATCCGCACCCTGAACCAGGTACACCACCTGCTCACAAATATTCTTGGCGTGATCGCCGATACGCTCGAGGGAGCGCAGAGTCCACAGCACATTCATCACCCGCGAGATACTGCGCGGGTCTTCCATCATGTAGGTAACCATTTCGCGCACAGCGCTGCGGTAATCCATGTCCACCTGTTCGTCTTCGGCGAGGGTCTCCATCGCGGATTTCACGTCGAAACGGGTGTAGGCATCGAGGGCGTCATTCAGCATTTTGCGCACGGCGTTGGCGATATGGCGGATCTCGGTGTAACCGCGCGGGGCCGAGCCCTCGTCGGATAGCGCAATGGCCATCTTGGCGATTTTGCTCGCCTCATCACCTACGCGCTCGAGGTCACGGGCGATACGGATCACCGACATCACCATACGCAGATCGGAAGCAGCGGGTTGGCGCTTGGCGATAATCAGCGTCGCGTGCTCATCTACTTCCATTTCACAGCGGTCGATATCCTCTTCCACGCGCAAAACCTTTTCCGCCAACTCACTGTCGGCATTGGCCAGCGCTTCCACGGCGTCAGCTACCTGGCGGGTTACGAGGCCGCCCATTTCCAGCATTTCAGTCTTGAGTGTCTCAAGATCTTCGTTGAACTGCCGTGAGATGTGTTGATCGAATTGCATATCCATGGTGTTTTGTCCGCCTCCCTCAACCTTAGCCGAATCGGCCGGTAATGTACGCTTCGGTAAGATCGTGCTCAGGGTTGGTGAACACGGTCTCGGTGTCGTTGACCTCTACCAGTTTGCCCAGATGGAAGTAAGCGGTGCGCTGGCTTACCCGCGCGGCCTGTTGCATGGAGTGGGTCACGATGGCGATGGTGTAGTTTTCGCGCAGCTCATGAATCAGCTCTTCAATACGCGCGGTGGCAATCGGGTCCAGTGCGGAGCAGGGCTCATCCATCAGGATCACTTCCGGGCTTACCGCGATGGCGCGGGCGATACACAGACGCTGCTGCTGACCACCGGAAAGGCCGGTACCCGGCTTGTCCAGGCGATCTTTGACTTCGTCCCACAGGCCGGCGCGACGCAGGCTGTTCTCCACGATCTCGTCCAGTTCCGCGCGGCGGCTGGCGATGCCGTGGATCTTGGGGCCGTAGGCAACGTTGTCGTAAATGGACTTGGGGAAGGGGTTCGGCTTCTGGAACACCATGCCCACACGTGCACGCAGGGGTACCACATCAACCTTGGGGCCATAGATGGCTTCGCCATCCAGAGTCAGGTCACCTTCTACGCGACAGCCTTCGATGGTGTCGTTCATACGATTCAGACAGCGCAGGAAGGTAGATTTACCACAGCCGGAAGGGCCGATCATGGCAACCACCTGGTTGCGGCCAATATCCAGGCTGACATCGTGAATCGCCTGGCTCTCACCGTAAAATACGTTCACGTTGCGCATGCGCAGCTTGGCTTCATCACAGAAGGGGCTGCCGACGGTTTCGGCAATTTCTTCCTGGGTTTTCACTGCCTGTTGTTTCACTGAGGTGGACTCCGTGGCCGGCTTATCGGTTAAGTCGGTAGCTGAATTGGTTTTGTCTTGCGCCGGTACTGATGCGCCGGCGTTCAGGGTCATGCTTGTCATGGCTCACTCTCGATTCGCGATCTTAACATCCGAAGGTTATGCAGACGCGCATTACCAGCGGCGCTCGAGTTTTTTGCGCAACCATACTGCGCAGGTGTTCATGGTGATCAGGACTGCCAGCAGTACCATGATCGCGGCGGAGGTACGCTCAACAAAGGCGCGCTCCGGGCTGTCTGCCCACAGGAAAATCTGTACCGGCAGTACCGTGGACGGGTCAGTAATGCCGTGCGGTACGTCCACAATAAAGGCCACCATACCGATCATCAGTAGCGGCGCAGTTTCGCCCAGCGCCTGTGCCATACCGATAATGGCGCCGGTGAGCATACCGGGCATCGCCAGCGGCAATACGTGGTGCAGCACTACCTGCATACGCGAGGCGCCCATGCCCATGGCCGCTTCGCGAATCGATGGCGGCACCGACTTCAATGCGGCACGGCTGGAAATAATGATCGTCGGCAGGGTCATCAGGGTCAGCACCAGGCCGCCAACCAGCGGCGCAGAGCGCGGCAGCTCGAAGAAGTTGATAAAGATCGCCAGCCCCAGCAGGCCGAATACGATGGAAGGAACCGCGGCGAGGTTGTTGATATTCACCTCGATCAGATCGGTCCAGCGATTCTTTGGTGCAAACTCTTCCAGATAAATCGCCGCAGCCACACCAATGGGGAAGGACAATGCCAGGGTGACCAGCAGGGTAAACAGCGAGCCCATCAAGGCCGCGCGAATACCGGCCTGCTCAGGCTCGCGGGAATCACCATTGGTAAAAAAGGTAGTGTTAAAGCGCTTCTCCAGTTCGCCTGTCGCCAGCAAGGATTTGATCCATCCCGCTTTCTGCTCGGAGGTACGCCCCAGGAAACCCTCTTCGGACTTGGACAGGCTTTTTACATAGGTGTCCACGTCGTCGTCAGCGTTGAACCACAGGGTTTCCGTTTTACCCAGCAGCGCCGGGTTTTCCTGCAGGCGTTCACGCAATTCAAAGCCAGCACCGTTAGATACCAGTGAGTAGAGTTCGCGCTTGTCGCGGCGGCCACTGACATCGGGGAAGCGCTCGCGCAGGGCGGTGCGAATCACCGCATCAAAGTTGGCCCACGCCAGGCTCTCGTCATCCACAGTATCGATACCTAGGACCGCAGGATCGTAGGTTACGTTCAGCTCGATGTCAGTCTGAACGAACGCGCTGCTGCCCTTGCTGATAATGTCGGTAAACAGCACTACGACCGCGAGTATGCCAAAGGCGATACTGGCGATACCAAAACCGCGAAAGATCTTTTCCTTGCGATGACGGCTGGCAAGGCGCGCTTCGATACGCTCGCGCACTTCTTCCTGGGTCAAGTTGGATTGAGTCAGATCAGTCATACTGTTCCCGGTATTTTTTCACTACGTGCAGGGCAATAAAGTTCAGAATCAGGGTGCTGATAAACAGCATCAGACCAAGTGCAAAGGCGGCGAGAGTCTTCGGACTGTCAAACTCCTGGTCACCCACCAACAGCGTCACAATTTGTACGGTAACCGTAGTGACCGACTCCAGTGGGTTTGCGGTGAGATTCGCGGCGAGACCTGCGGCCATCACTACGATCATGGTTTCACCAATTGCGCGGGATACCGCCAGCAACACACCACCGACGATGCCCGGCAGTGCGGCGGGGATCACCACTTTACGTACCGTTTCAGACTTGGTGGAACCAAGGCCCAGCGCGCCATCGCGCAGGGATTGGGGCACTGCATTGATCACGTCATCCGACAGAGACGACACGAACGGAATAATCATTACCCCCATCACCAGACCGGCAGCCAGCGCACTTTCACTGGATGCCTGCAGACCCATAGACTGGGCGAGGTCACGGATAAACGGGGCGACGGTCAGGGCGGCAAAGAAGCCGTAGACCACGGTGGGTACACCGGCGAGGATTTCCAGCAGCGGCTTGGCTACAGAGCGCACTCTTTTGCCGGCGTATTCGGCCAGGTAAATGGCGGACATCAGGCCCACCGGCACCGCCACAAACATGGCGATGGCGGAAACCAGCAGGGTACCGGTAAACAGCGGTACCGCGCCAAAGGCACCACTGGAGCCAACCTGGTCCGCACGCAGTGCCATCTGTGGGCTCCAGTGCAGGCCAAACAGGAATTCAGTTACCGGTACCGACTGGAAGAAACGCAGCGACTCGAACAGTACCGACAGCAGAATACCCACGGTAGTGAAGATGGCCGCACAAGCGCATGCCAACAGAATAATGCGCAGTACCTTTTCGACTTTTTCCCGCGCGCGCATCTCCGGAGAAATACGCAGGAATGCGTAGGCACCGAGACCGATTGACAGAATCAGGATCAATGCGGTCTGCATCCAGCGACCACTTTCACGCAGACTCTCCAGATGTGCAGCAGCGTCTTGCAGTTGCGGGGTCACGTTGCCAACCAAGTTGCCCGCCGCCAGATTCTGGATCTGCGCGTACAGCAGATTTTGCCCGGCAATGGACTCCGGCTTGTCAGCGATACCGCCCATCACCATTGCGCGAATAATCGCATCGTCAAAAACAAGCCAGCAACCCAGAATAATCAGGGCGGGAAGACCACACCAGAGTGCGGTGTGCACGCCGTAATAGCTCGGCAATGACGCCAGGCTGCGGACACCACCGCCACTGCGGGCAGCGGCAATCGCGCGGCTAAAACCAGTGCCGTAGGCCACCAGTATCAGCAACAGCAGCAGGGCGAAGAGAGTAGGAGTCTGCATCGATTCGCTCAGTTATCTCTAGGTACAAAAAACGTCGGCCATTATCAACGGTTGTATCCACAATTGCATGGCGCGGTAAAAATTGCGGTGTATATATACGTAAAAAGCCAAGCCCTTGAAAGGGCTTGGCCGGTAAATCCATCTACCTTTTATTTAGCTGTTATTTAGCAGCTAGGTTGGTCAGTGCGTTCAGCTTGCGAACGTTGTTGGCAACCTTCTGACGCTCGGCGGTCGGCAGCGGGATCATACCCTTGTCTGCCAGGTAGCCTTCCTCACCCCAGGCGCGGTCGTTGGTGAACTCGGCCAGGAACTGCTTAATGCCTGGTACCACGTCAACGTGCGCTTTCTTCACGTAAACGAACAGCGGACGGGAAACCGGGTAGCTGTTGTCAGCGATGGATTCAAATGTCGGCTCTTGGCCTTCGATCAGGGAGCCCTGAACTTTGTCCGCGTTTTGATCCAGGAAGCTGAAGCCGAAGATGCCCAGTGCGTTGGGGTTGGCAGCCAGCTTGTTCACGATCAGGTTATCGTTCTCGCCCGCTTCTACGTAGAAGCCGTCTTCACGAACGTTGTGACAGATAGCTTTGTAAGCATTCTTGTCAGACTTCTTCTTGGCAGCGATCCAATCAAACTTCTTACAGCCACCTTCCATCGCCAGTTCAGCGAAAGCGTCACGGGTACCGGAAGTCGGGGGCGGGCCCAGAACTTCGATCTTCGCAGCCGGCAGAGTCGGGTTTACGTCTTTCCAGGTTTTGTACGGGTTAGGTACCAGAGACTCGGAACCGTCTGGGTTCGGCACGTCTTTGGCCAGCGCCAGGAAGATGTCCTTGCGGCTCAGCTCGAACGGTTTGGCAGTCTTGGCGTTCGCCAGCACGATGCCGTCATAACCGATCTGAACTTCAACAACGTCAACGCCGTTGCCGTTACACATTTCCAGCTCGGACTGCTTGATGCGACGGGAAGCACCAGTGATGTCGGCCGTGCTCTCACCAACACCCTGACAGAACAGCTTCATGCCGCCGCCGGTACCGGTGGATTCAACAACCGGGGTCTTGAACTGAGTGGCGCGGCTGAAACGCTCGGCAACAACAGTGGTGAACGGGTAAACGGTTGAGGAACCGACGATGCTGATGTGATCGCGCGCTGCCAGGGCCGCGTTGGAGGCCGCAATAGTCAGGGCCGCCAGGGCCGAAGCCAGGACTTTTTTACTCGCGAAACGGTTGTTCATGGTGTCTCCATAAGTGGTCGAATTATCTGCACGCGGAGCATGCTATTTCCAACTGGTGACGATTCTATGAATGAAAAGTTACAAACAGGTTACAGTCATCTGCTCATTTCATGACCAAGCTCGGGATACAAGTCAGCTGTGGCCGGAGCCCACACCGTGCTGGCGCAATTTCTGGCCAAAAGGTAGGCTGTGCCCCTCTGATAACAGAACAATAAAGAAGATTTGAGAGTATTCACATGATGTTTCTGCTACGTGCCGCCGGTGCCCTCGACCGGTTTGCCGGCGGCTGCGGACGTGTTCTGGGCTGGTTCACTCTGGCGATGGTAGTCATTCAGAGCCTGGTGGTGGCGATGCGCTACGGCTTCGATGGCGGGTCGCTGGCCATGCAGGATTCAGTGGCTTATTTGCATGGCGCCGCGCTGATGCTCGGTCTCGCCTACGCCCTGCAATCCAACGCCCATGTGCGCGTGGATGTGGTGTACCGCAAGCTGTCGCCCCGAGGTAAGGCGTGGGTGGATGCGGTGGGCTGCCTGATCTTCCTGCTGCCGCTGTGTGTGTTTATCGGTTACGGCAGTCTGCAATTTGCCGCCAGTAGCTGGGCCGTACAGGAGACCAGCAACAGCGCGGATGGCCTCGGCGGTGTCTACCTGCTGAAGAGTCTGATCCCACTGGCCGCCGCCACCCTCGCACTGCAGGGACTCAGCCAACTGGCGCGCGCACTGCACACGCTGATGCAGGCGGAATCCAGCGATGACACCGCCAATATCGTTTCCAAAGCAGCCGAAACACCTACTAAGCGGGAACCAGAACAGCAACCGCACCCACTGGTGCGCGAAGCTGCCGGGGAGGCCAGCGCATGATGGAGCTTATTCCCCTGCTGATGTTCGTCGCCGTGTGTGCGGCGCTAATGGCCGGCTATCCGGTGGCATTTACTCTCGGCGGCACCGCACTGTTGGCTGCCGGGCTCGGCATTGTCGGCGGCGTGTTTGATGCCGGCCTGCTGCGCGCATTTCCCGACCGCCTCTACGGCATTATGCAAAACGGCACCCTGATGGCGGTGCCGCTGTTTGTATTGATGGGAGTGATGCTGGAGCGGGCGCGGATCGCCGAGGACCTGCTGGTGAATCTGGCGCGGGTATTCTCCGGAATCCCCGCCGGCATGGCGGTGTCTGTGGTGGTGGTGGGCGCACTGTTGGCAGCGAGTACCGGTATTGTCGGCGCCACCGTGGTAACCATGGGCCTGATGTCCCTGCCCACCATGTTGAAGCGCGGCTATTCTCCCAAGCTCGCCACCGGCACTATCTGTGCCACCGGTACACTCGGCCAGATTATCCCGCCGTCTATCGCCTTGGTACTGCTGGGAGACACCCTGTCCAATGCCTATCAACAGGCTCAGCTCTCCCAGGGTATCTTCAACCCGAAACCGGTGAGTGTAGGCGACCTGTTTATGGGCGCGATTATCCCGGGACTGCTGCTGGTCGCTGCCTACATTCTGTATCTGCTGTTTATTGCCCGTCGTGAACCTGCCGCCGAACGCAGCACCAGTGAAAATGTGGAATTACTGCAGACCCTGAAAAGCCTGTTCCCGCCCATTGCCCTGATGTTGCTGGTGCTCGGCTCGATCATTACCGGTGCCGCCACCCCGACCGAGGCCGCGGCCGTAGGCGCGCTCGGTGCCGGTATCCTGGCTTGGGGGCGTGGTGCCCTGAACTGGTCCCGCGCCGGCGAAGTAGGGCAGAGTACCCTGCAGGTCACCGCCATGGTGTTCGCGATCCTGATCGGTGCCTCGCTATTTTCGCTGGTATTCCGCGGGTTCGGTGGTGAGGAAGTGGTTACCCACTTCTTCGAGAGCCTGCCGGGCGGCATTATCGGCGCGACCCTGCTGGTAATGCTGGTGATCTTCCTGCTCGGCTTTATTCTCGACTTTATCGAGATCACTTTTGTGGTGGTGCCGATTGTCGGCCCGGTGCTGCTGGCCATGGGCCTGGACCCGGTGTGGCTGGGTGTGATGATCGCGCTGAACCTACAGACCTCGTTCCTCACTCCACCTTTCGGATTCGCGCTCTTCTATCTGCGGGGCGTGGCGCCAGCGGAAGTAGCTACCGGGGCCATCTACCGCGGGGTGATTCCGTTTATTGCCATCCAGCTGGCGGTGATGTGCCTGCTGGCCATGTGGCCAGCGCTGGCGACTTGGCTGCCCGCCTATATGACGTCATGACATCCTGATGGGGTTCCACACCGGGCAGCGCTCACAGAATTAACCCATGCATCTGGTCATTTAGTGCCCAGATTGTGTTAGAATGCGCCACCCGGTTCGGTGACCCCAAATCCACCGCCGGGCCAATAAGTCTAAGAATTAGTGAGCACCTGTGATGTCCGCCATTGATGAAGAACCGCAACCGAGCGGAACCCTGACCCTGCAGACCCAGTCCATGCCCCGGGATACCAACCCCCAGGGAGACGTTTTTGCCGGCTGGCTGATGTCGCAGATGGACGTCGCTGGGGCCATCCTCGCCCAAGGCATCGCCCGTGGGCGCGTGACCACCGTCGCCGTTGGCAGCATGGTATTCCTGCGCCCGGTACCGGTTGGCTCCACGGTAAGCTGCTACGCCGAAGCCGTCGAAGTGGGCCGCTCCTCCATCAAAACGCTGGTCGAAGTCTGGCTGACCCGGGTAGATACCGGTGAGCAGGTAAAAGTGACCGAAGGGGAATTTGTGTTTGTGGCCATCGACGACCGCGGCCGCACCCGCCCGCTTCCGTAAGCTCTATATTTGTCACATTCAGATACTCATAAAAAACGGGGCTAATAGCCCCGTTTTTTATTTCTGACTCGAAAGTAAGCGATGAACTCGCCTACAACACTTCGGATTCACCTATAGACTCACCAACTTCCTGACAATCTTCCATTTTTACAGGTACAGATTTTATCCAGCCCCGCAATGAGCGAAAGGTAATCCGGTCACAATGAGTGGCAAGAATTACTCCCCGTTCATATTTCTTTTTACCCGCGTGAAGATAGCTTAATGTCTGCTGATCCATTTTTTTCAAGTGTTTACCTTGAAGCTCAGCCTCCAGAATAGTGAGAGATTTCACAAATAGATCCGTGGTAAGTGAATCAAGGTCTTCGTTGGCCAACACTTTTTGCGAATCTACTGGCACTGATACGACTTCTATCAAATTTTGATATGACGGTGTTTCTTCGTTGTCGTTCGAGAGCAAAGTAATGGCATTTTTCAACGTCAATGCTTGTTGATCTTGAGACATTAAAAATACCGGCTTTACCACAACGGACCAATTACTATCGGCGCCTTCGGTCCATGGCACAAACTGAAATGCAGTAAAATTGCCACGATCAAGAGAATTCTGGACCAATCCTACTTCCGTAATTTCCTCTATCGCCTCTGTATAAGGCAACAATACCTGATTAGCTTCTTCCTGTGCTTTCGCTTTTTGACTGTCCTTCGCTGAACCCGCGATAACTGCATGGGCCAGAATTGAAGCGGCAAATACACCCGGTGTATTGGCGGCGTACATCATAGAGCCATGCTCAAAATTTAGATGGTCTAAATCGACCTCCCCATAGAAAGACACCGGTGTACTAGCTTCCACCTTGACCAGAAGAGTCGAACCAGTTGTCACTTCTGCGCTAGCTGCTACGTGCTTTACATAGTTCTGATTCTTTGAACTAGCACATGCGACAACGAATAGTGAAATAGCAACAATAATTATTTTTTTCATTTAAAAACTTTTGTAACTAAACCAGAAATAAATAAATTTTTTCGAAAAAAAAGGCACACCTAAATAATCAGGTGCACCTTTATAGATATAGAACTTAACTTAGTTCTCGGCCGTTTTACTATCCAGAGAAGACATTATGATTTCTTTGCCTTCAGCAATCGCCTGATAGTAAGCGTTCGTCAACGCTGGGAATGTAGGGGCCTCATCCCACTCTTCAGTTACTGCTTTAGTAACAGTTACGGGCTTGTACCATTTATAAGTGTTATCAGATAGGTCTACCAAATACCCCAGACCACTAAAATAGCCTTTAGGGTCACTTGTAGGAATATAGCTTGAGTAGGAGCGATGCATGCCAACTGCATGAACATTCATCACCAACAGGTGACTAATATTGTACTGCTCCTTAAATCCAGTAAAGTCACGCTTTGCGGTATTCGGAACCTCAGATTTAAATTTCGGCAATTTGTTGAAGAGCACGGGTTCAGAGATTTCCACGACTTCTACGTTATTCGCTTCCAACAGTGTCTGCAAATCAGTCTTCAAAGTTTTGGCATCATCCGTTGACAGCGTGTCGGTGTGCTTACTCAAAGATGAATTTGCCACCTCTGCAGCGGCCAGACACAACAGACAGCTTGCACCAGGGAGGTATACATTCGGCTCCGGCACATCAGAAACGACAACGCCTATCCGCTTACTGGATTCTTGCCAAAATACGGTGTCCGGAGAAACCGGCATTTGAGGCGCTCCCGCACAACCGGACAAAAACACCACCCCAAAGGCTAATATGGCCAATAATTTACACTTCATAGATAAACCCCAAGTTTTTTATGTTGGCATTATTGTTAAAGATTGCCAGTCAATCAGACCGGAACTCAAATTATTATCCAGAACAACCGTCCACAAAAGTAATTCGGTTAAAATTGATAAAGAATATGTTCAAAAAGAGTATAATATCGCGTTAACTGTTTTAATTTTATACAGAAAAATTTTTACAAATAGTCTCCCGCGCACTCTTATTCCGATATGATTTGGTAAAGATTGGCATTAAAAAAGGGGCCGTACGGCCCCTTTTTTAATGCTGATTTATTTCACGCGTCTCGTAATACGCCTCTTCACTAATCCGGTGATACGGAATTACCTGCGCTTCAAAATCCTGGAAGGCCTGATACACCCGGTTGAACTGCGGATCTTTGGCCGCGGTTTCCTGCATGATGCCTTGATTGATTTCCTTCAGGTGCGCGATCACCTCGTCCGGTAATTTGCGCAACTCGACACCGTGCTCTTCCACCAGCTCCTTGAGCGCGCGGTTATTGCGCGCGGTGTATTCATCCAGCATATCCTGATTGGCGTCGCGCGCGGCGACACGCACGATGGACTGCAGGTCTTCTGGCAGTTTCTCGAATGCGGTTTTGTTGATCAGGATTTCCAGCACCGAGCCCGGCTCGTGCCACCCAGGATAGTAGTAGTATTTGGCGATCTGGTGAAAACCGAAGGCGAGGTCGTTGTAGGGGCCAACCCATTCGGTCGCGTCGATCACGCCGGTCTGTAGCGCGGTATACAGTTCACCACCGGGGATGGTCACGGCGGTGCCGCCGGCGCGGTTCAGGACTTCGCCACCGAGACCCGGGATACGCATCTTCAGGCCCTTCAGGTCGTCGACGGAATTGATTTCCTTGTTGAACCAGCCCGCCATCTGCACGCCGGTGGAGCCGCCGGCCATTGGGATCAGGTCGAAGGGTTCGTAGAGTTCTTCCCACAGTTCGAGGCCACCGCCGTAGTGCAGCCAGCCATTCATTTCCTGTGCATTCAGGCCAAACGGCACCGCGGTAAAAAACTGGGCCGCGGGGATTTTGCCTTTCCAGTAATAGGCCGCACCGTGGCCGGCCTCCGCCGCACCGCTGGATACCGCACCGAATACCCCCATGGCGGGCACCAGTTCGCCGGCACCGAACACCTTGATCTTCAGGCGACCGTTGGACATGGCGTCGACGTTCTTGGCAAATCGCTCGGGGGCACTGCCGAGGCCAGGGAAGTTTTTCGGCCAGGTAGTAACCATCTTCCACTCAAAGGTTTGCTGGCCGGCATTTTCGATGGCGGTAATCGCCTGCTTCTCATCTGAGCGAGAAATTACCAGGCTGCCAAAGGTCAGCACCAACAGCGCAAGCAGGCCCAAGATAACGGGGGGATACCAGTTTATTTTTTTCATGTCCGTTTGAATTTTTATTGTGTATTGGCCCCGGGCACCTGGCCCGGGGTGGTGGATGCGATTTCACGCATCCAAGTTTTCAGCGCTCAGCTCTATTAGAAGAACTTACAGCGGCTGCAGCTTGGCCATGGATACTACCAGCCATTTGCTACCTGCGTCGTCGAAGTTGACCTGTACCCGCGCGCGCGGACCGGAACCTTCAAACTGCATTACAGTGCCTTCGCCAAACTTGGCGTGATCCACGCGGCCGCCCAGTGCCAGCGGTGGCAGATCGTCGTCGAATTCTGGTGCCGGGTCGGAGAACTGGCCGGCGCTACCGCCGAATTTCCCATAGTTGGGCTGGAACAGCGGTTTGGAGATTTCGGTTTTCAGGCGCACCTCGTGGATATACTCCACCGGAATCTCACTCACAAACCGCGACGGCTTGTTGTAAGTCTCGCTGCCGAACAGGCGGCGACTTTCCGCATAGGTGATGTACAGCTTCTGCATGGCGCGGGTGATACCCACGTAACACAGGCGACGCTCTTCCTCCATGCGCCCGGGTTCCTGGGCCGACATTTTGTGTGGGAACAGGTTTTCTTCCACACCGGCCATAAATACCAGCGGGAATTCCAGCCCCTTGGCGGAGTGCAGGGTCATCAGCTGCACCGCATCTTCAAACTCATCCGCCTGGCCTTCACCGGCATCCAGTGCGGCGCTGTCGAGGAACTGGTTGAGCAAGGGAATCTCCTCCTCGTCTACCGCTTCGCCATCGGCATCGGCGGTAGGAATACCGTCGAAGCCGCGGCAGGCACTGACCAGTTCCTGCAAGTTTTCCACGCGGGTCTGGCCTTTCTCGCCTTTTTCCTTGCCGTGGAATTCGATCAGGCCGGTCTGTTCAATGGCCAGCTCGGCGATGTGGTCGAGGGTCTTGTCGGTGCTCTCTTCGTCCAACGCGTCGATCAGGCTGAGGAAGTTACCTAGGGCATTGCCGGCGCGGGCGGCCAGCACCTTTTGCTGCAGCATTTTTTCCGCGGCGCTCCACAGGGAGCAGCCGTGCTCGCGCGCGAACGCCCGCACCGTATCCACTGTACGCGCACCAATGCCGCGCGTGGGCGTGTTGACGACCCGCTCGAACGAGGTGTCGTCGTGGCGATTGGTCATTAGGCGCATATAGGAGAGCGCATTCTTGATTTCCATGCGCTCGTAGAAGCGCTGGCCACCGTAAATACGATAGGGCACCTGCTCACGCAGCAGGCCTTCTTCCAGCACCCGCGACTGGGCATTGGAACGGTACAGAATGGCGATGCTGTCGCGGCGATTGCCATCGCGCACCCAGTCCTGAATACGCTCGACAATAAAGCGCGCCTCATCCTGTTCGTTGTAGGCGGAATACAGGGAAATCGGCTCGCCTTTGTCGCCCTCGGTCCACAGTTGTTTGCCGAGGCGACCGGAGTTGTGCGCGATAACGGCGTTGGCGGCGTTCAGAATGGTGCTGGTGGAACGGTAGTTCTGCTCTAGGCGTACCGTCTGCACCTCTTTCAGGTCCGCTTCGAAGTGCTGGATATTCTCGATCTTGGCACCGCGCCAGCCATAGATTGACTGGTCGTCATCGCCCACCGCGGTGATCGCACACTGGTCGCCGGCAAGCAGGCGCAGCCACGCATATTGAATGGTGTTGGTATCTTGGAATTCGTCCACCAGGATAAACGGGAAGCGGCGGCGGTAGTGCGCGAGGATGCTGTCATTGTTCAGCAGCAGTTCGTGGGCGCGCAGCAACAGCTCGCCAAAATCCACCACGCCGGCGCGCTGGCAGGCCTCTTCATAGGCACTGTAGATACGCACCATGGTCTGCAGCCAGGGGTCGCCAGTCAGCTGGATATACTGGGGACGAATTCCCTCATCCTTCTGCGCGCCAATCCACCACTGGGTTTCCCGCGGCGACCACTTCTTCTCGTCGAGGCCCAGTTCGTTCTGCACCCGCTTGATCAGGCGCAGCTGGTCGTCGGAATCAAGAATCTGGAAATTCTGCGGCAGCTTCGCTTCCTGCCAGTGCGCGCGCAGCAACCGATGGGCGAGGCCGTGAAAGGTGCCCACCCACATGCCAAAGGTGTTTACCCCGAGCAGTTCCTCGATACGCCCGCGCATCTCGCGCGCGGCCTTGTTGGTAAAGGTCACCGCCATAATGGAGTAGGGCGACGCCCCCTCCACTTGCATCAACCAGGCAATACGGTGCACCAGCACGCGGGTCTTGCCCGAGCCGGCACCGGCCAGAACCAATTGATTGCCCGGAGGCGCGGCCACGGCTTCGCGCTGGGGGTCGTTGAGGGGGTCTAAAAGTTCAGATACGTCCATGGGGCGGATTGTATCAGGGGTAGGGGGAGAACTGGGTATATAAACAGGGTTTTAAACCGCAGAAACTTGATGCGAAGGCGCTGCTAGCGGGTCGGCCTCCATGAGACCGTCTGCGGCCAGGACGGCCGCAGCCGAGCCCCCAGGGATGGGTTTACGGCGTGTCTCGTGGAGGCCGACCCGCTAGCAGTGCCGCCACCAAGCCACAATCAAACCAAGCCAAGGCTCGCCAGCACCGAGCCATGCCGCTAAACTGCACAACTTGAACCATAGAAGGTGTTGTCGTGAAGCCAGCGGAAGTCACGCAAAAAATCAGCGAGCAGCTGAGTTCCATGCGCAAATCGGAGCGCAAGGTTGCGGAATATATCCTCGCCAATCCGGGCGAAATCATTCATATGCGTATTGTCGATCTCGCCACCGAAGCACAGGTGAGCGAACCGACCGTGGTGCGCTTCTGCCGCGCCGTGGGCTGCTCCGGCTTCCAGGAATTCAAGCTGAACCTCGCCCAGCAGCTGGCTTCCAGCCCGAGTTTTGGCCAGATCGCGGTCACCGAAACCGACTCCATCGCCGAGTACAAACGCAAGGTGTTCGACTCCACCGTCGATACCCTGCTGAACGTGCGCGATAAGATTGATGGCCGCGCCCTGGAAGCGGCAATTTCTGCCATCGCTGCCGCCAAACGCGTGGAATTTTTTGGTTTTGGCGCCTCTGGCGCCGTAGCCGCCGACGCCCAACACAAGTTCTTCCGCCTGCAGATGGCCACCGCGGCCCACTCCGATCACCATATGCAGAGCATGTCCGCCATGAGCATGCAGCCCGGCGATGTGGTGGTTGCCATCTCCCAGAGCGGCCGCACCTCCTCGCTGCTGCGCTCCATGGAAATGGCCAAGCAGCAGGGCGCCACGGTGATTGGCCTCGGCCCCAGCGGCTCACCCATGACCCGCCAATCCAGTATTCCCCTGGAAGTGGATGTGGAGGAGGACATCGAACTCTACACGCCGCTCTCTTCCCGTATCGCCCACCTGGTGGTGATCGACGTACTCGCCATCGGCGTTGCCCAGCGCAAGGGCCCGCAGCTGCAGGAACACCTGCTGAAGCTGAAGCAGGGCCTGTATAACTTGCGCGAAGAAAAGCACTAAGAAAGTACAAGAAGCGGCTATTTGCTGTGAATGCGCTGCTAATGGCAGCGCTTACCCCTCCTTAGTAGAAAACCACTCACCATATATTCCCCAGCACCCATGGCATCTGCCGGGCGCGCCCGCTACTATGCCGCCGCCCGCAGGTAATATCCGCCAATGACTATGCTTTGACCATTGGCTCACGGGCTCCCACTGGCGTTGCCGCTGTACCCAAAGCTCCCTTATTTACCGGTTTGATATGCCCCCGAATTTCTTCGACGCCGACGGCCGTCCACCGCGCTGGCTCGCTCCCTGTCTCGCCGCGCTGGTAGCGTTGACGCCGTTTGCCATCGATACGTACCTGCCCGCTATTCCCGCAATGGCCGTAGCACTGGGCGTGGAAGTGGCGCAGGTACAGCACTCGGTTTCCAGCTATCTGCTCGGTTTCGCTTTGGGCCAGCTGTTTGGTGGCCCGCTGTCGGATCGTTGGGGACGTATTCTGGTGGGAACCATTGGTCTCAGCGTGTTTATCGTCAGCACCACGCTGATTCTGTTTACCAACAGCGTAGAAATGCTGGTGGCGCTGCGCTTCTTCCAGGCCGCGGGCGGCGGTTTTGCCACGGTTATCTGCGGCGCCATCGTGCGCGACCTGTACCACGGCCGCGAGGCAGCGCGCATCATGTCGCTGATTGCCACCATGATGCTTATTGCGCCGATGGTGGCGCCGGTGATCGGTTCCACCCTGCTGACTTTCGGCGACTGGCACGCGATCTTTATCTTCCTGCTGGTCTACGGTCTGGCGATGATGGTGCTGGTGCGCGGCATTTTGCCGGAAACCGTGTCGCGCTTTCGCCGCGCGCGGCGCCAGCGCCAGCCCCGCCGCAGTATGTTTCAGGGCTACGCAGAGATTTTCCGCACCCCACGGGCACTGGGCTTTTTATTTGGGCAGGCGTTTGTCAGCGGTTGCATGTTCATCTACATCACCACCGCGCCGTTTGTGTTTATGGAGCATTTCGGGGTCAGCCCGCAGACCTTTCCGATTCTATTTGGCAGCTGTGTACTGGGCCTGGTGATTCTGGTGCAGCTGAACATTCGCTTGCTGAAGGTCTTCGAGCCGCGCCAGATCCTACTGGCGGGTATCGCGCTGCAACTGGTGTTTTGTGCGCTGTTGCTGGGCAGCACCCTCTACTATGGCGCGCAGCAGCCATTGCTGGCGTGGATGATTCCATTGGTGCTGGCGATGGCCACCATCGGCCTGATCACGCCTAACTCGGCGGCCTGTTATCTGGAATTCTTCCCCTCGATCAGCGGTACCGCCAATGCGCTATTCGGTGCATCGCTGTTTATTTTTGGCGGGGTACTTGGTGGGACGGTAAGCGCGGTGCACACCGGCACCCTGGTGCCGATTGCGCTGGGCATGTTGTGCTGCTCAGCCGCCGCGCTATGCCTGGTTTTGTTTGTGGCGAAAGCGCGACGACCGATCGAAATATCAGAAAGGAAATGATGGCCCGGGTTAAATCAGCCCTTCGGCCTTGAGCGCCTTCTGCACACCCGGGCGCTGGGACATGCGTGCGGCAAAGGCCGCGAGCTTCGGCCAGGCGCTGGTGTCGACGTCGACAAACTTGCACCAGTTATACACAGTAAACAGGTAGGCGTCGGCGATGCAGAAGTCGTCGCCCATCAGGTAATCGCCCACCATGCTGTCCTCGATGTACTGAAAGCGCTTGGCAAGTTTTTTACTGGCCAGCGCCTTTTCATCATCGGTACCACCCCAGAACAACGGCAGGAAGGTCTTGTGCACTTCGGTGGCCAGGTAATTCAGCCACTCCAGCACCCGGTAGTGCGCCAGCGAGCCATATTTTGGCGCCAGGTTATGCTCCGGCTTCTGCTCGGCGAGAAACTGCACGATCGCCGGGCCTTCGGTCAGCAGTTCGCCACCCTCCAGCTGCAGCGCGGGAACCTGCCCCTTGGGATTGACCTCGGTGAAATTAGCACCGCCATCCATCTCTTTGGTTTTCAGGTTGACCTTGCACAGCTCCAGATCAATCCCCGCCTCACAGGCAACAATATGGGGGGATAATGAGCAGGCACCGGGTGCATAAAACAACTTCATCAGATTTCCTTTTTTTGGTTTTGAGCGAGATCAGCGCGCCCGACACGGGAGCCGCGCATCAACCGCGGCCGTGAGGCGCCGCGTAATCCAGCTCCGGGCCCACAGGCACAATGCCGGTGGGGTTAATGTTCAGGTGACTGGCGTAATAGTGGGTTTTGATATGGTGAAAATCCACCGTTTCCGCAACCCCGGGCCACTGGTACAGCTCGCGCACATAGCCCCACAGGTTCGGATAATCCGCCAGGCGCTGCTTGTTGCACTTGAAGTGGCCGTGGTACACCGGATCGAACCGGACCAGTGTAGTAAACAGTCGCCAGTCCGCCTCGGTGATGCGATCCCCGGTTAGGTAGCGATTGTCCGCCAGACGGCGCTCCAATTGCTCGAGCACCTCGAACAGGCGATGGTACGCCGCTTCGTAGGCGTTCTTGCTGGTGGCAAAGCCCGCACGATACACGCCGTTATTGACGTTTTCGTAAACCAGCGCGTTGGTGGCCTCTATATCGCCGCGCAAGTCCTCGGGGTAGAAATCCTGATCATCCCCGGTCAGGTCGTTGAACGCGGTATTGAACATGCGGATGATTTCCGACGACTCGTTGCTGACAATGCAATTGCGCTGCTTGTCCCACAGCACCGGCACCGTCACCCGTCCGGAGTAATCACCACGATTGCGGGTGTACACCTCGTACAGGAATTCGCTGCCAAACAGCGCATCGCCGCTACTGCCTTCCTCCTGGTTGAAGGTCCAGCCGTGCTCGTGCATGTAGGGACTGACCACGGACACGGTGATGTAATCTTCCAATGCCTTCAGCTTGCGGAATATCAGCGTGCGGTGCGCCCAGGGGCAAGCGAGGGAAACATAAAGGTGATAACGGCCTTTCTCGGCCTGAAAACCACTCTCACCACTTGGGCCGGCACTGCCGTCGGCGGTCACCCAGTTGCGCAGCTGCGCCGCTTCACGCTCAAACTCACCACCGCTTTTGTCGGTTTCATACCAGCGATCTTTCCACTCGCCTTTAACCAAGAGTCCCATGTTTGTGCTCCGTGTAGAGGTTGTGATTGGCGATCAGCGGTTTTTCACTTTCGCCATGGCGTGATCAAAGCTGAATTTACCCGCGCCGGCGCATGCCAGGATCAGGAAGCCGCCAGCGATGGTGATGTTTTTCATAAACATGATCTGCTGCATCTGGTCGCCCGGTACGTTGTGAAACAACCAGGCACTCAGTGCACAGAAGACGGCAAACGCCAGTGCCACCCAGCGGGTGAAGAAACCGAAGAGAATCGCCAGGCCACCGCCCAGCTCAAGCAGAATAACCAGCGGCAATAAAATGCCGGGTACACCCGCGGCCGCCATATATTCCTGGGTACCCGCGTAGGCGCCGATCTTGCTGTAGCCGGCAACGATAAACATCACCGAAATGAGAATGCGACCGATCAGTTTGCCGAAATCACACAGTGCACCGTTTTGCATAGCAGAGTCCTCGTAATTAGCCGTCGAAACGGAAAGTGTATGGAGTGACAACGCTGTTCAGTGTAATTCGACTTTTCGAAACAAAAATCGCAAATTATTGGCACGAATCTACGATTTTTTCGGACTTTGACGTGATGTTTCCTTGGAGGGAATTACCGAAAGGATTGCCGAAGGGATCAGCGGAAGGTTTAGCCAATCTTGCCGCCGCTAGCCCACTAGCCCACTAGCCCAGCGAGGATCTGGTCCATCACCCGCGAGGCCTTGCCGCCCTCGGCGCCGGCGACCGGGTGGCGCCCCGTGCCATTGAGGTGTTTGACCATGTTTTCGATATGGAAGAACTGGATATTCTCCGGATGGGGGATTTCCACGTGCTCCGACCCATTGGCACTCTCCAGCACCAGGGCCGCATCGGCAAACACGGAAAAGCGGATGCTGCCGCGGCTGCCGTGAATTATCACTTCATCGCCGTATTCGGCACAGCCAAAGTTCCAGAAGCCGGAACCGGTGGCGCCATTGTCGAATACCCAGCAGGCAGATACGGCGTCTTCGACGTCGTACAGGTTTTGCTGGTTGACGGCGATGCCCCTGGCGTCGCGAATGTCGCCCAGCAAATAAATAAACAGGTCCAGGCCGTGGCAGGCCAGGTCGACAAAGTGGCCGCCACCGGATACGGCAGGATCGGTGCGCCAGTTGTATTCTGCGGACAGGTCCACGGCGGATGGCGTGCGCGCATAGCTCCAGTTGATATGGCGCACATCGCCGATTTTTCCTTCATCCAGCCACGCCTTAACCTGATTAAAGCGCGGCAGGGAGCGGCGGTAATAAGCCACAAACAATTGTGCGTCACGGCCGGCAAAGGCCGCGGCGATTTCTTCGCACTCGGCAAAATTCAGCGCCATGGGTTTTTCCAGGCAGCAGTGCTTGTCGGCGGCGGCAATTTTTAGCGCGTACTCGCGGTGGCTGCCCGGCGGTGTCGCCACGTAAATGGCGTCTATTTCCGGGTCCTGAATCAATGCGTCGGCATTGGCGTAGGTCTTTGGCACCCCGTGGCGTTCGGCGTAGTCGGCGAGCTTTGCTCGATCGCGACGCATCACCGCCAGCAACTCAGAGCCCTGTACCTTGTTAAACGCGGGGCCACTCTTCAGTTCGGTGACATTGCCGCAGCCAATGATGCCCCAGCGGATTGGGCGATTATCCTGTTCCATTGATCACAAACTCTGGTCTCACAAATTCTGGGGCATCTCAGTCCAGTGGCGGCAGGCTTTCGCGCAGGGCACTCAGCAGCATGTTGGCCGCGGGGCCGGCGCGGTCGCGGTCGGCAAAGAACAGGTACACCATCACATCCCTTTCCCAGGGCTCCTCGGTGCGCAGCGGCAACAGGCGGTCGGCACAGAGCGAATCGCGAATGCGCGGCTCCGGCAGCCAAGCAAACCCCAGGCCGCGCTCGATCAGGTCAATAGAGGTGTGCACGTTGGTGACGGTAATGCGCTCATCGGAGCCCAGCCAGCCCGCATCCTGGCGATTCTTCAGCGCGGAATCCCGCATTACGATCTGCCGCGTGGCCTTGAGGTCCTCACGGTTTACCGGGCGGCCCAGGTGGTGCAAGGGGTGATCCGGGTGCGCCACCGGCAGGAATTTCACCCGGGTGAGGGGCTCACCGACAAAGCCCTGCGGCGCGCGCGCGGAAAGGATAAAGTCCACTTCCTGCTGCAGCAGCAGCTCTTCGCCACCCGACAAAACCGTCTCGCGGATTTCCAGGCGCGTGTGTGGGTAGACTTCGGCGAAACGCTCGACCGCGGTAAGCAGCGCGTCGTAATCAAACAGCACATCCACCGCCAGCCGCAGCTGGGCTTCGGTGCCGGCGGCGAGACTCTCGGCCACCGACTCCAGTGCCTCGGCTTCATTCAACAGGCCGCCCGCGCGGTTCAGCAGCACGCGCCCGGCATCAGTCAGTTCCGCCTTGCGCCCGCGCACCTCCAGCAGGGCGATGCCCAGGCTCTCCTGCAGTTTGTGCACCGCATGGTTAATGGAAGACTGGCTTTTGTGCACGGCTTCCGCGGCCTGCGAAAAGCCACCGTACTCCACCACTGCCTGAAACATGCGCCACTGTTCCAAGGTTACCTTGGCCATAGACTGTCCCTTGTCCGGATGCGATCAAAACCCATGCGCTCGAAACGCCCTGCGGTTGATCTATCAATTTGTTCGAATATTAGCTGCGATTTTTTGCCATTTTCAGGCGATTTTATCGGCTTATACTGCCGGAAATGGAGGAGCAGAACCATGCAAAACGTCACACAGAACAGCGCAAACGTCACCGGAACCCGTCCCGCGGCGCGGGTAGTGGCGGGGCATCCCTCCGCTGATGGCGCCGGCGTAAAAATTCATCGCGTCGCAGGTTTCCAGTCTGCGGACTTCAGCCCCTTCCTGATGATCGATGAAATTCGCTCGGAAAATCCCGACGACTACATCGCCGGCTTCCCCCCGCACCCGCACCGCGGTATCGAAACCCTCACCTATATGCTGAGTGGTGAGTTCGAGCACAAGGATCACCTGGGCAATCGCGGCGCTATCTCCCAGGGCGGTGCCCAGTGGATGCGCGCCGGGCGCGGCATTATTCATTCGGAAATGCCCTCGCAAGGGGAGAGTGGAATGCACGGCTTTCAGCTGTGGATCAACATGCCGGCCAAGGACAAGATGGCGGACCCGGACTGGCGCGATGTGCAACCGGAGCAGGTGCGCGAAGTCACACTCGATGAGCAGGGCTCGATGATCCGCCTGATTGCGGGCCAGTGGCAGGTCGCCGGCGAGCCGGAATGCGCGCCGCTGCTCGATACCTCTGCCAGCGCGGCGGTGGCCGACCTGCGCCTGGCGGCCGGTGCCGAGATCAAGCTTCCGCTGCCGGCGGCACACACGGTGCTGGTGTATATCTACCGCGGCGTGCTGGATACCGGCCGTGGCGTGGTGGAGCGCGGCAATCTGGTGCTGTTTGGCGCAGGTGAATCGGTGCAATTAATTGCCGCCGAGGAAATGGGTGCACTGGTCCTGCACGGCAATCCGCTGAATGAACCCATCGCCCATTACGGACCCTTTGTGATGAATACGCGGGAGCAAATCGAGCAGGCCGTGCGCGACTACAATAACGGCACCCTGACCGATTAAATTCAGCCGGGATATTGCGCTCGCATTGGGGCGTTTTGTAGGGCACGATCCGCGCGCCCTACAGACCAGATGCAACCCCGGTATGGAGATTCCGCGCTCACATGGATGTCTATTACACCTTTTGTTTTATTGCTGCGGCCTCCGTTTTCCTCGGATTCCTCAACCAGTATGTGCTGCGCACCCAGACCACCATTGCGATTACCGCCGGCTCCCTGGCGCTGTCGCTGATCGTTACCGGGCTGGGCAAGCTGGAAATCGTTGAACTGCGCGACTGGGCGGCACAGCTGCTGCCACTGATGAACCTGGAAGACCTGCTGTTGAAGGGCATGCTCGGCTTCCTGTTGTTTGCCGGCTCCCTGCACATTGACCTGTATATGCTGCGCAACCAGAAGGTTGAGATCACCGCACTGGCGATCTTCGGCACCCTGATCTCGACCTTTGTGGTCGGTTACCTGCTGTATTTCCTGCTCGGACTGCTCGGCATGCCGGTGCCGCTGGTGTATTGCCTGCTGTTTGGCGCGTTGATTTCCCCTACCGACCCCATCGCGGTGTTGGCGATCATCAAGAACCTTAGGGCGCCGTCACAAGTGTCGATCCAGGTAGAGGGGGAATCCCTGTTCAACGATGGCTTCGGCATGGTGGTGTTCGCGGTGCTGTATGCGCTGGCGTTTCAGGGCACCGAACCCACATTCGCCGCCATCAGCCACCTGTTTATGCTGGAGGCCTTCGGCGGTATCGCCCTCGGTCTCGCCATCGGCGGGCTGTTCCACTGGTTGATCTGCTCCACCAATGACCACAGCCTGGAATTGCTGCTCACCCTGGTGATTCCCACCGCCGGCTTTGCCACCGCCAATATCCTCGGCGTGTCCGGTGCACTGGCGATGGTGGTATCGGGGATCATTATCGGCAACTTCACCCGCGAACACGGTTTCTCGCGGGTGAGCCAACACGAACTGGACAACTTCTGGAACATTACCGAAGAGTTTTTGAACGGCATCTTGTTCCTGCTGGTGGGGCTGTTCCTGATCACAATCACCTTCGAGCCCATCGACTACCTGATGATTGTTGCCGCAATCGCAATTGTGCTCATCGGCCGGGTGGCCGCGGTGAGCATTCCATTCCAGTTCCTTAAGCGCCACCGCAGGTACCACCCCTACACCGAGCGCATCCTGATCTGGGGCGGCTTGCGCGGTGGTCTGGCGCTGGCGTTGGCGATGTCGATACCGTCTGGGGTTTTAATAAATCGCGAGGATGGAGGGGGCACTCAGGACCTGGGGCACCTGTGGGTGGTGATGACCTACGGCGTGGTACTCTTTTCCATCGTGGTTCAGGGCTCCACTATTGCCCCGCTGATACGCCGCAGTCGCGAAGCGAATTATTCCAGCAACGTGCCGCCGCCGAACGCGGGGCAACAAGCGCAATAGACGCAGGCAGATAACGGGCTGCCAGTTTCAAGACCAACGGGTGCCGGGGGGCATCCATCTACAGCACATAAAATTCAAAACAGCGTTATGGCACAAGATAACTTTTTACTTCAGACCGTGATTTTTCTCGGCGCCGCAGTGATTTCGGTACCGCTGGCCAAGCGCCTTGGTTTCGGCTCGGTGCTGGGCTACCTGGTGGCCGGCGTACTGATCGGCCCCTATGCCTTTGGCCTGGTTGGCGACACCAGCGACGAATTGCACTTTGCCGAATTCGGCGTTGCCCTGATGCTGTTTTTGATCGGCCTGGAACTGCAACCCAGGAAACTATGGGCACTGCGCGGTGCGATTTTCGGCACCGGTGGCGCTCAGGTGCTGCTGACCGCATTGGCGGTCTCCGGGTTGGCCGTCGCCCTGTTTGGTTTTGACTGGCGCAGCGCCACCGCGGTCGGCCTGATCCTGGCGCTGTCTTCCACCGCCATCGTGCTGCAGTCCCTGTCGGAAAAAAATCTGCTGAAGACCGAGGGCGGGCGCAACGCGTTTAGTGTGCTGCTGTTTCAGGATATCGCGGTTATCCCCATTCTGGCCCTGCTGCCTTTGCTGGGGACGGTAGAGATTGCCCCCGACCCCGACGACCTTCAGGGCTGGAGCTACGCGTTCGCGGTGCTGGGCGCGGTGATTGGGCTGATCCTGGCGGGGCGCTATCTGCTGACGCCACTGCTGCGTATTGTGGTGGGCACCCGCACCCGCGAGCTGTTCACGGCCTGCGCACTGTTAATCGTACTGAGTGCCGCCGCACTGATGAGCTGGCTGGAGCTGTCTCCAGCACTGGGTACCTTTATTGCCGGCGTGGTGCTGGCAGAGAGCGAGTTCCGCCACGAGCTGGAAGCGGATATCGAGCCGTTCAAGGGCTTGTTGCTCGGCCTCTTCTTCCTGGCAGTGGGCGCTACCCTGGATCTCGCACTGGTCATGCAAAAGCCACTGTTGCTGTTTGGCCTGTTGCTGCTGATGGTACTGGTGAAGTTCATCATTCTGTTCGCGCTGGCGCGCATTCGCGGCATGGCGAAAGGGGAGGACTGGCTGTTTGCACTGTCACTGGCACAGGCCGGTGAGTTTGGTTTTGTATTGCTGGCTTACGCCAGCCAGAACCACGTGTTGCCCGCGGACGTCAGCAGTATTCTGATCGCGCTGATTGCACTGTCGATGGCATTGACCCCGCTGCTGCTACTGGCTTACGAGCAGCTGGTCCAACCGCGATTTTTCTCCGGTCCGCAGCTGCCGGATATTGCCGACAGTGGCCCGCATGACGACGGCTCGCCGGTAATCATTATTGGTTACGGCCGCTACGGCCAGATTGCCGGGCGCATGATCAACGCCTGTGGTTTCGAGACCACTCTGCTGGAGCACAATGCGGAACAGCTGGAGATGGTTCGCCGCTACGGTATCAAGGCCTACTATGGTGATGCATCCCGTGGCGACTTGCTGCACGCCGCCGGCGCCGACAACGCCAAGCTGATCATCCTCACCCTGAGCGATCAGGCTGCCTCGCTGGATATCATCGCGCGCATCCAAAAGCACTTCCCGCACCTCACCATCCTTGCCCGTGCACGCAACCGCATGCACCAGTATGCGTTGATGGAAGCGGGCGTGAAGTATATCTACCGCGAGACCGTCGACAGTGCCATCGAAATCGGCGCGGGCGCGCTGCAACTGCTGGGACTGTCCAAACACCAGGCCCTGCGCGCGGCACGCAAATTCAAACAGCACGACCAGCGCATGCTGGAGTCGCTGTTCCCGTACTGGCGCGATGAATCTCAGCATATTGCCCAGACCAAGATCTATCGCGAACAGCTGTTGCAGGCACTGCAAGAAGACCGGCGCGATCCGGACCTGCACCTGGATCACCACTGGGACGACGGCGATAGCAGTCAAAAGAAACAGAAGAAAGGAACCAAGGCGGTGCAGCCGGGGCTTTAATACGGGAACTTATACCGGCGCAACCGCTCTGAACGGGACTATTTCCTAAAAAATTAATAACGAGACTGCGTCGTGAAAAATCTATTTGCCCGTCTGCTGCTGTGTGGCGGGCTTGCCACGCTGACAAGCTTCGCTTTTGCCCAAGCGGAAAGCTCCCCAG
The DNA here is from genome assembly GCF_001999945.1 of Microbulbifer agarilyticus. NCBI lineage: Bacteria > Pseudomonadati > Pseudomonadota > Gammaproteobacteria > Cellvibrionales > Microbulbiferaceae > Microbulbifer > Microbulbifer agarilyticus. Next base: position 4,205,537 of record NZ_CP019650.1, read on the forward strand.
CTTCCGCGATCAAACCGTACACAATCAAAGGCTCGCAGGTGGTGGATATCCACTCGCAGGCCAACGGCAAAGACTACGAACTGTTCATCAAGCTGCCGCGCTCTTTCCACCACACCGAGCAGCAATACCCGCTGGTGCTGGTCAACGACGCCGACTATGCGTTTCCATTGATCAGTAGCATCACCCGGCAACTGGGCGACCACGGCAAAAAGATTGAAGAAGTGGTGCTGGTGGGCGTGTCCTATTCCAAGGGCGATAACGGCGGGCTCAGCCGCACCCGCGATTACACACCGACCCCATCGCCCTATGAAAAAGGTGGCCACTCCGATGCCGCGCGTCGGGCCTCCGGTCAATCGGCGAAATACATCCGCTTTCTCGCCGATGAGGTGCTCCCCTATCTCAGCGAGCACTACCGTATCCACCCGCACAAAAAGATTTTTGTGGGGCACTCCTTCGGTGGCCTGCTCGGCGCATCAATTCTGTTCGACCAGCCCGAAGCGTTCGACTACTACATCCTTGGCAGCCCATCCCTGTGGTATGACAACAAGGTGATCTTTGAAGTCGAATCCCGCTATGCCAAGCAGCACAAGACACTGGATGCACAGGTAATGATGGTGATCGGCGAATACGAAAACGGTAAACCCCACAGCCATTTCACCATGGTTGACGATATGCTGGCATTTGAACAGAAATTGGAATCGCGGGATTACGCAGGTCTTGCCGTCACAACCAAGGTGGTACCGGAGGAGTACCACGTGAGTGTGTTTCCGACACTGATTACCGATGGGTTGCTGTGGGCAATTCCCAGATCAACACCGCAATAATTTCGGTATTTTTTGCGGGCTATTTCTTTTTCGGGGAAGCAGTACTGCCCGCCAGAATGCCACCATCGACCATCAGTTCGGTGCCGGTGACGTATTTGGATTCGTCCGATGCGAGATACAGCGCGGCATAGGCCACATCCATCGGTTCGCCCATGGTGCGTAGTGGAATATCTGCCGCGATTTTCTCGATAGCCTCCTCGCGCTCAGCCCCCTGGCCCAAAATCGAATCCCACAGCGGCGTGAGGATGGCGCCGGGGTGAATGGAATTACAACGAATGCGATACCCCTGTTGCGCGCAATACAGGGCGACCGATTTGGTGTGGTTGCGAATCGCGGCCTTGCTCGACGCATAAGCCGCTGCGCCGGGAATACCGACATTCCCCGAGCGGGAAGACAGGTTAACAATACTGCCGTGCGCTGCCTGTTGCATCAGCTTGATCGCCGCCCGGCAACCCATTGCCACCCCCTCCACGTTGACCTGATGGATTTTCTGCCAGCTCGGTAGATTGAAGTTCTCCGGATCAAAGGGGCCTTCTGTTTCCATAAAGCCGGTAATACCGGCATTGTTGACCAGAATATCCAGCCGGCCGAACTGTTGCTCAATGGAGCTGGAAATCGAATCCCACTGGGACTCTTCGGCAACATCCAGATGCATATAGTGCGCCGCACCGCCGATTTCCGAACAGACCACCTGGCCCTGGGTATCGTCGATATCGCTGAGAATGACCGTTGCGCCTTCTTGTGCAAATAACTCGGCAACCGCGCGCCCAATACCCTTGGCAGCACCGGTAACCAGCGCGACTTTATTTTCCAGTCGATGCATTTCCTGCGACCCCAACAATCAGTTATTCGGTTCCCTTGTTTGCCGGGGAGGGACGGCAAACTGCGCGCGCAAATAATCCACCAGTCTCTTTAGTTGCTCTTCATCCATTTTGTCGGCGAAGCCGGGCATCATTTTTTCTTCGCCATCAATGGTGCGGCTAATACCCTCCAGTATTGCCTGACGCAAATTGTGATCGTCTTTCGCACCAACGGTGGAGTTCTGGATCAGTGATGGATAGTAGCCATCCTTGCTGCCGGTTCCGTCCACGCCATGACAGGTCGCGCAAAACCCCAGGTACAGTCGTGCACCGTCGGCTTTTTTTCTCGGGTCTATGTCCCGTGACAACGGGTTACCGCGCAGGATGACCACATCGGTGGCGGGGTTGCCGAGACTCTGTCGCGGCATTCTGACTCTGCCGCGGACCGGTGGGATGTCCTGCAGGTATGTCACTATTGCGGCTATGTCACTGTCGTGCATGTTGGCGAGGCTGTTTTCGATGGCTTCCGCCATGGAGCCACCGGCCTGAGCCAGACGATTCACATGCCCGGTTTGTAGGTACTCGGTGAGCTGCTCGGCAGTCCACTTGCCAATACCGCCGATTGGATCCGGCGTAATGTTGTACGCCTCCCAACCATCCAGCACTGGGCCACCGGCGAGGAATCCTTTTTTTGTTTCGTCAAACGCTTTTGCCTGGAAAACCAGGCCGCGGGGGGTGTGGCACTCACCGCAATGTGCAGGCCCCTGTACGAGGTAAGCGCCGCGGTTCCATGCATCACTTTTCTGTGGGTTCGGTTCAAACGGTTTGTTGGGCGTAAACAACAAATTCCAAAAATAGAGCGGCCAGCGCGCACTGAGCAATTGCGGAATTTTATTCGCTGGAGGTCTTTCGTGTACCGGCGCGACACCGAACAGGAAATAGGCATACAGCGCCTTGATATCCTCATCGGTGATCTTGGCATAGGAAACATAGGGCATTGCCGGGTACAGGTTGCGCCCGTCCTTGCCGATGCCTTCGCGCAGCGCTCGTTCGAATTCCTGTAGGGTCCAGCCGCCGATACCGGTGGCAATATCCGACGTGATATTACTCGAGTACAGCGTTCCCAACAGCGGCACATGCATTGCCCGCCCACCCGCATAGACGGACCCACCCTCTGCGGTGTGGCAGGCTTTGCAATCAGCGGCAACGGACAGGTAACGCCCTTTCTCAATCAGATCGGCGCGATTCAACTCTTTATTGACCGAGGCCGCCGCGGCTTCATCCCAGATATCTTGCGCGAGCGCATGCCAGGCGGCGAACAGACTGCCCACGAGGACGATAAGGAATGAATAGAGCCAGAGGGAGCTGCGGACCATCGCGGCTTAGCCCTCCCTGAGCAGAGTATCTGCCAGGCGCAGGGCAAGCGCGGCAATCGTGAGCGTAACGTTAACGGTACCCACGGAAGGCATCACCGAGCTGCCCGCAACAAACAGGTTGGGATGATCGAAGGTCCGACAGTCCTTGTCGACAACCGAGTCCGCCGCACTGCTGCCCATAATTGTGGTGCCAGTGATGTGATTGTTCGGCGCAAAGGCATCGGCGAAAGTCACTTCGGTACCGCCCATCAGCTTGGCAATTTCGGCGTAGTGTTCACGGGTGTGCGCAGCACTTTTCACCACATAGTCATCAATCGCGTAGGTGATTTCCGGGCGCGGTATACCGCTGGCGTCTTTTTCGGTGCTACTGGGTTGGATACGGTTTTGCGGCTGCGGCAGAATTTCGTGGAAGCTGTTGAACTCCACATAGGTGGCGGCGCGCTCTCGCAGTTGTTCGGTGAGATCGAGTACACCCACCGGTTCGGAAATTTTCAGCACGGCTTCGGTCGCTTTGTGTACTGCGGAGCTGTTCGAAAGATGCAGTTTTTTGCCGGCGTATTCGCTGCGAAATGCGCCGTCGCGAAAGCCAATAACCGAGGTCATTTCCTGGGGGCCACGACCCGGCCACAATCGCTCATCCGCGTAGAAGTGCACCCCGGTACCTGGGTGATCCATCAGATTGCGCCCCACCATATCGGACCGATTACCGATTCCATCCGGATGGTTGCGCGCTTCGGACATCAGCATAAGTTTTGGTGTTTCGATACCGTTCGCCGCAAGCACAAATTTTTTGCCAGTTACGCGGTGACTTTCGCCGCGGGGGTCTTTGTATTCGGCAGCGACGATGCGATCGCCCTCGGTAATCAAGCGGTTAACCACAGCACTATCAATCAACTCCGCGCCATTGTCCTCGGCTTTTTCCACATGAACGATGCCGTTATACATGGCGCCAATCGGGCAGATCGGCATGCAGTTATTGTTGCCACAGCAGGTTGGCCGGCCATCGTAAGGGCGGCTGTTGCGCGCCACTGGTTCGGTAACCACTTGCCAGGCAGGATTGTGTCGGTTCATACGCGTTTTGAGCCGCGCATCGTTATAGGAGAGGGGCAGCGGCTGCATCGGGTAGGCGGCACTGCGGGGTGAACCCAGCTCTTCATCTTTGGGGCCCCACACACCGAGTTCCTGTTCGGCGCGGTAGTACCAGGGCTCCAGGTCACTGTATTCAATCGGCCAGTCGCGGCCAACGCCATACAGGCTTTTCAACTTGAAATCATTCGGCAGAAATCGCCAGCAGGAAGCCGCCCAGTGCCAGGTAGTGCCGCCCACTGCGCGAATATATTGCTGATTGAATTTGTGACTGCCCTTAAAGATCAGGTAGTTGTTGGCGAACTCACCGTACTCCGGATGGGGCGCCCAGGGAGGGGACCGATAGGCGGCCATAAAGTCGGTTTTATCCAGCTGGTTGCGAAAGCGTTCTACCGTACGCCAGCGCGCAACTCGCGGCCCCGCCTCGAGGATGAGTACGGATTTCCCGGCCCTTGCCAGCTCGTTGGCCACCAGTGCACCGGCCACCCCCGAACCAATTACCACATACTCCGCATCCCTGCTCGCCAAATCTAGACCCTCTTGAATTTCAGCTGCGGGGCCCGCGCCCAATCGCCGGGTTTACCGGTGCAATAGCTGGGCACGGGGAGGGCATCCGAGGTAAGCCGATACATCAGTGCGCGCTCATAGGTGACCAGCGTTGTGCCGACAGTACCGAGAAACCAGGCCGCGACAATCAGCTTCGCTACCGGTGAATGGCGTTCGGCTTCACCAGGTTCGTCAGGCAGCAAATCGAGCTGCTGCGCAAAGCTCGGGTACTGATCATTGAGTGCGACCAGCAAACGCGCCGCCACTCTTCTGTCTAACGGGGTGTCGATTGGCAGCGGATGGAACAGCTTCTGTGACACAGAAAAGAACTTTTCCAGGCGGTGTAAGGCGCTTTCCGTCCTGTCCGGCAATCGCTCCGACTGTGAGAAAACCGGTGCCACACTGCCACCGACAAGACTGGCGCCCAATACAAGTTGGTGGCGGACGAATGTGCGCCGGGCGAGGCAGTTCGGCTCGCCACCCGCAGCCCCCCGTGCTCGCTCATCTTTGCCGTTATCAGCGCCCACACCGCCCTCACAGACTAACTCGCCATCCGTTACTGGCAGTATAGATAAGGCTGAGAGTGCGCCGTCGGAAAGAACAATTACCCTGTTTCAAAGAAAAACGGAGAACACTGGGTTATGGATCGATAGCAACTCGAAGTCACCAAGGCAGGCTGCGCGGTGCGCATCAAGGTGCCTGCTCGACAAAAATCAGTGAACGGGTATCGAAGCCAAGGGATTCTGCGCGCTCAACAAACCGCTGCTTAATGGCCTCATCCACAGTGGGCGTACGCGACAACAACCAGAGATAGGAACGGCTTGGACCCGCAACCATTGCGTAGCGATAATCCTTATCCAGGTCGAATATGATGTAGGACCCGTAGAAGGGACCGAAGAAAGAGACCTTCAGGTGACCCACGTTGGGCGCGCCGACAAAATATGCCTTGCCCTCCGCCTGCTGCCATTTGCCCTTTTCAGCATCGAACCCGCGGTTGACCACTCTGACACCGCCATCGTCCCGCATGCTGTACTCTGCAGTCACACGGCTCAAGCCCCGCTCAAATGAGTGGTCAAGCCGTGCGATCTCATACCACTTGCCCAGATAGAGTTCGAGACGGAAGTTGTCCACAGGAGTCACACCCTGGGGTATGCCCGTACAGGCCGCATGCAAAATAGTGGCGAATACGAGTAATGAAACAGCGAGCTTCCTCAACAGCATGTGGCAACCCTCCGCGCGCGACCGCTCAATAATTCGTGTCTCTTAGTTCACCCTAGCTCAGTAAACAGGCCATTTCTCTGGCCGCTTTACCCGTATACATCTCGCGGAAGACCCTCTTTGGACCAAAGGTTCGCCGAGACTAGACTACCGGGCACCTCGACCCGGCCAGCCGAGCGTATATCCATTGTTCTCAGCGGCCACGTCGATTTATTGCGGAGGTTTAACTATGCAATCGGTAAACGCTGTACTCACCAAGTTCTTTTTCGCACCTCTTATGCTCACCGCACTGGCGTGCATGCCCCTGAAAGCAGATGAAAGCAAGACGATCGCGGAGAACGCCGCGAATGCTGAGGCATTGTCCACGCTCGTTGCCGCAGTTCAGGCTGCCGAGTTGGTTGACACGCTAAAAGGCGACGGCCCATTTACGGTGTTTGCCCCCACCAACGATGCCTTCGCCGCGCTACCCGCGGGTACCGTGGAAATGTTGTTGAAGCCAGAAAACAAAGACAAACTGAAAAAAATCCTCACTTATCATGTGGTCCCCAGTAAAGCCACTGCGGAAATGGTGGTGGGACTGATTAAGCAAGGCGGTGGCCATGCGAAAGTGAAGACGGTGGAAGGTGACGAGCTCACCCTGAAAATGATGGGTGACAAAGTCACCGTAACCGATGCAAAAGGCAATACCGTAAACGTTGTTCAGGCGGACATCATGAATTCAAATGGTGTGGTGCATGTGATCGATGGTGTATTGATGCCGAGCAAGTAATTACTTCGACATCGACGAATGGTAAAAGTGAAAACGGCAGCGCAAATAGCGCTGCCGTTTTCTTTTGTGTGGAATCGAGGCTCAGTCCGGGAAGCCGCTCAGAATAGACGCGGTCTCAACAACGTTCGCATACTCGTCGTGCAGATTACTCAAAAATATCCAGTGCACATCTTCCGCAGAAAATTGCTTGCCATTCAGGGCCTGCAGGGGAAACGCTGCGGTTGCATCCTGCGGTAGATAAATGCGGTAGCCGAGGCCTGCAGCAACCCGCACGGTTGCATCCACGGAATTGTTGGTCAGCACACCACAGATAACCAGCTCGGTCACCTGTTCACGCTTTAGGTAAGCATCGAGTTGTGGATCGATAAAAGCGCAATTTTCGGATTTGCTCACCACCTTCTCACCCGCCATCGGAGCGACTTCCATCTTAAAGTCGAAAAATGGCGAATCCGCATGGTAAGGGGAATCGCTGCTTTTGGAGGAGTGGCGTATATGCACCACCGGTTTATTCTGCTGACGCCACCTATCCAAAAGCTCCGCCATGCGCAGCTCCGCATCCGGGTTGTTGCGCGAACCCGTATCGAAGTAATCAATGGCCTGCTGGACATCAATAATCAGCAAAGCTGGGTTAGTTGACGTAAAAGGGGGTAAGTTCATACAGATTTCTGAATCCGGTCGCGCGTCAATGGCGCGCACTGATGGACTAATTGGTTGACCAATAATCCTACTTTATTGGTTTACTGCTTTACACCAACCGAGCCCTGCAATTAGTCTCGGGAGCATCGTTATTCGTAGGAAAATATAATGATAAACCAGCAGAGCAAGCAAAAGATTTTTCACCTCGCAGCATGGGGCAGCCTCGGTATTTTATTATCTGCATGCCAGAGTGGACCGGAACAAAAGCCTGCAAAACCGACAAATATTGAGAAAGCAGCGGTCGTTGTGCCAGGGTCTCTGGTAGACCTGAACAACTGGAAGATCACCTTGCCAATGGACAGTAATGGTGACGGCAAAATTGATGAAGTTGGGCCGCCAAATATCATGCGCCTGTATGAGCCCCGCTTCTTTTACGGCAACGAAAAGGGTGAGCTGGTATTCACCGCGCCAAACAAGGCGATTACCACCGCGAATTCCACCAACACCCGCAGTGAGCTGCGGCAGATGATCGACCCGGTGAAATCCAAGACTAAGGCGCCCGGGAATAACTTTGTGCTGGGATCGCACCCCAAGGCAAATGAATACGGCGCGATCGGTGGCCGCTTGTCGGCAACCCTGGCGGTCAATCATGTGGCAGTAGAAGCGGCGCATCCCAATAAAAAACCCGCTTTCTCTGTGGTTGTCGGCCAAATACATGCCGGTAAAGACGCGAGCATTCTCGACGCTGGTTTCGGTTACGGCAACGAGCCGCTCAAGATTTACTACAAGAAGTGGCCAGGTCACGAATACGGTTCCGTATTCTGGACTTACGAGCGCAACCTGGAAAAAGACAACCCCAACCGTACCGATATCGCTTATCCGGTATGGGGCAACACGTGGGAGTCTGCGGAGAACCCGGGTGACAAAGGCATCAAGCTCGATGAATCATTTAGCTATACGGTCGACGTGGTCGACAATGTCATGCAGCTAACCTTTGAAGCGGCAAATAAACCACGAGTGGAATACACCATCGACCTTGCCAACAACGTCAACGCCTACGGTGAAGTCGACCCACTGGATAATCCCGCGGGCTATAGCGGCGACTGGTTCTACTTCAAGGCCGGTGCCTACAACCAATGCAGCAGCAAAGACCAAGAAGGCATGTGGTATGCAGGCTGTGCCGGCTCAGGGATATGGAAGCAAGACCACGCGAAAGGTCACTATGCGCAGGCAAGCTTTACTTCTATCGAGCTAGACTGATCAGAGAAAAAATTCTAAAAAAAGCCCGCACAAAAATGTGCGGGCTTTTTTATTTGGGAGAAGCTGCGCGTACTAAAAACGCAATGACTATTCCACCGTCACCGATTTCGCCAGGTTACGCGGTTGATCCACATCGGTGCCTTTCAGTAACGCCACGTGATAGCTCAATAGCTGCAGTGGCACCGTATACAGAATGGGCTGCAAACTTTCAGCTGCGTCCGGCACCTCGACCACGGTAAGTCCTTCCTCGCTCCGGAACCCGGCCTCGGGGCTGGCAAATACAAACAGTTCACCGCCACGCGCGCGTACTTCCTGCAAGTTTGATTTCAGCTTTTCCAGCAGTTCGTCGTTCGGCGCGACGACGATAACCGGCATATCGGCGTCGACCAAGGCGAGCGGGCCGTGTTTGAGTTCACCGGCTGGATAGGCCTCGGCGTGGATATAGGAAATTTCCTTGAGCTTGAGTGCTCCTTCCAAGGCGATCGGATACTCCACACCGCGCCCCAGAAACAACGCATGATTTTTTTCCGCGAAGGCTTCACTGGTGGCCGCTACCAGCGCGTCCAGCCCAGTGAATTTTTCCATCAGTTTCGGCAACTGATGCAACGCGCTAATCAGCTGCGCTTCGCGGTCGCCATCCATGCCGTTGGCTTTCGCCAGCGCAATACAGAAAATCTGCAACGCAACCAGCTGCGTGGTAAAAGCCTTGGTGGAGGCGACACCAATTTCCGGGCCGGCCTCGGTCATCAGGTGTAATTCAGACTCACGCACCAGTGAACTGTTCGGCACATTGCAGATCGTCATGGAGGCGAGATAACCCAGCTCCTTGGCCTGGCGCAAAGCGGCGAGGGTATCGGCGGTTTCTCCCGACTGGGAGATGGTGACAAATAAAGTACCGGGGCGTACCGCGGTTTTGCGGTAGCGAATTTCACTGGCCACTTCGACGGAGCAGGGCACGCCGGCCCAGTCTTCAATCCAGTAACGAGCAACCAAACCGGCGTGGTAGCTGGTGCCGCAGGCAACAATCTGCACTTGTTTTACTTTCGGCAGAATTTCGTTGGCGGCGGTACCCAGAGCCTGTGACAGCACCGAGTGCTCACCTATGCGACCGGCCATGGTTGCTTCCACCACCTTGGGCTGCTCAAAGATTTCCTTCTGCATATAGTGGCGATAGCGACCCTTGTCGGCGGCGTCGTGGCCACCTTGCAGCTTGTTCACCGGGCGACTGACTTCTTCATCGGTTTTATCCCAGATCGCAATGGCGTCGCGGGTCACGTCGGCCAGGTCGCCCTCTTCGAGGAAAATAAAACGGTCGGTTACCTGTTGCAGGGCCATGGGGTCGGAAGCAATAAAGTTTTCCTCGATGCCCACGCCAATTACCAGCGGGCTACCCAGTCGCGCGCATACCAAATGCTCGGGCTCCTTGGCAGATACAACCCCAAGGGCGTAGGCGCCGTGCAGTCTTTTGGTGGCCGCAGACACCGACTCGAGCAGGTTGCGCCCCTCGCTGGCGAGATCGTGGATCAGGTGTACCACTACCTCAGTATCGGTTTCCGACTGAAACTCGTAACCTTTGGCGAGCAGTTCTTCGCGCAGCTCCTGGTAGTTTTCGATGATGCCGTTGTGCACCAGGGCGAAATCACCGGACACATGCGGGTGGGAATTTTTATCGGAAGGCACACCGTGGGTAGCCCAGCGGGTATGGGCAATACCCAGCTGACCGCTAGTCGGGTTTTCATCCAGGGCAGATTCGAGGTCGGCGACCTTGCCCTGGGTTTTGCGCAACTGTAATTTGCCGTCGCCGTTCACCAGGCACACACCGGCGGAGTCATAGCCGCGGTATTCCAACCGGCGCAAGCCTTCGAGAAGGATTCCGGTTACGTTGCGTTGCCCCAGGGCACCTACGATTCCACACATCTTTTTCTACCTCGATTATTTGTTGCTGTGCGAGCGCTACTTGGCGTCCGCGCAAATCACCCGCAGCCCTCTGCTTTCCAGCTGCGCACATGTCTTGTCTTCAATGCCGCTGTCGGTCACCAGGGTGCCGAACATTTCCCAGCTCAACTCCAGATTGGGGATACGGCGCCCAACCTTGCTGGACTCCGCCATCACAATCACCTCGCGGGCGACATCCGCCATCACTCGCGACAGGCCGATCTGTTCGTTAAACGTGCAGGTACCGCGGTCGAGGTCGATGCCATCGGCGCCGATAAAGGCCTGGTCGAAGTCGTAACCGCGCAATACCTGCTCGGCTACCTGCCCCTGAAAAGCCTCGAAATGTGGATCCCAGGTGCCGCCGGTCATGAGTAGGGTGGGTTCGTTTTCCAGCTCGCGCAGTTGATTGGCCACATGCAGGGAATTGGTCATCACCACCAGGCCGCGCTTGTGGTTGAGCTCCGGTATCAGGCCGGTGGTGGTGCGGCCGTAGTCGATGACAATGCGGTTGTGATCGCGGATCAGTCCTGCAGCGGCACGGCCGATGGCGCGCTTGGTTTGCGACAGCGTGTCTTCCGCCATCAGTTCCCGGGGCAGGGGGATGGCACCGCCGTGGCGGCGCAACAACAGGCCGCTGTCCTCCATGGCCGCCAAATCCTTTCGGATCGTAACTTCAGATGTTTCGAACTGACGCGCCAACTCTTCGACACTGGCTTCGCCAGCCTCGTTAATCAGGCTCAGTATCTGATGACGCCGCTGCTGGGTATTACGTTTCGACATGCTCACACATCTTTCGTTTCGAAAGAAAATAATAGCAAAACGAAAGTTAGATTCACAAGGTCAATTTTCCGCCTGTTCGCCGGACTCCAGCTGCTCGCGCATAACCTGCAGAAAGCGCGCGAGCTCGCCGCCTGTCACCGCACGGTGGTCCGCGGTAATGGACAGCGGCAGCAGCTTGCGCACTCGCGCCTTACCTTTGTGGGGTAACACCGCCTTGTGCGCACGACCCGCGCCGACAATACAAACCAGCGGCGGAACCACGACCGGAGTAGCAAAACGGCCCGCGAGGCTACCGAAGTTAGACAGGTGGATAGTGGCACCCTGCAGATCTTTCTGTGGAATCCCGCCATCTTCCGCCTGCTGTTTGAAGCGGCTGATCGCTTCCTGCAGATCCCGATGCGAGGCCGCGGCGACATCCTTGATTACCGGTACATACAGGCCTCTGGATGCATCCACCGCGAGCCCTACACTGACCGGGGTCTGCGGTTGCAAAGTACCGTTGACGAAGTGGGCATTGAGGTTCGGCTCTGCCGACGCCGCCTCGGCCATTGCCCGCAGTAAACGCACCGTCGCATTGGTGCCTTTGGGCCAGCGCGAGATATCCACCTCATCACACAAGGTCATGGGGCAGACCTGATCGCGGCTCTGAGCCATCACGATCGCCATGGCGCGGCGTGCAGGTTCTGCAGATTCGGACGGCATTGTTGGCTCAACCACACCACCGGATTGCGGCGGCAACTGTTCCGGTATCGGCTGCTGCTGCCCCACAGACTCCTGCTGCCGCATTGGTATTGTTGCGCCGGTAGCGGCAGCGCGGACTTCAGTTTCACTGAAACGGGAACCCGTGGGGTGCAGCCTGCTGAGGTCCACACCCAGTTGCCGCGCCAGTGCGCGTACCGCAGGCGTAGCACTGCGCGGGCGGTTAGACTGGGGGCGACGTTCGCGCGCGAGAGCCTGACCCCCGGATTCAATTTTGCCGACAACGGTCGCGGAATCGCTAAATTTTTCGGACTTTTTCCCCGACGTTTGCTGCATTTGATCCTGTTTAAAGCCGATAAGCGGTTGGCCGGTGTCCAGGGTTTGTCCCTCTTCCACAAAACACTTTTCCACCTCGCCCGCGTATGGTGACGGCACCTCCACCAGGGCCTTGGCGGTTTCCACTGTAACCAGAGGCTGGTCTACCGCAACCCTGTCGCCTTCCCGGACCAGCCAAGCGCGGATAGTGGCGTCCGGCAAACCCTCGCCAAGATCGGGCAGCTTGAAGATCTTCATGGCTGCACCTCCCCGCTACCCACAGTGTTCCCACCGCCGGTGACACGGGGCTCGGAACGCGAGTACCCCAGTGCAGTCCGAGCCCCAGCGACTATGCGCTCGACGCCAGGCAAGTAGGCACCTTCCAACTGGTAGTAGGGCATTACCGTGTCGTAACCGGTAACGCGCTGTACCGGCGCATCCAATAAATCAAAGGCGTATTCCTGAATCTGCGCGGCGATCTCGGCGCCGAGACCACCAAAACGCGCGGCTTCATGTACCACTACGCAGCGCCGGGTTTTCTCCAGAGAATCAATAATCGTGTGGATATCCAGCGGCTTGAGCGTGGCGGGGTCGATCACTTCCGCCTCGATGCCGCCGGCAGACAATTGCTCCGCCGCCTCGAGGGTTTCTTTGACGCTGGCACCCCAGGCAACAAGAGTCAGGTCACCACCCTCCCGCAGCACAAACGCGCGATCCAGCGGCAGTGCCTCGCCGTCATCCGATACCGGTTGTTTGGCGGCGCGGTAAATGCGCTTGGGTTCCAGAAACAGCACCGGGTCTGGATCGCGGATGGCCGCCAGCAGCAAACCATAGGCACGCGCCGGCGAGGAGGGCACCACCACGCGCAGACCGGGAATGTGCGCGAAGATTGCCTCGGTGCTTTCACTGTGGTGTTCCGGTGCGTGAATGCCGCCGCCATACGGCGCGCGGTACACGACGGGACAGCTGAGACGGCCGCGGGTGCGATTGCGCATGCGCGCGGCATGGCTGAGGATGTGGTCGAGGCCGGGATAGATAAACCCCATAAACTGGAATTCGGCGACCGGGCGCAGCCCTTGCGTGGCCATGCCCACGGCGACGCCGGCGATCATGGTTTCCGCAAGTGGTGTGTCCAGTACGCGCGCCGTGCCGAAACGCTGCTGTAAGCCCTCGGTTGCCCGAAATACGCCGCCGTTCGCCCCAACATCCTGCCCAAACACCACAACCTGTGGGTTGTTTTTCAGCTCGAATGCCAGCGCCTGGGTAACCGCTTCCACCAGCGTTATCGTATTTTGCTGATCGCCCATTTATGCACCGGCCCCCTGTTGCTGCTCGTCACGCAACTGGTCGTACTGCTCATACAAACCTTCAGGTAACTGCGCATACAGGTGATCAAACATGGCGGTGACCGGCTCGGGCGTCCGTGCCTGCCAGTTGCCGAGCGCCGTCTCCATGGTTGCGGCCAGCTCCCGCTCCAGGTCCTGTTGTTTGGCATCGCTCCACAGACCCTGTTCACGCAGGTAGTGATCCAGGCGCTTGATCGGCTCCCACTGCCAGGCTTTCTCCAACGCCTCGGCACTGCGATAACGGCTGGCGTCATCCGCGGTCGTGTGATCGCACAGGCGATAGGAAATCGCCTCGATCAGCGCGGGCCCGTCGCCACTGCGCGCTCGCTGCAACGCATCTTGCACCGCCCAGGCCACCGCTACGATATCGTTGCCGTCCACCTGCAGCGCGGGGATCCCCGCAGCGACGGCTTTTTGCGCAATTGTCTGGGTAGCGGTCTGGCCGTGACGCGGCACGGATATAGCCCACTGGTTGTTGTTCACCACAAACACCACCGGCAGCTTCCACACCCCGGCGAGATTCATCGCTTCGTAAAAATCGCCTTTAGAAGTCGCGCCCTCGCCACTGCTGGCGACGGCCGCCTGCAGTGGCACGCCTTCCTGCTGATGGCGCTGTTTCAGGGCAAAGGCGACACCCACTGCGTGCAGCATTTGGGTGGCAATAGGAATACAGATCGGCAGGTCGTTGGGGGAATGCTGGAAGTTCTGCCCGCGCTCATCTCCCCCCCAAATGGCGAGAATTTCCTCGATGGTGACGCCGCGCTCAAGCAATGCGCCGGTTTCGCGGTAGTAGGGACAATAGACATCATCGGTTGCGAGGGCATTGCCGGTGGCAATACCGATCGCTTCCTGACCGAGGGTAGAAGGGTAGGTACCGAGACGGCCGGTGCGCTGCAGTTTTACCGCGCGATCATCCACGAGCCTGGCCAGCTGCATCTGCCGAAAGCAATAGGCAAGCCAGTCCGGTGTGGCAAATTCAGGTAGCGGCTGGGTTGCCTTGCCCTGGTTGTCCAGATACTGGAGGTGGGCAATATCGAAGGAAGCTTGCAGTTGCAGGCGGGGTTTATGCATCGGCGCGGTCCCTTGGAATCCGATGCTTGTAGTGTAGTAGGGGGTTACCGGGTTCGATTTTTCGCAGTTCGGTGGCGGTAAATCACCGGGTGCTCCACCGCCACCCTAATAGCTTCAAAGCACCTGAAGTATCGATATCAGGACTTCTTGATGGGTCGCTGCCAGCCACCAATATTGCGCTGCTTACCACGGGCAACAGCCAGTTCGTCAGCACTCACTTCGCGGGTAATCGTTGAGCCGGCGCCAATAGTTGCACCAGAGCCGATGGTTACCGGCGCCACCAGCGCCGAGTTGGAACCGATAAAGGCGCCATCGCCAATAATGGTTTTGGATTTGTTTACGCCGTCGTAATTACAGGTGATGGTGCCGGCGCCGATATTCACGCCCTCTCCCACTTCCGCATCACCGACATAGGAAAGGTGATTGACCTTGCTACCCAGGCCGATTTTGGCTTTTTTGGTTTCAACGAAATTGCCGACTTTTGCCCCGTTGGCCAGCTCGGTGCCCGGACGCAGACGCGCAAAGGGACCGATGGTGCAGGCTTCGCCGACGCTGGCATCCTCAATTATCGAATTGGCCTCCAGCACCGTACCCGCCGCCAACTGGCAATTTTTCAGCAGACAGTTGGGTCCTATCTTTACCCCATCACCAAGCGTCACCTCACCTTCGAACACGCAGTTGATGTCGATGGAAACATCCGCGCCGCAGGAAAGGGTACCGCGCACATCAAGGCGAGCAGGGTCGAGCAGGGTGACACCGGCAGCCATCAGGTTTTCGGCATTCTCTTCCTGCAGCGCACGCTCCAGTTCAGCCTGCTGAGCACGACTGTTTACGCCGGCGACCTCGTTGGGGTCATCGGCGATCACACCGGTGACGGCGATCTTCTCACCCACGGAACGCGCGATCACGTCGGTTAGGTAGTACTCACCCTGAGCATTATTGTTGGAGAGCTCTGGTAGCCAGAGCGCCAGCAGGTCAGCGGGCGCCGCAAGAATACCGGTGTTGATTTCAGTAATTTTGAGGGTGTCGGCGTCGGCATCTTTTTGCTCGACAATCGCCTGCACCGCGCCGGACCCGTCGCGCACGATGCGACCGTAGCCACTCGGGTCATCCATCACCACCGACAACAGCGCAGGGCCCGAGGCAGAAGCCTCAAGCAAGCTTTTCAGTGTCGCGGTTTTCACCAGTGGTACATCGCCGTAAAGCACCAGTACTGTGGCGCCCTTGCGAAAATTCGGAATCGCCTGCGCAACCGCATGGCCGGTACCCAGCTGTTCGGTCTGCTCAACAAATTGCACACCGCTATCGGAGCAGCGCTCGCGTACCAGATCCGCACCGTGACCGATAACCACGGTAATACGCACATCACCAAGTCCCTTGGCCGCATTGATCACCCGCTCCAGCATCGGCACGCCACCAATGGGATGCAGAACCTTGGGAAGATTGGAGCGCATGCGGGTGCCTTTACCCGCGGCGAGGATGACAACGTCGATAGCCATGAGAATCCTTGGAGACTGAACAACAGAAGAAAGTGTGATTGAACATCCTTCTTTATAGATAGATACCAATCATTTTTGCAGGGAAAGGATTGTTACGAGTTTGGTCGTAAGGCGCAAGCAGATATAGGGTTAACTAGCCGTGAGTCGCTGGGCTGCAGACATCACTGAACTACCCGGTCTGCATGTTGACCCGACAACAAGGGTTAGACAGAAAACAAAAACCCGGCCAAGGCCGGGTTTTCTTCCAGACACAGCGGAGTATTACAATCCGCCCGCCCCACAATCCTGATTTAAGTATGAGATCATGGATTCATACAGTGTTTTTTGATGGTCATAGAACAGCGTATTACTGAAGTGATCTGCACCATCTAGCTCGACATATTTGTATTCTTTACCGAACTTATCCAGCGCCTTGCGATAGCGCTCAGCATGAGCTGGCGGTACTCGCTGATCCACGCTGCCATGCACCAACAGAATTGGTACGTTCACATCAGCGGCAGCTTCGATCGGGGAGATACTGTCGTCCCACATTCCAAGTTGCTCGACCTTCTGCGCGCCACGCATACGATCACGATAATAGTTGACCTGCATCTGATTATCCGACACTGCAGCGCCCGCAATCACACACTGATAAATCTGGTCTTTGCGTGCGGCAGCCACAAGTGCGGCGTAACCACCGTAAGACCAGCCAAACATTGCCAGGCGACCCTCTTCCGCCCAACCTTGTTCCACCAGATACATCATGCCGTCGTCTTTATCATCCTGCATTTTGTAGCCACCCTGGCCACCGTCAATAAATGCGGATTGATAGTGCTTGAGACCAAGACCACGAGAACCGCGATACTGGGGCTGCAACACCACATAGCCATTGTTCGCCAGCATTTGCGCCCACTCATCGTAAATTACGACTTCGGAAACAAATGGACCGCCGTGTGGCATCACAATCGCCGGGAACGGCGGCTTACCATTTGGTATGGTCAGGTAGGCGGGAATTTTTTTACCATCCCGTGCTTTGTATTCGATGTAGCGCACGTCGGCGAGCTTCTCAGCCTCGAGTAGCGGTTGACGACTACCCAGCTTTTTCAACTTACCTTTGTGTAACAGGTAGTAGGTTCCAGGATCACGCGGGCCAACGTTGTAGATAGTAAGGCTGGCACCATCACGACTGCGGCTATTTACGCGCAGGTAGTTGGACTCAGGGATAACCTGCTTGAGCTGTTGGTTAGTGGCCATTTCAAGCTCATCGAAATATTCAACTTCAATGCTCTGCTTGGAATAGACGACTCCAACAACGCTATCTAGATTCGTCCACTCATTGCTGTGGAAGCGAACTCCTGCCACATCCACATCACTACGGCGATAAATCAACTCACCAAAATCTTGCTTCTTTAGGTTATATTCCCAAAGACCAATTTTGTCGTGACCGTTGTTCGCACGCACGTAGAAGATATGTGGCTGCTGATCATCAAAGCCATCTACGGAGAAGTTTTCAAAACTTTCTTCGCTCAGGCGGTAAAATTCTTGCCACTTTTTCGTGTTAGTAACACGCTCGTACCAAACGTACTCACCCTTACCAATATCGAAACCGCGTGCCAACCAGGGATTCCCATCGATATCAAATTCGATCTGCCCCATATCGAGCTTGCCGCGCAGAATTAGCTTTTTGGCGCCAGACTTGATATCCAACTCGTAGTAAGTGCGGGGGCGAAACGCTTTGTTCAAGCGATTATCTTCGCCACCGGGCAGATAGGAAAAAATGATCCGACGTTCATTATTTGGCAGCAGATGTTCAAGATCGGCACCCAACTGGTCGTATTTTTTCAATTTTTTACGCTTGATATCGACGGAACCGAGAAGGTATTCATAAACACCCTCATTAAAGCCCTCAATTCGATCACGCACTTTTTGGCGAAGATTCATCCCAATGACATCATTGCTAAGCCAGAAGAAACTCTGAATCTCCATCGGATTCGAGTTGATCCGATACGGCTCAGCGTCGAGATCGTCAGCGGGATACACCTCTATGACGGGATCGCCGTCTTTGGTAGGAATTTTTAATAGTGCAACATGTTTCCCATCCGGGGAAATCTCAACGTTACTGATTACATCGCGCAAAGCCCAATATTCCAGTGGATAGGGCTCCTGATTCTTCGCCACCACGTCAAGGCTGATCAGTAGTATCAATGAACTGATCAGCAATTTGAGTCTTGCCATATAGCTACCCTGCAACATTACTTTCTTACTAATAAATTGCTTGGAAAAAAAAGCCCGCCTTAGGCGGGCTTTCTCACCTGGATACTATCAGAAGTTTTTCTGAAGATTCAGGAACATGGTACGGCCTTGAACGTTGTAGCCATAACCAATCGGTGTGTTGTTGACGGAAAGAATTTCGTTACCGTCTACTTGAGGAGGTGCTTCATTAAATACATTGCGCACACCCAGACCCGCGGTCCAGGTGTCGGCATAGTAGTAGAAGGAGGCACTGTGCAGCAGATAATCATCGGCGAAGCCAACATCACGACAATCAACCCCGCCGTTTGCGGCACCAATACAGGAATCAGAAGTAAAGCCTGTCTCATTGGTGTCATAAATATCGCTGAACTCGTCAACAAACTCGTCTGCTTGCTCTACTGAGCCCAGGTACTGAGTTGTCCAGGTAAAGCGATACTTATCGTAGTCAACGCGGAATTCGCCACGTCCTTGCCATTTCGGGAAGCCGAAAGTGCCCTGATATACGTCAACATCAGGATTACCTTCGTCATCGAGGTACGTGAGCGTGCGCTCAAGTACGCGGTTGAAGGTGAGGTTAGCACTCAAGTCAATCGGTGCACCGAAGATGGTTGCAGGCTGCGAATAAGCAATGTTGTAGTCAAAGCCACGTGCAATCTCATTGTCACGGTTTACGAATGCTGCATCGACTTTATCGAGCAGTCCATCGTCACCACGCTGCAACTGAGAACAGAAAGCACTGTTGCCATTCGGATTGTTATAACAATCATTGATCAGGAACTGTGGCGACGGTTCAATGATCGAATTTTCAATTTCGATATCGTAATACGTCATTCCAAGGGTCAGATCAAAACTCTCAAAGAATGGTTGCTCGAAAGAGAAGCCAACAGTGAAGGAGTCAGATGTTTCCTCTTTCAGCCCAAGGCTACCGCCGCGAGCAACTTCAACACTGTATGAATTGAAGCCATTGTTCTCGGCAGTGGTTGGATCTACACCATTCGCGGCACAGTTAGCCAATACCTCAGGAGAGCGCGTGTCCAGTGCAGGGTTGTAACCACCAGTGAGGTCGTCCAGCGCACTATCCGGGATCAAGCAGGGGTCAGACACGGTCTGGAAACCAGTTTGATTTTGCAGGAAGTTTTCGCGCAGATTCGGAGCACGATAGGAAGTACCGTAGGTAGAACGCAGCAGTAAGGATTCAACCGGGCGGTAGGCGACCTTAGCGGCATTGGTCCAAGCACCACCATAGAACTCGTCTTTGGTGTAGCGGGCAGACAAGTTGGTAGTCAACTCTTCAGCCATGAATTTACCGGCGAGCACAGGTATCTCAATCTCACCATACGCTTCTTTTGTGGTTTTGTTGCCGGTTGCACCGCCATCCGCGAAGTAGTGGATAAACAGACCATCGCGTGCAACGTCGTCTGGAACAGACTTAATGCGATCGTCACGCAGTTCAGCACCAACACCCACAATTACATCGCCTGCAGGCAGGGTTGCAACGGTACCACTGGCATACGCGGAGAAGATTGTCTGGTAGTAAGAAGTATCGAAGTCACGGCTGTCAAACAGATAGTCACGCTCAGCCTGAGTCGCAAAATCACCGATTACGCCGTTGTACAACGAATCAGCAAACATATCGATAGGCACACAGGTGGACTCACCCGGCAGCGGTTCACAGATAAATGTGCCCGGGTTATTTGGATCCTCAATGGTGGTGGCTAGCGACTGGTACATCCGGTCACCACGAATACCGACGCGACTGGAGTCACCATCAGACTTGGTGATAGAACCGGCCAGCTCAAAAGACCAGTCAGACAGACTGCCAATATTCATCATCGGCAGGTCACCGCGCATTCCGGTCACAAAGCGGGTCTGGGCAACCTCTACTCGGTTGATATTTCGATCACCAAGTACGGAAACGATTGGAGTGGTGCCTTGCGGTCCCAGAGATCCAGCGAACAAGTCCACAATACCTTGATCACGGAACTGCTCAGGGGTCAGGCCATAAAAGCCCGCAAACTGAGCGACAAAGCCGGGGTTGAGCAGGAGTTGGTCATAGGCCTCACCACAATCAACACCGCGCACGCCATTTGGGTTACAGATGTTGAAGGGGTTATCTGCAGGTACAGCGGGGAACAACTGGCTCGCACCAGTATTGATAAAGTTCTCACGCTTGGCATAGCTGACCTCGAAGAATGGGGTCAGGTTCATGTCCCCTTCAAAGGTGTACTCACCAAAGGCCATAAAGCTGGTGCGTTCCTGCTGGGGAATCAAGTGCGCAAACTGCTCTTTACCGTTGAGGTCGTAGTCGTGGAAATTAATGTCCGGTACGCCATCACCATTGGTATCCAGGCCGCTTAGTGCAAAGGCACTGGATTCGGTGAAACCATTCCAACCACCGTTGGAGCTACCGGGGGTGTAGTAGATACTGCCCGCCTCTGGCACAGAGACACGGCCAGCAAGAGAACCAATTCCACAGCCTTCAAAGTCCATGCCGTAGATTTCTTGATAATACGCATTATCGGTATAAATATTGCCATCGGTACCGACTTCGATATTGCGCTCACATCCAGCGGTCCATTCGCGGTCTGCCAGGGTAACGGCATCCATTTCGAAATGCTCGATGCCCATGCCGATAAAGCCGCGGTCGAAGTTTTGTCCCCAGCTCAAGCTCAGGGTATTTTCCCCACCATTAGGCTGCTGCGGGTTAGTACCGAACACCTCGAAATCTACACCATCGAAGTCTTTCTTTAGGATTACGTTAACCACACCGGCGACGGCGTCAGAGCCATAGATCGACGAAGCGCCGTCCAATAACAGGTCATACTGCTGCACCAGAGAAGCTGGAATCAGATTCAAGTCTGCGGCAACCGGCGCACCCTCTACGCCAGCCGGCGCCATACGGCGGCCATTCAATAGAACCAGAGTACGGCCAGCACCCAAACCACGCAGGTCTACAGTTGAAGCACCAGGACCGTTATCCAGAACATAACCAGAGAAGGTCAGATCGATTTGCTGACCGGTGGCTGCGCCACTGGATTGCAGGATGGTGGAGGTATCAATTGCGCCCGCTTCGCGCGCGCCTTCGGCGTCAATGATCTGCAAAGGTGCAATGCTGGAGAAGGTATCGCGCTTCAGGCGCGAACCGGTAACAACTACTTCCTCAACACCACTGTCATCTTCCATCTCAGTAAGGAGTGATTGCTCCTCCTGAGCTTCGACGTTGGTTTCTGTAATCGCAGCTTCATTTTCCTGCGCGAAAGTGACTGGTGACAGTACGGCGGCCAGAACTGCCGTTGAAACACTAGCCTTCACCGGTAAGCGGGCGCTTCCGAGTATATTTTTTAGATTTATCAACTTTGTATTCCCCAAGTTAGCTTTATTGCTCTCGATACAAAATGTTATGTAAAAAAACTTTTACTAATCTGTAACGAGCGGCTCTCTTAGGACCTCATGCCTTACGCCGACAATCGTGTAATAAAGCGAAATATTGCCAAGAAATAACGAACATTTAGGACAGTTCCGTATATTAAGTTGCTTTGGGCGCCAAAAAATCATTAATTTCCTCTTTCTAATATCACGTTCTCACTAAGCCGCCCCACCTAAAGCAAAAATCTTGCTTCGTTGAGTCTGTAAAGACGCCCAAACACTACTTGGCCCCGCACGAACTGATCTTTTCTAGTAGGAAATCTGGTTTTTCGGCGAAATTCCGGGTTTTATCCCGATCGACATGGGTGAGTTGTCTTTTACAGAGGTTGCGGTGATTCTGTTGAGTTGAGAGCCACCTTGCCGGCGTCTTCGCCAAGGTGTTGCATCTATTCAAGACAACTCCAGTAAACCGGGAGCTCGAGATGATAAAAACCAAAGTCAGCCAGCTGGCACGCCTGATCGGCGGCGCCAGTCTCGCCCTGACCCTGCCACTGGCCGCTGCCGCGGAAGAGGCGAAGAAGGAAGCGGACAAGTGGGACGTGAACAAACCGCCCTACGAATTCAAGTCCATTCCGCTGGATACCCGCGAAACCACGTGGAGCAACCTGGATATCAGCGCTGACGGCAAAACCATCCTGTTCGATATGTTGGGTGACATCTATGAGATGCCCATCGACGGCGGCAAGGCCACCTCGATCACCAATGAGATTGCCTGGAATACCCAGCCGCGCTTCAGCCCGGACGGCAAATCGATCGTCTTCGTGAGCGACCGCGACGGTGCGGATAACGTGTGGATCATGGATCGCAGCGGCGACAACCTGCGTCAGCTCACCACCGAGCGTGAAAACCTGGTGCACGCGCCGAGCTTCAGCCCGGACGGGCAATACCTAGTGGCGCGTAAAGGCTTTATGAGTGGCCGCAGTATCCCGGCCGGTGAGATCTGGATGTACCACTATGGCGGTGGTGAAGGCCGCCAGATCAAAGCGCGCCTTGGTGGCGATATCGCACAGAAGAACATTTCCGATGCGGTGTTCTCGCCGGACGGTCGCTACATCTATTACACCATCGACACCACCTCGGGGACCGTGTGGGAGTACAACAAGAACTCCACCAAGCAGATCTTTGCCATCAACCGCTATGACCTGAATGATGGCAAGGACGAGACCTTTGTGTCCGGCCCCGGCGGCTCCATCGCCCCAATGCCTTCCCCGGACGGCAAAAAACTGGCCTTCGTGCGCCGTCAGGACTTCAACACCGCGTTGTTCGTGAAAGACCTGAGTACCGGTCTGGAGACACCAATCTACTCCGAACTAGAGCGTGACCTGCAGGAAACCTTCGGCTCCCACGGCAACTACGTACAGTACGATTGGATGCCAGACGGGAAATCCCTGGTGGTGTGGAGCAAGGGCAAGTTCCTGCGCATCGCCGCCGACGGCAGCAGCCTGCAAAGCGGCGCACGCGAAATCGTCGCGCACGTCAAAACCGACAAGCAGATCGCCGATGCGGTGCGCTTCCCGGTTGATGTGGCACCGGATGCGTTTGACGTAAAGATGATTCGCTGGGCGCAGAAGTCTCCGGATGGCAAACAGATCGCCTTCCAGGCGCTGGGTAAAATTTACGTTCAGGACGTTAAAAGTGGTGAACGTCGCCGATTAACCCGTCAGGATGAGCACTTTGAGTTCTATCCGAGCTGGTCCCGCGACGGCAAGCAAATCACCTACGTGTCCTGGGACGACGAAAAGCTGGGCCAGGTACGCGTGGTATCTGCGCGCAGTGGCCGCGGCAAGAACATCACCCAGGAACCGGGCCTGTATGTGGAGCCGAGCTTCTCCCCGGATGGTGAACAGGTAACCTTCCGCCGCTTTACCGGTGGCTACCTGCTGAGCCCCGAGTACTCCCTCGAGCCGGGAATTTATCTCGCCGACGCCGATGGCGATTGGCAGCGCCGTATCGCCAAGTCTGGTTACGAGCCGCACTTTGGTGCCGACGGTGAGCGCATTTACTTCTCCGAGTACATTTACGGCAACGGTGGCAAGCGTGTCTTCAAGAGTGTCGAAACCAACGGTAAGGACGAGCGTGAACATCTGCACGGCGCAGAAATCACCTCCTTCCGCCTGTCACCGGACGGTCGCTGGGTGGCGTTCACCCAGGACTTCAGGGCATTTGCCGCCCCGTTTATGCACACTGGCAAATCCGAATCCATTGGCCCCAAGGCCAGTGCGGTCAAGGTAACCCAGGTATCCAAGCGCGCCGGTGAGAACCTGCACTGGTCCGCCGACAGCAACACCCTGGGGTGGGCCCACGGCCCGAAACTGTACGAGCGCGAACTGAAAGATGCGTTTGGCTTTGTCGCCGGCGCACCGGAGCAGCTACCGGAGCCCGTCAGCGAAGGGACCGACCTGAGCTTCGAACAGCCGTTTGCCAACAGCGACAAACTGGTGGCACTCACCGGTGGCACCGTGGTCACCATGCGCGATTCCGAGCAGACCCGGGAAGTGATTGAAAACGGTGTGGTGCTGTTCCGCGGCAATCGTATTGTCGCAGTGGGCGCAACCAGTGAGGTGGAAATCCCGGTGGGCACCCAGCGTATCGATGTGACCGGCAAAACCGTGCTGCCAGGGCTGATCGATGCCCATGCCCACGGCGCCCAGGGACGCGAGGAAATCATCCCGCAGCAGAACTGGAACCTGTTTTCCAGCCTGGCCTTTGGCGTGACCACCATTCACGACCCCTCCAACGACAGCAGTGAGATCTTCTCCGCCGCGGAAATGCAGAAGGCCGGCATCATCAACGGCCCGCGTATTTACTCCACCGGCACCATCCTCTATGGCGCCAAAGGTCCTGGCTACAAAGCCAAGATCAACAGTCTGGAAGATGCAGAATTCCATGTGGAGCGTCTCAAGGACATGGGCGCAATTTCCGTGAAGAGCTACAACCAGCCGCGCCGCGAACAGCGTCAGCAGGTGCTGGAAGCAGGCCGCAAACACGGCATCATGGTGGTGCCGGAAGGCGGCGGTAAGTACCAGCACAATATGAATATGATTGTGGACGGTCATACCGGTGTTGAGCACTCACTGCCGATCGCCAATATCTATTCCGATGTACAGCAGCTGTGGAGCCAGACTCAGGTGGGTTATACCCCGACCTTCGTGGTGGCCTACGGCGGCCTGACCGGCGAATACTACTGGTACGATCACACCGAGGTTTGGAAAAACGAACGCCTGACGCGCTTCACGCCGGACTTTATCGTCAACCCGCGTTCTATCCGCCGCGAGCGCGCGCCGGATCACCACTACAACCACTTCAATGTGGCCAGCCACGCCAAGCAGCTGCGCGATCAGGGCGTCACCGTGCATATTGGTGCCCATGGTCAGCGCGAGGGCCTCGGCGCCCACTGGGAAATGTGGATGATGGAGCAGGGCGGTTTTACCCCGTGGGAAGCGCTTCGCTCCGGCACCATGGATGGCGCCCGCTACCTGGGCATGGATAAGGACCTGGGCAGCCTGGAGCCCGGCAAGCTGGCCGACATCATCGTGGTGGACGGCAACCCGCTGGAAAACCTGCGCCTGTCCGAGAACATCAAATACACCGTGATCAACGGCAAAGTATTTGATGCAGCCACCATGAACGAAGTGGACGGCGACCAGCGCCTGGCGTTCTTCCATGAGCGTCTGCCGGTCAGTGCCATGCCGACCCCGACCGCGGAAGCGATCCAGGAGAAGCAGGAGCGACATCACTGGGTGCACTGATTTCCAGTTACCCATAATAAAAAAGCCCGCGAAATCTCGTGGGCTTTTTTATTATGGGAAACCAAATTTTTATTGGCTGTGCTCAAGTAATTTCTGCGCTCTGGCACGCAAGTCTTGCGAATGGCTCCAGGCCACAACGCGCTCCAGATATTCCCGGGCCAGAGCAGCTTCTCCCAGGTGCGCCAGGTAAAACCCGATCGCCGCGTTAAGGTTCAGGTGATTGGGCTGCTGGTGATGGGCGCCGAGCATAATTTGTAACGCCGATTCGCTTTCGCCCTTTAACTGATACACGACCCACAAGGTACGGTAGCCGGGCAAGTAGTTAGGCCCGGCTTGTATCGCTAGCTTGCCGTATTTTACCGCCTGCGCGTAATAGCCCTCATCCCACTTGCGGGTTTGGCGGAGCGCTTGCAAGCGCAGCAAATAGTAACGCGCAAGGTTTGCCGCGGTGAGGTGGCCGACAAGGCCGTATTCACCGACATCCCGCAGTATTTTCTCGCCAAATTTAAAGTTGCCTTTCTCAGCCTCGATCACCGCCATACTAGTCAGATTCTCTGACCAGCCGAGGCCTTGCTCTTCACTTTGCAGCAGGTAATCCATCGCCAGTAAGGACTTTTGCAAATCCCGCGCCTGATTTGCCAGCAGGAACAAGCGCTCGTTTTCATTTAACGCGCGACGGGGGATGGAGTAGGAATATTCCGGTATTTCCAGGCTGTAACGATGAATATCATCGCGCATATAGGAGAGCATTTCCCGCTGTATATCGGCAATCGGCTTACCGAAGTACTCGGTAAAGCTGGTAACAGAGTCATCACCGGCAGCAGCGGCGCGCAGGTAATTTTCGGTAGCGGTGCGATAGTCGGGGTGGCCGGCATTGTGGCCCAGCTGCAGGTAGTGGGTGAGCAACCAGGCACTGGCATAGTAATTATTCCAGTAACGGCTGCTGTCGCGACCATTTTCTGCCGCGAGTGATGGTGGCGATAACAACTGCTCGATCGTTAGTGGTGCGTCTTTGGACCAGGCGCTTAATCGCCATTCCGGCAGACCGCCCACCAGCACAGTATTTTTGCGCAATTCCGCGCTCGCCAGCAGTTCGGCGAAGCCTTCCGAGTACCAACGCGGGTAGATCATGGCACTGTGTTCGCGCATCAGGTGATGCACGTACTCGTGAAATATGAGCCCGGAACCTGTAATCCCGTGATCACCGTCGCGGGAAAAGATGACCGGGCCTTGCCAAGTTTCCCGGTAAAACCCGGCAATTTTTTGATCGCCAGAAAACTTCTCAAATTCTGTCGAATTGCGGAAATGGAACACCCGAAGTTTTGCGTTTTCAGGAACTTCTTCAAGGCCGGTAAAGGAGAGGGCGGTACGACGGAAGCGCTCCAGATCACGCATCAATTTGTTGACGCGCTGCTCAGAAACGTCGGAATACACGGTGAAGTTTTCCGACTGGTATTCATGCCACTCGGCCGCAAACATTCGTGGGCTGAGGAGCACCAAGGTAAGCAGGGCGCCAATGCGCAAGTATTTTGTCATAGACATCTGTTACCTCTCGTATACGCCATTCCACAGCAAGCTGGCCAATCGCGCTTAAGACAATCCTCAGCCCTACGAACCGATGACAGTTTGCTCACAATCCTGGCGCACCGTGTCCTCGATCCAGGTGCGCAGGCGCAAAACTTCTTGTTCGCCGAGTTCAATAGCCTCGCCGGCGCGGGCGTATTCGTTGCCGCCGATCTCCCCTAACTTGGGCCTGATCAGCACATCCGGTGGCGCGCCCATCATACGGGTGCGCTTGTGTCGGCGCTCCAGAATCTCCATGGCCCGACGCATAGTATCGAACATGCCCGGCGGACTCGCTTTGCCTTCGCGACTGCCGCGAAAGTGATTCAACTGTTCGCGCCCCTGTTCCACCAGCCGCGACAACCCCTCGGTAAAGCTACTCTCCGGTTCGCCGCCACCGGATTCTCGCTGCTCAATTTCTTCGCTTTCCGCTTCCAGCAAGAGTTCATCGGCGTCAGGCGACACCGTGCTGATCACACTGCGTACTTCCCCATGCTCGCGGTCCATTAACGGCGCCGCATCTTCGGTAACATCGACGGCAATCACCGTGGTAGCGCCCATGGCGCGACACACATCAACCGGCACCGGGTTGGACACCGCGCCATCTACCAGCCAGCGACCGGAGAGATCCTTGGCGGATAGTAGTCCGGGAATCGAGCAGGATGCACTTACCGCCTCCTGCAGATCGCCCTGCTGCAGCCATATTTCCTGTCCGCTGTGCAAATCGGTGGCGATAGCGGTAAACGGAAGCGGCAGTTCTTCGATCTTTTTGTATTCCACCTCTTCGAAAAAGGTGCGAAACGGCTTGATACCACCGATAACCCCACCGCTCAGCGTCCAGTTGATGTCGAGCAGTGATAGCACCTTCCAGTTGTCCAGCAGGCGTGCCCATTCTTCAAGGCGGTCAAGGTGCCCGGCGGAATAGGCCGCACCGACAAAGGCGCCCATGGAAGTGCCGGCAATCACGTCCGGACGCACACCCATTTCTTGCAATGCGCGCAGCACGCCTATATGGGCAAAGCCTTTTGCCGCGCCGCTGCCGAGGGCAAGACCGATACGCGGAGCACCGTTTTTCGTTCCATTTACCATGTGGATTCCAATTCCGGCAATTAACTGGATAAATAATGACGCGGCTTGAGCGGGATTGAAATGACAGGCACAAAAAAAGCAGCCGAAGCTGCTTTTTCAGACCTGCTGTAGGAAGCAGATGCGCGTTACTTACCGGCTGCCTTGCGGATCGCCTGCAGGGTGCGCAGACGGGCTTCGGCTTCGGCGAGTTGCGCGGAAACGCGGGCGTAGTCGATATCCGCCGGGGCGCTGCGCAGGGCGTGTTCCGCCTCTTCGCGTGCCTTTTTGGCTGCATCTTCGTCGATATCGCGCTCGGCGATGTCGGCGAGGATGGTTACCATGTTCGGCTGGATTTCGGCATAGCCGCCGCTCAGGAACAGCACCTCTTCATCACCATTGTCTTTGATGATGCGTACCGGGCCGGGCTTGAGGTGGGTGAGCAGCTGCGCGTGACCGTAGGAGATACCGAGTTCCCCTTCGACGCCGCTGACAATCACCATCTTCACCAGACCCGAGAAGAGGGATTCCTCTGCGCTAACAATGTCGCAATGTACAGTCATAGCCATAAGGCTACCTCATTCTCAGCTGTTTGCCTTGTAAGGCCCGGCGAAAACCGGGCCTCACGCGCGTGCCTTACTTCTTGTTGGCTTTCTCGACGGCTTCGTCGATGGTGCCGACCATGTAGAAGGCCTGCTCTGGCATATCATCGTATTCGCCGTTCAGGATGCCCTGGAAACCACGGATGGTTTCTTTCAGGGAAACGTATTTGCCCGGTGCACCGGTAAATACTTCCGCTACGTGGAACGGCTGGGACAGGAAGCGTTCGATCTTACGCGCGCGCGCTACGATCTGCTTATCTTCCTCGGACAGTTCGTCCATACCCAGGATCGCGATGATGTCCTTCAGCTCTTTGTAGCGCTGCAGTACAGTCTGTACGCCACGGGCTACAGAGTAGTGCTCCTCGCCAATCACCTGCGGATCCAGCTGACGGGAAGTGGAGTCGAGCGGGTCAACAGCCGGGTAGATACCCTTGGCGGCGATGTCACGGCTCAGTACTACGGTGGAGTCCAAGTGGGCGAAGGTGGTCGCCGGAGACGGGTCGGTCAAGTCATCCGCGGGTACGTATACCGCCTGAATGGAGGTGATCGAGCCAGTCTTGGTGGAGGTAATACGCTCCTGCAGAACGCCCATCTCTTCCGCCAGAGTCGGCTGGTAACCTACTGCAGACGGCATACGGCCGAGCAGTGCAGATACTTCGGTACCGGCCAGGGTGTAACGGTAAATGTTGTCTACGAACAACAGTACGTCACGACCTTCATCACGGAATTTCTCGGCCATGGTCAGACCGGTCAGGGCTACACGCAGACGGTTACCGGGCGGCTCATTCATCTGGCCGTAAACCATCGCTACCTTGGACTTAGCAAACTCTTCGACGTTAACAACGCCAGCTTCCTGCATCTCGTGGTAGAAGTCGTTACCTTCACGAGTACGTTCACCTACACCCGCGAACACGGACAGACCGCTGTGCTCGGTGGCGATGTTGTTGATGAGCTCCATCATGTTTACGGTTTTACCTACACCGGCACCACCGAACAGGCCAACTTTACCACCCTTGGCGAACGGACATACCAGGTCGATTACCTTGATGCCGGTTTCCAGCAGTTCGGTGGAGCTGGACTGCTCTTCGTAGGTTGGTGCGGCGCGGTGGATAGAGGAACGCTCTTTCTCACCGATAGGGCCACATTCGTCAATTGGGTTACCCAGTACGTCCATGATACGACCCAGGGTCTCGGTACCTACAGGTACAGAAACCGGCGCACCAGTGTTCTTTACTGGCAGACCGCGGGAGATACCCTCGGAAGAACCCATGGCGATAGCACGTACAATGCCATCGCCCAGCTGCTGCTGCACTTCCATGGTGAGGTCTTTACCCTCAACCACGAGTGCATCGTATACATTCGGTACGGCGTCGCGCGGGAATTCCACGTCGATGACCGCGCCGATAACTTGCACAATTTGCCCGTTACTCATTTCCCGATCCTCAAAGTTCAAATCTTTCGGCGGTCGAATTAGACCGCTGCGGCGCCGCCAACAATCTCAGACAGCTCTTGGGTAATCGCTGCCTGGCGCGCCTTGTTGTAAACCAGCTGCAGTGCGTCGATCAGCTCACCGGCGTTATCGGTGGCGCTCTTCATCGCAATCATACGTGCAGCCTGTTCACAGGCCTTGTTTTCAACTACTGCCTGATACACCTGAGACTCGATGTAGCGAGACAACAGACCATCGAGAATCTCGACAGGCTCTGGCTCGTAAAGGTAATCCCATTCGTGCTGCAGTTGTTCATCTTCGTCTTTCTTCAACGGAAGCAGCTGGTTGATCTGCGGCTTCTGGGTCATGGTGTTGACGAATTCGTTGGACACCAGGAAGAGACGGTCGATCTCGCCACTGGCGAAACGATCGAGCATCACTTTTACAGAACCGATCAGTTGCTTGGCCTGAGGCTGGTCGCCCAGGTCGCGCACTGCTGCTACGACGTTGCCGCCGATGCTATTGAAAAAGCTGGCCGCCTTGTTGCCGACCGCGCAGATGTCTACGCCTACACCCTGTTTATCCCAGGTGTGCATATCACGGATCGCTGCCTTGAACACGTTGATGTTCAGACCACCACAGAGACCGCGGTCGGTGGATACCAGAATGTAACCCACACGCTTTGCTTCGCGCTCTTGCAGGTAGATGTGCTGGTATTCCGCGTTGGCGTTGGCAATGTGGCCAATCACCGCGCGAATGCGGCTTGCGTAAGGGCGCCCCAGTGCCATGCGATCTTGAGCTTTACGCATCTTACTCGCCGCAACCATTTCCATGGCCGAGGTGATTTTCTGCGTGCTCTTGATGCTGGCAATTTTTGTGCGTACTTCTTTTCCGCCTGCCATAGTGCTTTACCTTGTTCGCTCGCGTTGTTTCGCCCTGTACTCAGAGAGCGCAGGGCGAAAACGGATTACCAGCTACCGGTAGCGACGAATTTCTCGATAGCAGCCTTGAAGGCAGCGTCGATTTCGCCGTTGTAGTCACCGGTGCTGTTCACTTTTGCCATCAGCTCTGCGTGTTCGCTGTTCATGTAAGCGAGCAGGGCGGATTCAAAGTCCAGCACTTTGTTGACTTCTACGTCGTTCAGGAAGCCTTTGTCAGCAGCGTATACAGATACCGCCATGTCCGCGATGGACATCGGAGAGTACTGCTTCTGCTTCATCAGTTCGGTAACGCGCTCACCGTGGTCCAGCTGGGCCTTTGTGGCTTCGTCCAGGTCAGAAGCGAACTGGGAGAAGGCCGCGAGTTCGCGGTACTGCGCCAGTGCGGTACGGATACCACCGGAAAGCTTCTTGATCACCTTGGTCTGTGCGGAACCACCAACTCGGGATACGGAGATACCCGGGTTGATCGCCGGGCGTACACCGGAGTTGAACAGATCGGTTTCTAGGAAGATCTGACCATCGGTAATGGAGATTACGTTGGTCGGTACGAATGCAGAAACGTCACCCGCCTGGGTTTCAATGATTGGCAGAGCGGTCAGGGAGCCGGTTTTGCCTTTCACTTCACCGTTGGTGAACTGTTCTACGTACTCAGCGTTTACGCGAGCAGCGCGCTCCAGCAGACGGGAGTGCAAGTAGAAAACGTCGCCCGGATATGCTTCACGGCCCGGAGGACGCTTCAGCAGCAGGGAGATCTGACGGTAGGCCCAAGCCTGCTTGGTCAGGTCATCGTAAATGATCAGGGCGTCTTCACCGCGATCGCGGAAGTACTCGCCCATGGTGCAGCCAACGTATGGAGCCAGGAACTGCATCGCAGCTGGGTCGGCGGCGCCGGCAGCAACAACGATGGTGTGGTCCATTGCGCCGTGCTCTTCGAGCTTGCGCACAACGTTGGCAATAGAAGACTGCTTCTGGCCTACGGCAACGTAGATACACTTAATGCCGGTGCCTTTCTGGTTGATGATCGCATCGATCGCAACCGCAGTTTTACCGATCTGACGGTCGCCAATGATCAGCTCACGCTGGCCACGACCGATTGGGATCATGGTATCTACCGCTTTCAGACCGGTCTGTACCGGCTGATCAACGGACTGACGGGCAATTACGCCAGGTGCTACTTTCTCAACGGCGTCGGTCAGCTTGTTGTTCAGCGGACCTTTACCGTCGATCGGGTTACCCAGGGCGTCAACCACACGACCCAGCAGCTCCGGACCAACCGGGGCTTCCAGGATGCGGCCAGTACAACGACACTTCTGGCCTTCCGCCAGAGATTTGTAGTCGCCCAGTACGATGGCACCAACGGAGTCGCGCTCCAGGTTCAGTGCCATACCGGTAACACCGCCTTCGAACTCGATCATCTCACCGTACATCACGTCGGCTAGGCCGTGGATGCGGATGATACCGTCGGATACGGAAACAATTGTGCCCTCATTCTGGGCTTCAGTGCTCACATCGAGATTGTCGATGCGGCTCTTGATAATTTCACTGATCTCAGAGGGATTCAGTTGCTGCATGCTCTGTTCCTCGATTCCCCGGCAGGGCTGCCCACCGGGAAGGTAATTTAGGAGTTCATCGCCTCGGCGAGTTTGGCCAGTCGGCCGCGCACGGTGCCATCGATCACCGTGTCACCAGCGCGAATAATCGCGCCGCCCAGCAGACTTTCGTCGACCGCGCTGTGCAGGTGCACTTCGCGGGCAAACTTCTTGCTGAGTGCCTGGGTGAGGCGCTGGGACTGTTCGTCGCTGAGCGGGCGGGCAGAGATAACTTCCACTTCGAGAGTGGCTTCTGCCTGAGCCTTCAGGTCTTCGAACAGTTCGGAAATTTCCGGCAGCAGCGGCAGGCGGTGGTTTTCCGCCAGCAGCTTGATGAAGTTCTGCATGGAGGCATCGTAATCGCCACATACAGACAGGAATTTTTCCGCGCGCACTTCACTGGTCAACTGCGGGTTATCCAGCAGCTCGCCAACTTTTTCGTTCTGGCTGACCGCCGCTGCGGTTACCAACGCCGCACTCCAACCGCTGAGGTCGGAGGCTTCTTGGGCGTGGGCAAATGCCGCTTTAGCGTATGGCCGGGCCAGAGTGCTGAGTTCCGCCATGGGTTCCTCGCTTACAGCTCGGCTGCCAGTTTCTCAATCATGTCATCGTGTGCCTTGGCATCGATGTTGATTGAGAGGATTTTTTCTGCGCCGGCAACAGACAGGTCAGCAACACGGGTACGAAGTTGTTCCTTCGCTCGGTTAACTTCCTGTTCGATTTCCGCCTGTGCGGCAGCTTTCAGGCGATCGCCTTCGCTGCGCGCTGCCTCTTTGGCTTCATCAACGATTTGGTTGGCGCGCTTGTTGGCACCATCGATGATTTCGGCCGCTTGGGCTTTGGCTTCTTTCAGTTGCTCGGCTGCTTTGCGCTGAGCCAGCTCAAGATCTTTTTCTGCGCGCTCGGCTTCTTGCAGACCGGTGGCAATTTTTTGCTCACGTTCTTGCATTACACCCAGTAGGGCTGGCCAGACATATTTCCAGCAGAACCATACAAAGGCGAAAAAGGTGATCGACTGGCCGATCAGAGTCAGGTTGATATTCACACCGACACCTCTTGCTCTTTCAAAAGTGGATTAAAGGGCAATTGGAACGATGGGATTAACCAGCCAGACCAGGAGCAACCGCGAAAATCAGGTACATAGCGATACCAACACCGATCATCGGTACGGCGTCGAGCAGACCAGCCATCAGGAACATTTTGCCTTGCAGAGCAGGAGCCTGTTCCGGCTGACGAGCAGAACCTTCCAGCAGCTTGCCACCCAGGGTGCCGAAACCGATAGCAGTACCCAGTGCGCCCAGACCGATCAGCAGTGCAGCAGCTACGTATACCAGACCTAATGCTTCCATTGTTTTCTCCAAAAGTAAGTTAAGAGTTGTTGAAGTTGAAAGTGAGTGAAAAAAGTCAGTAAACCGACAAATTCTTTACAGCTGGCACGACCTTACTGGTCGTGCGCGTGCTCCTCTTCCCGGTCGTGTGCCATGGCCATGTACACGGTAGTCAGTACCATGAATACGAAGGCCTGCAGGGTAATTACCAGGATGTGGAAAATCGCCCAGCCCATCTGCAGGAAGCTGGCGCCGATAAAGCCCAGAACGCCAACACCGAATACGATAGCGATCAGGATGAAAATCATCTCACCTGCGTAGAGGTTACCGAACAGACGCAGGCCGAGAGATACAGGCTTGGCGATCAGGGAAACCGCTTCCAGCAGGAAGTTGAACGGGATCAGGAAGATGTCTATGTACCACTTGCCGGAGTGGAAGGGGTGCAGAGTCAGTTCCTTCACAAAGCCCATCAGGCCTTTTTCTTTCACACTGAAGAAAATCATCAGGGCGAACACCGCCAGCGCCATACCCAGGGTGGCGTTCAGGTCGGTGGTAGGAACAACTTTGAAGTAGACGTGATGCGGATCGGCACCGGTGAGGGCAGAGGTACCGTGGGCGAACGCCAGCGGCAGCCAGTCAACCGGGATCAAATCCATCAGGTTCATCAGGAATACCCACACGAAGATGGTCAGAGCCATCGGTGCAACCATGCTGTTGCGGTGCGGGAAGGTGTCTTTAACGGTTTTGTCGATGAAGTCGACGATCACTTCGACGAAGCTCTGGAAGCCAGAGGGGACGCCCGGAGTCGCTTTTTTCGCCGCACGGGCGAACAGGAAGCAGAAAATCAGACCAAGACCAATGGACCAACCCAAGGTGTCCAGGTGCACGGCCCAGAAGCCCATATCGGCGGCTTCCTGACTGCTGTGTGCAATCGTCCAGGTGGATTCTGAAAGCACGGTTCCGTCGGTACGGGTGTAACCCGCAGGAAGTTTACCGTATGCAAGATTTTGCAGGTGGTGCTGGATATAACCCGTCGCGGTTTGTTCGGCAGCCATAGTTCCTCAACACGTTTTAAGATAAAAAATCTGTTTCGTGGAACCCCGAACCTGCGCGGCCTTGGTTTTCGGCCCTGAGCAAAAGCGCAGTCATTCTTCGAGGCTCCCCGCCCCCCGCTAACCTTTGGTATGCAGGCGGGCTACGAGAATCCATTGCAAAATCACGCACAAGCCGTAGCTGATAAACAGCACTGCGGGGTTAAGCGTTTTGACGCTGATAAACACCAGCGCAAACCCCACCAGGGTCATTACGAACTTGCCGGTTTCGGCGCGGTAGAAGCTTCCCACCGCGCGCTGGCTGGCGCGCGCTCCGCGAATCTTGCCGCGGTTTGGCCCTAACAGCTCAAAGGCACGCAAACCAAAATACAGATTGGGCACCACACTCAGGGCGCCGCCAAGCAGGGCGGAAAGGGCGATGACACGTCCCAGCGTGAATTCGAGCGCCACCACAGCCAGCAAAACAACCGCTAGCTGGATCAGCGAAATCTGTACAACTGGGGGATTACGCATAGGCGGGAACAGGCCGGCCAAATTTTCTTTTCCGCCCAAAATTTGGGCGTGCGAATTATGGAGGAACGAGGCTGTCGATTCAACTAGCAAATCTCGTCAGATGGTATGGCTTTCGCGGTCGTTTACCACCTATTCCACTGATAGTAAGCACTTACATACCGAGGGGTTATTTGGCGGCAGAGATGCCAGTGAACGGAGAAGCATGCGCCAAAACATTGCACTATTTTGGCGCATTTTTTACAAAAACGTTGCAATAGTAACGTTTCCAGAGCATTGCGGCGGTAAGAGAATCAGTCTTCGCTATAGCCCAGATGCGCCAAAATGCCGTCCAACTCATCCAGGCTGGTGTACTTGAGCACCAGCTTGCCGGCACCTTTTTCGCCGTGATCGATCGACACCGGAACACCAATTTTTTCTGCCAGCTTTTCACTCAGACGGCGAATATTAGGGTCCACCGGAGCTTTCTTCGGTTTCGGCTTGCCCGCCTGGGCCTGGACGTTGCGTACCAGCGCCTCGGTCTGGCGCACGGTCAAACCGCGGTCGACCACCTGGCGGGCAGTGGCTTTCTGGTCTTCACCGGCAAGGCCGAGCAGCGCCTTGGCGTGGCCGGTTTCGATATCGCCGCGTTCGAGGAAGGTGCGCACCTCGTCGGTGAGACTCAACAGGCGCAGTAGATTGGTCACCGCAGTGCGGGATTTACCCACAGCCTCGGCTACCTGCTGCTGGGTGAGTTCGAATTCATCCTGCAGACGCTTGAGCGCCACCGCCTCTTCGACCGGGTTCAGGTCTTCCCGCTGGATATTCTCGATCAGCGCCATGGCGATGGCGGCTTCATCGGCCACTTCGCGAATCAGGGCGGGGACTTTATCCAACTCGGCGAGCTGGGCCGCGCGCCAGCGACGTTCACCGGCGATGATCTCGTACTTGCGCTCGCCGACAGGGCGAACCACGATGGGCTGCATAATGCCCTGGGCGCGGATGGAGTCGGCCAGTTCTTGCAGGGACTCCTGCGGGAAGTCGCGGCGCGGCTGGTAGCGACCGCGCTGCAGGAATTCGATGGGCAGCTCTTTGAGCTCGCCATCGACGCGCTCGGCGACATCGCCGTTGCGCTCGCCAGTGGCCACGGCAATGGCTTCACTGGCATTGTTGCTGATCAGATGGGAAAGCCCTTTCCCGAGGCCCTTGCGTTTCGCGGCCATAGGTTTGTTACCTCAGTCTTAAACCGCTTCCGCTACCGGGCGTGGTCCACTGTTCTGGTTGCTATTCTGGTTTGCCGCGGTTTCGCGGCGGGTAATCTCGCCAGCGAGGGCGAGGTAGGCGATGGCGCCTTTGGAGCTGCGGTCGTAGTCGAGCGCGGGCTTGCCAAAACTCGGCGCTTCCGCGAGACGCACATTGCGTGGAATACAGGTGCGGTACAGGCGCTCACCGAAGTATTCGCTCAACTGCTCAGAAACATCACTGGTCAGGCTATTGCGCGGGTCGTACATGGTGCGCAGGATGCCCTCGATCTTCAGGCTCGGGTTCGCGGCCTGCTGGACCTGGGTAATCGTGTCGATCAGAGAGGACAGACCTTCCAGCGCGTAGTATTCGCACTGCATCGGGATCAGTACCCCGCCAGCGGCACACAAGGCGTTTACGGTAAGCATGTTCAGCGATGGCGGGCAGTCGATGATGATGTAGTCGTAGTCATCGGCGACCTGTACGAGCGCCTGGCGCAGACGGGATTCGCGGCCGTCCATCTCCAGCAACTCCACTTCCGCCGCGGACAGGTCAATATTGGCTGGCATCAGGTCATAACCACTGGCGGTTGGCACAATCGCCTTGCGCGGCGGCAGCAGACTGGCCAGCACATCGTAGCTCGACAGCTGCAGCTCGCTTTTGTCGATGCCGCTGCCCATGGTGGCGTTGCCCTGGGGATCCAGGTCAATCAGCAACACCCTTCGCTTGTTGGCTACAAGCGATGCGGACAGGTTGACGCAGGTCGTGGTCTTGCCGACTCCGCCCTTCTGGTTGGCTACCGCAAAAATTTTGCTCAAGGTTCTGATCCTGTTGGTCCCGTTGGCACAGTTCCTGTGGCGTCCCGGGCTCGCCGCTAGGCCGGTTTGACCGGGAGGCGCGGCAGCAAAAGCACACCCGCGAACATCAGCCCGGTGCACTGGTATTGATCTCAGTTGTTTTTGTTCCACCCCGGCATTGGAGTGGCTTGCCAGAGCTGGCGGTTCAATCCTCGCGAACAAGGACGATCAGGTGGCGCTCGGCGTCGCACCCGGGTACTCGCAATGGGTGCACCTGCTCGACCTTAATGCCTTTTGGCAATGCGCTCAACTCATCTTCCGGGATCTTGCCCTTCATCGCATAAAATCGGCCAGTTGGGGCGAGCAAGTGCTCACTCCCTTGCACCATATCCTGCAGCGAGGCAAAAGCCCTGGAAACCACACCGGCGTAGTGCTTCTCCGGCTGGTAGGCCTCCACCCGCTGGTTTACCACGTTTATGTTGGCGAGCTTGAGCTGGCTGGCTACCTGAAACTGAAAGCGCGACTTTTTGCCATTGCTGTCGAGTAGGCTAATGGGGCGCTCGGGGTGGATAATCGCCAGCGGGATACCGGGCAGGCCACCGCCTGAGCCGACGTCGATCAGCGGGGTCTGGTCTGCGGGACTGATGCCACACAGGTTCACCACACTCAGGCTGTCGATGATATGGCGTTCCAGCATCTCCGCCGGATCGCGCACCGCGGACAGGTTGTAAGCGGCGTTCCAGCGCGCAAACAAGTCGAGGTAGGCCAGCAACTTATCCTGCTGTTCGCCGGTCAACGCCAGCTGTAACTGGTCTGCCGCCTGCTGTAGACGGGGTCGAAACTGCTCCATCACCTCAAACCGCCTTTTTGCGAGCCAACAGTCCGCGTTTCTTCAGCTGGATCAACAACAGCGAAACCGCTGCCGGCGTCACACCCGGTACGCGGCTGGCCCGCGCCAGGGTGTCGGGGCGCGCATCCGTTAACTTCTGCACCACTTCGTTGGAGAGGCCGGATACCGCGCCATAGTCGAAATCCACGGGGAGCGGGGTGTCCTCGTAGGCCTGCAGACGCTCAATTTCGTCCCGCTGGCGATCGATGTAACCGGCGTATTTGGCGGATATCTCCACCTGTTCAGCGACGCGCTCGTCGGCGACCGCTTCCCCCTTGAGGCGCGCAATATCGTTGTACACCAGCTCAGGGCGCTTCAGCAGGTCTTGCAGGCTGTATTCACGCGCCAGCGGTTGCGGCAGCTTTTGCTCCACACTCGTTGCCGCATCGCTACCGGGCTGTACCCAGGTTTCCTTGAGGCGCTGCTGCTCGAGGGCAATGGCTTCGCGCTTTTCGCAGAAGGCCTGCCAGCGGGTGTCGTCCACCAGCCCCATCTCACGCCCCTTTTCGGTCAGGCGCAGGTCCGCATTGTCCTCGCGCAGCAACAAGCGGTATTCCGCGCGGCTGGTAAACATGCGGTATGGCTCTTTGGTGCCACTGGTAATCAGGTCGTCCACCAACACTCCGAGATAGGCCTCATCGCGGCGCGGGGACCAGGCGTCTTTGTCCTGCGCCTGCAGTGCGGCGTTGGCACCGGCCAGCAGGCCCTGGGCGGCAGCTTCCTCGTAGCCAGTGGTGCCGTTGATCTGGCCGGCGAAGAACAAACCGGAAATAAACTTGGTTTCCAGTGATGGCAGCAGGTCGCGTGGATCAAAGAAATCGTATTCGATGGCATAGCCCGGGCGGGTGATATGCGCATTCTCAAAGCCCTTGATGGAGCGTACCAGGTTCATCTGCACATCGAACGGCAGGCTGGTGGAGATGCCATTGGGGTAGAGCTCGTTGGTGGTGAGTCCCTCGGGCTCGATAAAGATCTGGTGGCTATCCTTGTCCGCGAAGCGGTGCACCTTGTCCTCGATGGACGGGCAGTAACGCGGGCCTATGCCCTCGATAACGCCGGAATACATGGGTGAGCGGTCGAGACCACCACGGATAATGTCGTGGGTCTGCTCGTTGGTGTGGGTGATCCAGCAGCACACCTGTTGCGGGTGCTGGGCGCGGCTGCCGAGATAGGACATCACCGGAAGCGGCTCGTCGCCCCACTGCTCTTCCAGACCGGAGAAGTCCACGGAGCGCGAATCGATACGCGGCGGAGTGCCGGTTTTCAGGCGCTCAACGCGGAAAGGCAGCGCACGCAGGCGCTCCGCAAGGGCAATGGAGGGCGGGTCACCGGCGCGGCCACCGGCATGGTTGTCCAGGCCGATATGTATGCGCCCACCGAGAAAGGTACCGGCCGTAATGACCACGGTTTTGCCGTGAAAGCGCAGGCCCGCATTGGTTACCACGCCGGTCACCCGGTCGTTGTCGACGATCAGGTCATCGGCCGCTTGCTGGAAGATGTCCAGGTTGGGTTGGTTCTCGAGGATATTGCGAATCGCCGCTTTGTACAGCGCGCGGTCTGCCTGCGCGCGCGTGGCTCGTACCGCTGGACCTTTACGGGCATTCAAAACACGGAACTGGATACCACCGAGATCCGTGGCGGTGGCCATGGCGCCGCCGAGGGCATCGACCTCTTTCACCAGGTGACTTTTACCGATGCCGCCAATGGCCGGGTTACAGGACATTTGCCCGAGTGTTTCGATGTTGTGGGTTAACAGCAGGGTTCTACTCCCCATGCGCGCAGATGCCAGGCACGCCTCGGTGCCGGCATGTCCGCCGCCAATCACGATCACATCATATTGTGTGGGGTAATCCATAGGTTAGCTCTGGTGCCAGCCTTGTCGCTGACAGGTCACGGTAAAAATCGGCCGCACATTATAGGCGCCTTGAGCTGTGCAAAAAAGCGGCATTTCTAAATTTTGTTTTGCGCTTTCTTATATCTATTTAAATAAAGTTATACATATCTTATATGTATGTATGTGTTTATGTTTAATGTAATTATAGAGGGAGTGTTTTTTACGTATAAGTACAAAAAAGCGTTTAAAAACAGTTAGTTAGATACATGATAACTACCCTGTAAACCCTTGCTTTTAGCAGGGTAAAACCACGGTATGGCGATGTGGACGAGTGGGATAAGTAAAGGTGTTTGCGCCCATTCGTCGATTTGTCCCCACATGCGTACCGGTTTCCCCTCACTTTTCCACTGTTTTTATCCACACGGCTCTTTCGTACGTCTCTCTTTACGTCATTTTGTGCATAAGTCTGTGACTTAATGGGATAAATACTTGTGTGGGGTATCTGGATAGGTGGTCTGTCTGGATAACTCTGTGAGTTTGTGTGCGCAACTCTTGTGGTTTGCTCGGGGAGATCTTGTTGGAAAGATTCGCGCCAGCGTCTCCCTCATCGTGACTTGTTGGTCGATTTTTTTGTTCTTGTGCCCCACGGCAAGCGGGGTTTCAGGCTTTCACATAATTTTCACGTCCTTTTGACGCGCTCCTGATGTGGTGTTCGCCAGTATCACCCCATAAACACAACAGGAGACCCCCATGAAAACCTCAAATAGATCGATCGTTTCGAAGTTGGCGGTGGCACTGCCGCTGGCAGCGGTGATTGCCGGTTGTTCCAGCGATAGCAACAACAACGACAATGTCATCGAATTCCCACCGGCGGCGGAAGAACCTGCGGCCAGTGGCTTTATTCAGGTAGTGCACGCGTCAGTGGATGCGCCGGCGGTAAACGTACTGCTTAATGGTAGCGTGGCGATCGAAGGGCTGGATTATGCCGAGACCAGTGGCTTTGCCGAGCTGGACGCGGGCAGCTACGACATTGCTGTGGAAGGCATCATCCCCGGTGGTAACGCGGCCGTGATCGAAGTCGCGGGCTTCAGCATCGAAGAAAACGCCCGTCCGACGGTGATTGCCGTTGGTAATGTGGCAGATATCGCGCCGCTGGTGGTCAATGAATCTGCTTCTGAGCCCGCGCAGACCGAGGTTGCATTGACCGTAACCCACGCCGCGCCAGATGCGCCGCGGGTTGATGTGTACCTGAGCGCGCCGGAGGATGATTTCGCCAGCCTTTCTGCGGCCTTCGCCTTTGAGTTCGGTGAGTCTATCGATGCGGGCGTGGTAATGGCGGAGCCGGTACGGATCCGTGTGGGGCTCGAGGATGATGTGGTTTACGACTCCGGCACCGTGGATCTCACCGCTTTCGCGGGTCAAAAACTGCTGGTGACCGCGATTGCCGCGGAAAACAGCACGGAGGCGGCCGCGTCGCCGGTCAAGTTGCTGGTGACCACCGAGCAGGGCGAATCGGTTGAGATCCTCGATATGGACACCAATGCCGGTGTGCGCGTGGTTCACCTGTCCCCAGACGCCAATGCCGCGGTCATGTCCGCTGGTGTCGACAGTGGCAATGTGGAAGTGTTTGCCACCAGCGAAGTACTTGGGATGGATCCGGTGGAGTTAATCGCCGGCTTCAATTACCTGGATCAGTTCCCGGGTGAGAGTGCCTACGCCGGTGTGCCGTCTGCCAGCTATGTATTCGATGTAGCTCCTGACACCGATATGGTGGGTGACAGTGTGTTTATGTCTGGTGAAGTCGCACTGGATGCCGGTACCGAGTACACCGTGGTTGCCGCGGGTCGCGTACTGGGCACTCCGGCCTTCGGCCTGCTGCCCACCGTCGACGCCAACCGCTCTGTAGCAAC
The DNA here is from genome assembly GCF_001999945.1 of Microbulbifer agarilyticus. Taxonomy (NCBI): domain Bacteria; kingdom Pseudomonadati; phylum Pseudomonadota; class Gammaproteobacteria; order Cellvibrionales; family Microbulbiferaceae; genus Microbulbifer; species Microbulbifer agarilyticus. Next base: position 4,247,834 of record NZ_CP019650.1, read on the forward strand.
GGAAGCTTCCGTTAAGGTGATTCACGGTGCGCCGGCGGCCGGCGAGGTGGATGTGTACGTTACCGCCGCTGGTGAATTCTCGGCGATGGATGTGGAAGGTGGCCTGGCCGGTGCGCCGCTGCTGGACGACTTCGCCTTCGGTGATATCACCGATTACGTAACCGTTGCGACAGGCGCCTACGATATCCGCGTGGTTGCCGGCGGTATGGTGGCGATCAACGCCGAGAACTTCGAGCTTGGCGGTGGCGTTGTGGCCAGTGTGCTGGCCTACGGTCCGAGCGAGCAGGGCGGTAGTACCACAGACTTCGGTGTCGTGGTGCTGACCAACTGATTTACGTATGATTTCTCAGAGTTATCTGAGCACTACATAAGATGTGCGTGCGGGCCCCCATGGGCCCGCATTTTTCATTATTGGCAAGCGAGCGAGGGCATTGGTGATGCAACAAAACGGTACGGTTTTGCTCATTGAAGACCATCGCGATATTGCGGAAATGATTGCCTCCTACCTCGAGGGGCGCGGGTTTACGGTGGACTACGCCGCGGATGGTGTGACTGGCTTGCACCTAGCAACCACCAAGCCCGTAGACCTGGTGGTTCTCGATCTGTCGCTGCCCGGTATCGACGGGCTCGAAATTTGCCGTGCGATCCGCGAGCACGCGAAGCTCGATACCCCAATTATTATGTTGACCGCGCGCGACACGCTGGATGAAAAGATTCTCGGGCTGAATGCCGGGGCCGATGATTACCTGGTGAAGCCGTTTGCGATCCGTGAACTGGAAGCGCGCGTTAATGCGCAGTTGCGCCGCAATCGCTCCGAACTCACGCGGGAAAAACTCGTGGTGGGTGCGCTGGAGCTGGACAAGAGTACTTTGCAGGTGCAGCGGGACGGGCAGGATATCCGGCTGCCCCCAATCGGTTTGCGGTTGCTTGAGGCGTTGATGCGCAGTTCGCCGGCGGTGATGAGCCGCGCAGAGCTGGAGCGCAAGGTTTGGGGCGATATATTGCCCGACAGTGACACCCTGCGCAGTCATATGTACAGCCTGCGCAAGAAAGTCGACAAGCCCTTCGCACAACAAATGATTCTGAATCACCCCGGTAGTGGTTATCAGCTGGTGGCGCCCAATGCGAAATAACCGCCTGCAGGACAAGATCTTTCGCACCTTTGTGTTGCAGGGGTTGTTGATTGGGTTTGCCGTGATCCTCGGCGTGCTGCTGACTAACTGGCTGTTGTCTCATTTACTGGTACAGGAAGCACTGGAGCGGGAAACCGCCCATTACTGGCAGCTGGTGGAAGAAAACCCCTCGGTGCAGCTCTCCAATTCCCTGAACCTGCAGGGTTACCTGTTTCCGCGGGACGCGTCCGCATTCCCCTGGCGCATGGCAACCGACGTTGCGGACGGCTACCACGAAGTAAAGGCCGACGAGTTCAATTCGCTGTATGTGAGTTCGCGCGGCGGGCAACGCATGTTCCTGTTTTTCAACCGCTCCGGGGTCAACAGCCTGATCTCACTCTACGGCTTGGTGCCGCTGGCAGTAGTGCTGCTGCTGCTGTATCTGGTGCTGTGGTTCAGTTACCTGCGCGCGCGGCGCGCGGTTTCCCCCACCATCGAACTGGCCCGGCTGATCAATATGTTGCCGGAAGAAAAAGGCGAGGTGGATCTGGCGGACCTGTTGCCCATGAGCCTCGACACCGAGGTGGCCATGCTTGTAGATGCGATCGAGCATTATCGCGGCAGGATCGCGCGTTTTGTCGACCGGGAGCGCGCATTTTCCCGCGATGCCAGCCACGAGCTGCGCACCCCGATCACCGTGATCGCCATGTCTGCAGAGCTTCTCGCCGCGAAACCGGAAATATCAGCAGCAGATCTCAAGCTGGTCGATAGAATCCAGCGCGCCTGCCACGATATGCAGGAGCTGATCGATGCGTTCCTCGCGTTGTCGCGCGAGCAGGGTGACGGTCTGCGCACCGAGCGTGTGGATGTGTGCGACCTGATTGCGCGGGAACACGAGGGCATATCCCAATTGGCCGAGCAAAAAGGCATTGCCGTGGAACTCGTGTGCCACTCCAGTCTGTTGCTGCAAGCGAACAAACGTGTCATTTCAATTCTGGTGGGTAACCTGATCCGCAATGCGGTGAACTACACCGACCGCGGCAAGGTGGTGGTGCGCGTAGGGGACGGGCAGGTGCAGGTGATCGACAGCGGCCGAGGGATCAGCGAGGACAAGCTGGCCAGTATCTATGAGCCACATGTGAGGGGTAGCGAGCAATCGCGTTCCGGTTACGGTGTGGGCCTGGCGATTGTGAAGCGCCTGTGTGAGCAAAATGGTTGGCGGGTATCGCTGGCCAGCGAAGAGGGGGCGGGCACAACTGCTACCCTGCGCTTTGCCTGAGCCTGGTGCCACTTCCCAACTTTTCAGTGGCGTTGGTTACTTACCAATACAGAAGCTGCCGAAAATCTTGCCCAGTAGTTCGTCGGCGGTCATGGCTCCGGTGATTTCACCCAGTGACTGCTGCGCCTGGCGCAGATCTTCCGCCAGCAGCTCGCCGGCGCCACTGGCATTGAGTTGTGCCTGGCCGGCGGTAATAAATGCCCGCGCCTGAGCCAGGGCATCGAGGTGACGGCGACGCGCACTGAAACTTCCCTCATTTCCGGACTGATATCCCATGCACCGCTTCAGGTGATCGCGCAATGCATCGATGCCCGCGCCGGTTTTGGCGCTGATTGCGACCACCGGTACCCCATCGCTGTGGGCTTGCAGCCCGGGGGTGTAGTCGGTGAGATCGAGTTTGTTGACCACCAGGGTCAGTTTGTCCGGGTCCGGCAGCTGCGCGGTGAATTCCGGCCAGGCTTGTTCCGGGTCCAGGCTGGTGACTTCTGCAGCATCCACCACCAGCAGCACGCGGTCGGCGTTGTGAATCTCGTCCCAGGCGCGCTGCATGCCAATCTGTTCTACCTGATCCGGGGATTCCCGCAAGCCGGCGGTGTCGGCGATGTGCAAAGGCATACCGTCGATATGAATATGCTCGCGCAACACATCGCGGGTGGTGCCGGCGATGTCGGTGACGATGGCCGAGTCTTTGCCAGCCAGTGCATTCAACAGGCTGGACTTGCCTGCGTTGGGTTTTCCGGCGATGGCCACCTGCATACCCTCGCGCATGATCGCGCCCTGGCGCGCTTCCGCTTCCACACTGTCCAGTTGGGCCAGTAGCGCTTCAATATCGGCGGAAACTTTGCCATCGGCGAGAAAATCGATTTCTTCTTCAGGAAAATCGATCGCAGCTTCGACATAGATACGCAAATGCGTCAGTTTTTCCGCTAAATCTTCGATTTTTTCGGAGAATACCCCCTGCAGCGAGCGCAGTGCATTCTGTGCCGCCTGGGCAGTACCGGCGTCAATCAGGTCGGCAATGGCCTCCGCTTGAGCCAGATCCAGCTTGTCGTTGAGAAATGCGCGTTCGGAAAACTCGCCGGGGCGTGCTTGGCGGGCGCCCATTTCGATCAGCGCGGCCAGCAGCGTGTCGAGGATAACCGGGCCACCATGCCCCTGCAGTTCCACCACATCTTCACCGGTGAAGGAGTTGGGTCCGGGGAAGTAGAGCGCCAGTCCCTGGTCGAGTAGTTGTTCTTGATGGGTGAAATCGCAGTAGTGCGCAAAGCGGGGTTTGAAGGCTTTGTTACACAATTGTTCGCCGATCTTGCGTGCGTCTGGTCCGGACAGGCGAATCACGCCGATGCCGCCACGGCCCGGTGGGGTGGCGACGGCAGCGATGGTGTCTTTGCTGAGGCTTTGCAGGGACATTGTTTGAGTTTATCCGACTTTCATAAACGGGCTTTACGAACAGGCTGCACGCATGGGGTTCACCAACAAGAAGGGCCGCTAGTAGCGGCCCTTCTGGATGTCACGATCACGCAAATTACTTGTCTGCGGATTCGACCTGTTTGTTGATAAACCAGGTCTGTGCGATCGAGATCAGGTTGTTCGCGATCCAGTACAGAACCAGTCCGGCCGGGAACCACAGGAAGAAGAAGGTCATCATGATTGGCATCAGCTGCATGATCTTCGCCTGGGTGGGATCGGTGGGCTGTGGCTGCAACTTCTGCATCAGCCACATGCTGGCACCCATAATCACCGGCAGGATGAAGTAGGGGTCTTTAACCGACAGGTCGTGAATCCAGCCGATCCAGGGTGCGTGGCGCAGTTCCACAGTTTCCATCAGCATCCAGTAGAGGCCGATAAACACTGGCATCTGCAGCAGGATCGGCAAGCAGCCACCCACGGGATTGATCTTCTCCCGGCGGTACAGCTTCATGGTTTCTTCGGCGAGCTTCTGGCGGTTGTCCTTGTATTGCTCCTGCAGCTTTTTCATCTGCGGGGCGAACTTGCGCATGCGCGCCATGGACTTGAGGCCTGCGGCAGACAGCGGGTAGAGCAGCGCCTTGATAAATACGGTCAGCAGGATAATTGCCCAGCCCCAGTTGGCGACCAGGTGCTCATGAATCCAGTGCAGTACGCGGAACATGGGCTTGGCCAGCCACCACAACCAGCCGTAATCCACGGTCAGGTCCAGGTAAGGAGAAATCTCTTCCAGACGGTATACATCTTTTGGACCGACATAGAAGTCGGCTGCCACAGTACCCTGCTGGCCCGGTTCGATGCGCAGCTGCGGGCTGGTGAAGCCCATGCTGAATAGACCGTTGCCGATGGGCGCCAAGGTAAAGGTGTTGAGATCTTGCTGGTTTGGAATCCAGGCACTGAGGAAGTAGTGCTGCACCATGGCAACCCAGCCACCCTGAATGGTTTCGGTGGTTGGGCGCTTGGCGATGTCTTCGAAATCCTGCTTGAAGTAGTTCTCTTCGCTGGTGTGCAGGGCGGCGCCAAGGAATGGTGCCATGCCGATACCCATGTCGACCGGTGGCTCTTGGGCGTCGCGGATGATTTCGCCACACATGCCCGCAAGCAGCGGCTTGTCACGGCCGTTGTCCACCAGGTAAGCAACATTGATGAGGTAGTCGCCGCGGGTAAAGGTAAAGCGTTTGGTGAATCCGATGCCATTCTGGGATTGCTTGAGTTCTACGGTGAGAGTGTCTTTACCTTCCTGCAGGGCATATTGGTTGGCATCGCTGGTGAACGCCGGGCGGGCGGCGGAGCAGCTGCCTTTACCGCCGACCAAGCCGCTGCGGGCAATATAGGTATGGCTGCGAGTCTGGTTGAGCAGGATCAGCGGGCGATCTGGGGTATTCAGTTCTTCGTGGAACTCGCGCAGTGCGACTTTCACAATGTCGCCACCCTGGGGGTCGATCAGCAGGCTCAACGTATCGGTTTCTACGCTAATCAATTTTGGCTGAGTGGTAGTACCGACTTCCGGGATACTGCCTTCGGGAAGATCGCTGCCGGCGGTGGACTGGGCCTGGCTGCTGGGAAGTGTTTCCGTCTCGGTGTTCTGATGGTTCACCACGGTTGTCTGGTCGATCGCCGGGGCGTGTTGCTCCTGGAAAGCGTTCCACTGGTAAATCAGTGCCAGAAGGACAGCGGCGATGCCGCCGACCAGCGTGTAGCGTTGCCAATCCATTATGTCGTTAGCCTTGTTGCGTTGGTGGCGTTCTATCGTTCGCCGGTGTTTCGGTTGCTTGTTGCGCCGGTGGTACGTAATCGAATCCGCCCGGATGCCAGGGGTGGCATTTTATAAGGCGGAGCAGGGTTAAATAACCCCCTTTGCAGAATCCGTGCGTTTTAAATGCTTCTTCGGCATAACAGGAGCAGGTGGGGTAAAAACGGCACTGGTTGCCAACCCACGGACTGGCGATCAGGCGATACAACTTGATTAGTCGAATAGCCAGCCAGGTCATGGGTTATTCTCGCCGCCGCTGTCTGTTTTTACTTTGTTGCCAGCGGTTTTGCGTCGCGGTGGTCTTTTACCGCCGCCCTTACCGCCTCTTGGGCCGGATTGCTGTGTCTGCGGATTGCGCGCGCGCTGGTCGAGCTTGCGCCACAGTTTGTTGAAGATCTTGGCTAGGGCCGCATTGTCCAGTTCGCCGGCACCTGCGCGGGCCAGCACCACGGCGTCGAGCGGGAACAGTTCATTCTGGCGCAGACGAAACGTTTCGCGTGCAATGCGTTTAATACGATTGCGATCGGTGGCGTTGCGGACGTGTTTTTTAGCAATAACGAGACCGAGCCTCGGGTGAGGTAGCTCGTTGGGGCGGGCGAGGATCAGGAATTGCGGTTGCGCTGCGCGAACCGGAGCGGAATCAAATACGGCGCGATAGTGCGCCGCATTGAGCAGCCGCAGCGGCTTGGCGAATGCGAAGTCGCTGCGTGAACACTGCATGATGATTCAGTGGCAAATATAAGGTTGCTCGCTAGGCGGCAATCTTAGGCGCACAGAACCTTGCGGCCCTTGGCGCGACGACGGGCCAAGATTTTACGGCCGCTTTTGGTTGCCATACGAGCACGGAAACCGTGGGTACGTGCGCGCTTCAAGTTGCTGGGCTGAAATGTACGTTTCATTTTGTTACTACCTGGATTGTTGTCCTGGAGTCGTGTCCGGGAAGTTTGGGTAATTCTTTACCGCGCTTGGCTATAGCCCGTTAGCGGTGTGCCTGGTCTTGCGGACCTGGCAAAGGTTATCGCGGGCTATGCGCTGCGAAGGCGGCGGATTGTATAGAAAGAAGCCAGTTAAAGCAACGATTCCCGGGCGACGCAATGGAATCTTGGCGAGAGAATCTGTGTTTGCGCGTTTCGTGCTTAGTTCATTAGGTTGAGTGTTGTTTCCTTTTATATAAGTAGTCTGCGGGACGCTGGGAGCAAAGCGTTTTGTCCTTGCTCATCGAGTGAATTGGGCGCCATTCGGGTAAGTCCCTGTATTGTCTGGACTATTTTCGAGTGTTCACTGTTTGACCCCAAGATACTCACAAGTGTTTGTGGATAACTATTGCCCGCGGTTGTCGTTTCCTCGCTTACTTTGTAGTCAAGTGGTTGATATTGCTAGCCTTTCTCATCAAAAAGTTGTCCCCAAATGTGGTTGAGTTGTGGATAACCCAAGGCCCAGCCGATATACTGTCGGCCTTCATTTGAGGTGATGCCCGTCTTTCTCGGGGGCGGCCGACAGCGATGCTGTGGTCGGTGTTTGCGGGTGTAGTTGTACCTCAATTTGTCTTTCTTAGGGGGTTCCTTGTCTGATTCCATCTGGAAGCAGTGTGCTGCCTGTTTGCAGGATGAATTGCCACCACAGCAGTTCAATACCTGGATTCGGCCGCTGCGCGTCGCGGATGCCAGTGCGGAGAGCGCTGACGGTGAGCTGCGTCTGGTGGCGCCCAACCGGTTTATTCTCAATTGGGTAAGCGACAAATTTCTCGACCGTATTCGCGAGTTGGCTCAGCAATTTGCCGGTCGTGTGATTGGCGTCGAGGTGGTGGCGCTTGACCGGCGTACCTCCCGTTTTCGTCGGAGCCTCAATGGCGACAATGCCTACTCGGGTTACCAGCAGAGTGGTGGGCACGCCCATGGGCGGGTTGATCAGGCCTATGGTGGTGCGCCCAATGGTGCAGCAGGTAACGTGGCACCGTCGGGCGTACAGCCAGGCCATGCAGTAGCTGCCAGCGGGCCGGCGGTTAGTCCGGCGGAGGCCGCGCCAGCGAGTTTCTCTACTCCTGAGGTGGCGCGTTCCCCGTTACCTGTTTCGCCTGCACCTGCTCCGCTGCCGATTAACCGGTCGCTGCCGGGTATGGATTCCCATGAAAACCTCGCTGCGGAAGCAGCGGGCGCCGACGCATTGAGCGCGGCCGAGAGG